>JAJWOH010000014.1:0-43806 GCA_021635485.1 Segatella copri | reverse complement strand
AAGAGTTCCGTTTGATGAAAAGAGTCTGCACTCTTAGAAAAGTTCTTCGTTCTTTTTTCAAAGGTCCTCTTAGAAAAGTTATTTTATCGTTCTTAAATATTGTGGCTTTTTATCGCCACTCAGTTCTTATCGTCTTTGAAATATCTCCAGCCAGGAGATTTTTCATGTTGCAAATATAAGTATAATTTTCGAAACCTGCAAGTTTTTGAGCATTTTTTTTCAAAAAAAGGCTAATTTTCTTATGTTTTTTATAAAATAGCCCCCATATCGGGCTTCTAACCCGTCCATTTTCCCCTTTTCTCGCCATTTTGCCCCTACAAAACCTACACCTTATTATATATAGGGGAGATTGGCGGCCCTACACCTTATTATATATAGGGGCTTCATGCAATTAGAAGGTTGAGAGCTAAAGAATAGGAAAGAAGTATAATATTTCAAAGAGGGTGTGTCATAAATCCATGGCACACCCTCTTTGAAATAATATTTTTAGAAACTTTTTTGCTCATTTCCTTGATAAAACTCCTGATACCTTGAAGCCCCCACCATAATTTTTGAAACTTTTCTCCCTTTTTTCTTGCTGGTTTCAAAATAAAAGCGTAATTTTGCGGTAGCATTTTAAAACAGAACCGTATCATTTTAAAACAGAAAGGTTATGAAGTACTTAGACCCTAAGGCAGACCTCACGTTCAAGAAGATATTCGGTAAACACCCCGAACGGCTGGCTAGCCTCCTGAACGCCCTCCTGCCACTCAGCGAAGAAGAGCAGATACGCGAGATAGAGTATCTGCCAACGGAACTTGTGCCCGAACTGGAAGGTCACAAGAATACAATAGTAGATGTACTCTGCACCGATGCCAGAGGCAGGAAATTCTGCGTAGAGATGCAGATGGAATGGTCTAACGCTTTCAAGCAGCGAGTACTGTTCAATGCCTCCAAACTCTACGTGAGTCAGGCTAAAAAGGGAGAAAGATACTGTGCTCTACAGCCTGTTTATTCTCTCAATTTGGTAAATGACATCTTCGAGCACGATACTCCTGAATTCATCCACAACTATCGCATCGTGCACGACAAGGACAGCAACAAGGTAATCGAAGGCTTGCATTTCACCTTCATAGAACTTCCTAAGTTCACTCCTCATTCCATCTCCGACAAGCGTATGATGGTATTGTGGCTCCGTTTCCTCACGGAAATCAATGCCAACACACAGGAGGTTCCTTCCGATCTGCTTCGTGACCCGGAGATAGGAAAAGCCGTAGAAGACTTGAAGATTTCCGGCTTTACAGATGCCGAACTCAGAGCCTATGATAAGTTTTGGGATGCGGTAAGCGTGGAGAGAACCCTTCAGTATGACAGCTATCAGCAAGGCATGGAAAAAGGCATGGAAAAAGGCATGAAACAAGGCATGGCAAAAGGTGAAGAAGCTGGCAAAAGCCAAAGAAGTATTGAGATTGCTAAGAATATGCTGGCAAAAGGCATGGATGCATCAACGGTAATGGAGATAACGGGGTTGACGGAGACCCAGATGCAGCAGTTGATGTAAATTCTTTTGCCCTTTCTATTGGGTAATTTCAACCGTACAGGTAGAACTTTTTCTCTCGTTTTCTTTGTTCTTTCAAAATAAAAGCTTAACTTTGCAAGCAAACAGAAGTAGAACTTTAAAATGAATAAATATGGCTTTAAAAATTAAAACTCGTGAAGAAGCAATTGCTGTATTGCGAGACATGGTAAAACGTAAAAAAGAAATGGAAGCAAAGGCTCAAATAGACTTTGCCCAAGCACGCAAGGAGGCTGCAGACTGCTATGCAAGCCTTTAATTTAACTCGTCTCAACTTTCATTCCCCTTATAAGGTATGGGTTGATAATGGTTCATATAAGTTTTTAACAGATTATGGTGTTCAGTATCGAATAGAATTTGTAGAAAACAATAATATATGGGAGGATGAAAAAGCGTACGAATTCGGCATTCTCAATGAAAACAAGAAGAATTCGCCTAACGATTCTAAAGTCAAAGAGACTATACAATGTATCATTGAGGAATTCTTTCTCACGAATCCAGACATTCTTCTATATCAATGTGAAACAGGTGATAGCAGACAGGCTATAAGAGCTCGTCTTTTTACCAGATGGTTTAACGAATTTGATAAACGAGACCGTTTTTGCGTCAAAGTTTCTGTTCTTAGAGATGAAGACGTTGACAATTACATAGCCATTATAGTTCAAAAGAGTAATCCTAGATTGGATGTCATTCTTCAAGATTTTGATGAATTTATCGGTTTCTTTGATTCAAAGCCTGAATAACAGCGGTAAATAAGATACAGACATTTCCCCATCCTGCTTTCTTGAGCCAGATGGGGAGTTTGTTTTTTTCTACTAGCAAAATGTGATTCTATGGTCTGATTTTGCATTGTCAAAATATAAACATATCAAAAGAAATGCTTTTTTGCATGATTTTTCTTGCTAAAAAGTTTGTATTGTCAATGATTATTCGTACCTTTGCAGCAACAGAATCCGCCACGCTTCCCATTTGAACAGCGAACCAGGGCGGGTCTTTTGCTTTTTATGGGTACATTAAGATTATGCACTAAGCAAGCTCTTTCTATTATATATAGGGCCATATTGGTGAGAATGTATGAGCATCAGCCAAGAACGCAGTTTTCTGCAGACTGTCGAAAAAATTCCGTTTTTCTTTGGTATTGTTCCTAAATAGTTGTATCTTTGCACAAAATTATAAATAACACTGGAGATATGAAGCAAGATACTAAAAGAATACCTTATGGGCGCAATGACTTCGTACAAATCATAGAGCAAAACAATTACTATGTAGACAAGACGATGTATTTGCCAGCACTGGAAGATGAGGCGGTAAACCTCTTCTTTATCCGTCCTCGCCGTTTTGGCAAGAGCGTATTCATCAGTATGCTCCAGGCTTACTATGATTGTAGCATGAAGGATAAGTTCAAGGATCTGTTCGGCAATCTGTGGATTGGCAAGAATCCTACTCCCCTTCAAGGTAAATATCTGGTTCTCTATCTTGATTTTTCACAAGTAGGCGGACGTATCGACCAGTTGGAAGACAAGTTTAATCGTTATTGCAAAGTGAAGTTGGATAGTTTTGTGGATGTTTACCGTCAATACTATTCTGAGGATTTTGTAAAAAAGGTCTTCGAGGCTGAAGACGCCGTAGACAAGCTGATACTTATCAACGACGAATCGAAGAAGCTGAATCTTCGTACCTATCTCATCATCGATGAATATGACAACTTCACCAACACGGTGCTCAACGAGCAGGGCGAAGGAGTATATCGTGCCATTACCCATGCAGAAGGCTTTTATCGTGACATCTTCAAGAAATTCAAGGGTTCGTTTGAACGTATCTTCATGACGGGTGTGAGTCCTGTTACGCTCGATGATGTGACCAGCGGTTTCAACATCGGATGGCATATATCCACCAAGGAGCAATTCAACCAGATGTTAGGCTTTTCTACAGAAGATGTCTATCAGATGTTCAACTATTATAAGGATAAGGGCGAAATTGCTGCCAATGCCAACATTGATGACATTGTTAACGAAATGAAGCCCTGGTATGATAACTATTGCTTCTCAAAGAGTGCCTTGACATCTCAAAGCAAGATCTTCAACTGCGATATGGTGTTCTATTATCTGCGCAACTATCTGAGTTCAGGCAAGGGACCAGAAGAGATGATAGACCCCAACACCAAGACCGACTATAACAAGATGAAAAAGCTCATCCAGCTCGACAAGCTAGATGGTGACCGAAAGGGCGTGATTCGCACGATTGCCGAGAAAGGAGAGATTGTGACTACTCTCTATGACACCTTCCCTGCAAGAATGATAACAGACCCGCAGGTATTTCCAAGCCTGCTGTTTTATTATGGCATGCTTACCATCAAGGCTACGAGAGGAGCAAAGCTTATACTCGGAATACCGAACAACAATGTGCGCAAGCAATATTATGAATATCTGATAGAACTCATGGATGCAAAAGCCTATGTCAATGTAAACAAGCTTACTGACTATTACTACGACATGGCATATGAAGGCAAGTGGCATGAAGCCTTGCAATACATGGCAGATTCTTATGCCAAGATTTCTTCCGTGCGTGACGGAATAGAGGCAGAACGTAACATGCAGGGATTCTTTATGGCATATCTCAGTCTGAACGATTACTATTATACTGCGCCAGAACTGGAGTTAAGTCATGGGTATTGTGATTTCTTCTTATTGCCAGACCTTACGCATTATGAGGCTAAGCATAGCTATATCATAGAACTGAAGATGCTGCCGAAGAAAGATTTCAATGTAATTTCCAAAGGGGAAAGCAAAACAAAAGCCGAACTGCAATGGGATGAGGCTGTTGAGCAAATCAACCGATATGCTGCGGCCCCAAGAGTAGAAGTTCTAAGGCAGGGGACTCAACTGCATAAAATCATCATGCAATTTGAGGGTTGGGAACTAAAGAACATGAAGGAGGTATAATTTACTTATCACATAAGCAACCCCCCATCCGGCTTGAGAAAGAAGGATGGGGGATTTCTGTATTTTATACTGCTATTCCATTACGCATTATATCATCATATAAGGGTGATGGTTTGCATTCTTCAATCAACACCGGTTCTATAGATGTATCTATATTAAGGGTGGCAAGCCATAATGAAGATGTAGTGTCCAGCCAGTCGCCATTAAGCTTAGGTATAACTACTGCTACATCAATATCACTATCTTTTCTTGCTTCATTTCTACTACAAGAACCATACAGATATACTTTCGCATTAGCAAGCAATGGAAGTATTGCTTCCTTGTAGCATTTTACTATCATTAAAGCATGTTCTCTATCCATTGTTTTAAAACTTTTGTTTTATTTATTAATGTTCTGCAATATTCTGGAGTCAATTTCTTCGCTAGCTCATCTTTGTAGGATGGGTATCTTGCCTCAATATTCATTGGCATTAATTCCGCAAGAAACTTTAGCTGTTCTGATGTCATTTTTGATACTAACCCGCAGCTTTGTGCCAACTTCAAGAGGTTATGGATGTATGGAACCTCGTCTGGTTTTATAGCACTCCAATACGACTTTATTGTTTTTTCTATAACCAAATGGCACATAAAGCCAACATATAGCCATCTTCCACCGTTGTACATAACCTCAGCGGTTTCGATGTCATAGTCTGCAAGTTCTTTCCAATATTTAACTTTATCTATTGCCATACTTTTCTTGTTTTTGTGCAAAAATAAGCCAAATAATTAAGATTGCCAAATTTTTAGTGTTAAAAAGATATTTTAGAATAAAAAATCCGTAGTGCCGGATATGCCCTGTCCTCCGTTAGGCGTTCCGGCGGATCGCCTAACAGACTAGCGAATCGTATTATACCAAGCCGCCTCATTCTGATAACTCAAGTGCTTCATTCTGATAACTCAAGTGCTTCATTCAGCTGCTCCAGCTACTTCATTCAGCTACTCCAGCTACTTCATCCAGCTACTTCAACTATTTCCTTCAGCTAACAGAGCTATTTCCTTCAGCTACTTCAACCATATCATTCTGACACATCAAGTGCTTCATTCAGCTAACTGAGCTACTTCGTTCAGCTAACACAGCCATATTATTCAACCAACGAAATTGACTCTTCCACCCAATGAAGTCGAATCTATAACCCAATGAAATCGAATCTTCCGCCCAGCGCAGTCGTATCTTTAACCCAACGCAGTCATATCTATCGACGCAATGAAACGTATGAACTTGTTCAATGACGTACATAATTCCATCTGCTAACTTCATAACGTGAATTCTTTAAAAGAAAAACTAACTGTATGGTTGAAACGGGCTGAAAGCCCAAAAGCTCCTAGCCCAGGGCAACGCCCTGGGTATAATAGTAATCAGCAAGACGCCCTGTAAGGGCAAAAGCTTTATTATTGCTAAGTATTTTAAAGCTTTTGCCCTTACAGGGCGAGAGGTTTGCGTTCATGATTACCCAGGGTGATGCCCTGGGCTAGGAGCTTCTGCCCTTTCAGGGCGTATTGGGTAATTTCAACCGTACAGGTAGTTAGTTTTTTAACATGGCATGTAAATCCTGATGACGTAACTCATCCAATTTTGCTTGATTCAAGACTCCAGAATCCCAAAGAGAATCTAAACATTCATCTGCCTTTTTACGAAAATAGTTAGCTAATACTGTCTTCACCTCCAAAAGTCTTGCTTCAGAACCATCAAAGGCAAACATCTTCAACAAATGCTGCTGCACAGGATTAAATATTGTTGTCTGTTCCATAAGCTTCTCATTTTAAACGTTTAAAATTCAGAATACAAAAATACATTTTTCTTCTCACACCGCCAAACTTCTTGTTTTATTTTAACGTAAAACAAACGTAAATGTCATTTTTGCCATAACATGCTAAATGTATAAAATCCACAGGCAGATACCATACACCTTATTATATATAGTAGCATTGAGATGTGAATATCGGAAAAAACTTTGTGTAATCCAGAGATTAATCGTAACTTTGTTGGCTGTTTACTAAATTGTTAAACAACAAAGCTCTTCATTCAACATAATATTCACATAAAATGATACTAAGAATAGAAATTCCACAGGAACTTATTCGGCAAGATGCTGAAATCGTCATCAAAGTAAGCAACAGAAACAACGCATTGGGATATGTCATAGAGAATAGTAGCAATCATGTAGCACAGCAAATAGCCAAAGAAGATATGAATGGCTGTCCGACGCTGGGCGAATATGTCAGGGAACTTACCCAACGGCTCCACAAGAATGGCAAGCACCGGTCTGCCGAAATCTATATGTGCACCTTGCGCAGTTTCATGAGATTCCGAAAAGAGAAAGACCTGCTGATTAGCCAACTCGACAGCCTCATCATGGAAGATTACGAGAGTTATCTGAGAAAGAGCGGTCTCACACTGAACACTGTCTCCTTTTACATGAAGCGACTCCGAGCTATCTATAACAAAGCTCTGGAACAATATGGATTAGAAGACCGCAAACCCTTCGCCCACTCTTTCACCAAGAACACCCCGACTGCCAAAAGAGCACTTACAACGGAAAACATCCATCAGATAGTCTCGGCTACGACCATCACCGAGGAAGAAGCACTGGCGAGAGACCTCTTCCTCTTCAGTTTCTACACCCGAGGCATGTCGTTCGTAGATATCGCCTTTCTTGAAAAAGGAAGCATCAAGGACGGGCAACTTATATACAAGAGAAAGAAAACGGGTAAAGAACTGAGGGTGGCATGGCGCCCCTGTATGCAAGAGATTGCAGACCGCCACCCTTCACTCGACGGCAAACATCTGCTGGGTATCGTAAACCAGAACGTGGTTACCGATGTCAGGAAACAGTATCACTACCGCCAATGCAGGGTGAACAAGGCTTTGCAGAAGTTCACCCGGCGCATCGGCATACCGATGAAAGTAACGATGTACTGTGCCCGTCACTCCTGGGCTACCATCGCCAAGGAGAAGAACATCCCCATCAGCGTGATAAGTGACAGCATGGGGCACAACTCAGAGAAAATCACACGCATCTATCTGAAAAGTATCAATGACGATGTGATAGACAGATACAACGATATGCTTATCGAAGCTATCAGTATATGAGAGGGAGGTAGAGTTATTCCGCCAACGATGCAGGAGAAATTACGTCACGACGTAGCAGTAGCTCCGTCACGACGTAACAACAACTACGTCCCGACGCAGTGACAGCTACGTCGGGACGCAGTTTCAGGAGCATCCTGGCTATTATGAAGTAAGCCTCACTCCCATTTTTGGTGATTAAAAGGCAGAAAATGGGGCAGTATTGAACGCAAAAATACTTATTTTGTTCAGTCGATTTATCAAGAGTCCCCATGAATAGAAAAAACAAAGCGGCAAAAAACATACTGAATACCAGTCTGTTACATTGCATTTCTGTTTAATTATCACTATGGCAACACATGGCAATTCTCGGCGTTTTCTAAAGAATTGCCATATACATAGAAGCACTGATTATCAGCTATTTATCTCTACAATATGGCAATATGGCAATTAAATACACACAAAAACTTTTTTTTATTATATAGGCATTTAGCTTTCCATAGCATATCTCCTGGCTGGAGATATTCATAGACAACAAGAACTGAGTGGCGACAAAAAGCCACGACATTTAAAAACAATAAGAACTAAGTGGTCATAAAAAACCACACGATATATAAGAACAATAAAATAACTTTGCTAAGAGGACCTTTGAGAAAGAACGAAGAACTTTTCTAAGAGTGCAGACTCTTTTCATCAAACGGAACTCTTGATTCGATATAGAGAATTAATTAATAACTTCCTGCCGAAAGGCTAGGAAAATCGTATAACTTTATAAATATTTACCGTATGAAAAGAAAGTATTTTAGCGCGCTGCTTATGGGTGCATTGACAATTGCCTCGGTAAGCACATTTACTTCTTGTAAGGATTACGATGATGACATCAGTAGCTTGCAAAAGCAGATTGATGATCTTAGCAAAATCGTGAATGAGATCCAGAGCCAAATCAACGCTGGAGCTATTCTTAACGATGTTCAATCTACAAACGATGGTCTCACCATCAAGTTGACAAAGAACGGCAAACAAGAAACTTACAACATTACTAATGGTAAGGATGGTGCAAAGGGTGACAATGGTGCTGCCGGTCAGGATGGTACAGTCTGGAAGATTGGTGAAAATGGAAACTGGTGGTCTTCTGAGAAAGGTGGAGAATGGAAAGACACTGGCATGCCATCAAGAGGAGAAAAGGGTGCAGCTGGTACTTCTGGTGCAGCTGGTACTCCTGGTAAGGATGGCAAGTACTATGAGCCAAATGCATCTACTGGTACATTCTGGGTGGTTGACGGCGAGACCAAGACAGATACCGGTATCTCTTATGTAAGTGCCAATACTCTTACTGCCATTTGGACAGAAGATGCTCTTACACTCAATAATGTAAGTGGTGTCGAAGGCGGCAAGGTGGTCATCAATTTGACTAGCAAGCTGTTGTCTTTAGTATTTAGTCCAAAGGCTTATTGGGAAGGTATTGAGACTATTCCAGTTTACTCCTTTGACTACAATCCTATTGAATTGGAGAAGGCAGATGTAACAAAGAATCAGATAGGCGACTTGGGTACAGAAAATTCAGGAAAGCATGTATCAATCGTTCCTGATGCTGTAGCTTCTTACTATCTCAATCCATCTAATGCGTCAGTTGACACTAAAGATCTCAGCCACTTCTCATTCTTGATTAACACTGCAGACATTTTGAATACTCGTGCTTCTAGCAACGATATCAAGGTTACAAAGGTGGACAAGGAAGATGGTATGATTAAAGTTCACTTCGGTATGGCTAACGGAAATGCTTTGACAGAAACAAACAATAAGGTTGATGTTGCAGCACTTCGCTACAAGTATGCTATCAAGAAGGGAAATAAAGAAGTAAAGGATACACTCGTAACTTCTGACTTTGCTGCTCTCAAGCACTTCAAGATTACCAGCTTCACTATCAACAAGGTTGCTGCTAAGGGTACCGTTGATGAGCAGAACGCTTCTTGCCAGACATTGGCTACTACAGCAGAGTCTGCTGTGAAAGATGTTCATGCTCCAGTCTTGACTATTGCATACAATGATGTGGATGGTATTCACCTCGATGATTGGATGGATGTTCACTATCAGATAAACAACCAATATGCTCTCTGGGGTGGTCAGACCACAATTAACGAGCAGAACTTCAAGCTGAAGTATGAGTTGATTGGCTACATTTCTCCTAACTATGATACCAACGAGAGTGATCACGCAACAATCGAAGGCGACCTCTTCAAGGTAAAGGGTTACAAGGATGACGCTACTGGTCGTCAGATTATTGGTCGTACTCCTCTTGTACGTGTAACTTTGGTTGATGGCAACTCTGGTGATGCTATTGCTTCTGTTGGTTACATCAAGGTTGAAATTACAGATATAAATGCAACTCCTGAAACTGTTGAATCTGATGGTATCAAGAAGGATTATACTGTAGGTTGTACAGGTAATGCCTTGGATGGCGTACAGGCTATCACATGGGATGAGGTTGAGAGCAAGGTTCTCGCTAAGATTGATATGAGTAAGTCTGAATTCGAGGCAAACTATACATTTGTAGATAATATTCAGTATACTCCTAATGCTCAAAACGGCTTCGACGTACTTACACCAAGCGTTGGTACTGTAGTTAGCACAACAGATGCTGTTGGCGGTCACCAGACTAATGTTTTGAAGTGGACAGTTACAGAAAACGAGGCTTATCAGTTGTTGAAGAAGGATGGCGATGTAATCACAGTATGGGTTAAGTTCGCTCCTAAGGCTACAGCAAGACCTTTGAAGGACATCTATGTTAAGTTGTCTTGGACAGCACCAAAGGTTCACAACACACCAACTGCAACCATCAAGGACTCTGACAAGAAGGCTGCTGCTTGGCATAAGGCAAACACAAACGCCGCAGGCTTCGACCAGCTCCATATTCAGGTAGGTAATGCTACCCAGGCAGGTGCAACATGTGAGTTCGACAATCTGGTAGTAGCTAGTACATTCAACTCTAAACTTGTTGATATTGTCAAGAATCAGATTAAGGATCAGTATGCAGCTCTCGCTGGTGCAGCTAGCGTAACATACAAGTTTGCTCCTACCGCAGATCAGTCTCACAAGACATTCTATGGTGCTAAGAGCAATACTAAATATGATATCTCTGTGAGCACAGATGGTACTACAATCTCTGCATCTGCAGGTACTGTTAGTCATAAATTGGCAACTATCACAGCAACAGATGGTACTATCAGTATTGAGAAGAATGATTTCACAAAGGATATCTTGAACAAGTGTGGCAGCGTTTCTGAACTTGCCGACGCATTGACATTTACAGTCCTTGCAGATGTAAAGACTTGTGATCCTGCATCAGACTTGATCAACTTGACCAATAAGACATTCGATGTAAAGGTTATCAAACCTCTCTTCGTAAAGAGTGTATCCGTTGCAGCAATGACATTGAACAATTACCAGTCAATGACTAATATTCCTGTTAAGTTCGAATTTGTTGATTTCAACAACTATACTCAGGCTAAATTCTGGGCTAATAGTAATCCGAAGGTTGCATTCAAGGACTTCTATAAGATTGCATCTATTAAGAAGGATGGCGACATTACCACTAACTATAGTGGTGCTTGGAAGAAGATTGATGAAAGCGACATCAAGGTAACTTACACTCCGGGCACACTTGCTGTAAGCGATGGCGTAATATCCGACTATGGTAAGGTTTCTTTGGTACAGGTTAACCAGAGCCGTGCAAATGGTTTCGATGTTAAGATACCTGTTGCTATTACATACAACTGGGGTACATTGTACACCGATATCCAGTTCCATGTAAATCCTGCATCTGCAGCTGCTAGAAAGCACTAATTAGAAACAAAAGACTATATCAAGGAGGGCGGAGCGAAACTCCGTCCTCCTTTCTCTTAAATATAAGCTGTATGAAATCTTTGAAATTAATTATTTTTCTCATTACATCTGTGCTGATGCTAAGTTTGAGTTCTTGCAACTCATGTAGCTCCAAGAAGGAAGAACCACAAGGTCCTTCTCCTACGAAGTTTGAAGAAAGCATGACAGGGAAAGACACCCTTGCCGTCAAGCAATTGGTAGACAAATTCTTTACCTATGCTAAAGAAAAGAACTTCACAGAGGCAGCAGGTATGCTTTATCGTGCAGCTAACGACCTGAAGGAAGAACCTCAGCCATTAAACAACGATGAAATGGCAGAAGTCAAGCACATGTTAGAGCTTTTTCCAATGGTAGATTACCGTATCGAGTATATCAAGTTTGATGAAGCTAATCTCAATGAAGTTCTCTGCTATGTCATCATGAAGAAAGCTGATGGCGAAACGCCTGAGATATCCACCAAGATGTTCTTCAAGCCTGTCAACTACATGGGTAACTGGCTGCTCTGTCTCAACAATACCGAATATGGTGACAAAGGTGTAGTTGATCCTGACAAACGAGACTCCGTAGAAAAGAACTTCCAAAAAAAGGAAAAGGCAAAGGCAAAGACAAAGGAGAAAGTGAAATAGAATAAGGCAAAACAAAAATAGTTTACTATTCTGTTAAGTATAAACCATAAAAACATTAGACTATATGAAGATTAAACTATTTATGACTTCAGTGTTGCTCGCCATCGGCTCTACAGCCGCTATGGCGCAAGCATCCTACACAGACAAGGATGGAAACGAATATCAGTTTAAGCGTCACTGGTTCCTGGATATTCAGGCTGGTGGGCAATATACTGTAGGTGAGGCAAGCTTCTCAGACTTGCTTTCTCCTAACTTCCAGGGTGCCATCGGCTACCAGTTCTCTCCTGTTTTCGGACTCCGTGGTCAGATAAACGGTATCTGGAGCAAGGGCGGATGGAACGGATACAAGGCTACCAAGGACGGTACTCCTTATACCGCCAGCTACAAATGGAAATATGTAGCTCCTGGTGTGGACTTCATGGTCAACCTCTCTAACCTCTTCTGTGGCTGGAATCCGAACCGCGTGTTCAGCGCTACTGCCTTCGTAGGTGGTGGTATCAACTGGGCAGGAGCTAACCAGGAAGTAAACGACCTGGCTGCCAACATCAAGAATCAGAGCAACTATCTGCTGGAATATCTCTGGCAGGGAAAGAAGGTTCGCCCTTACGGCAGAGCAGGTATCGACCTGGAATTCAAGGTAAGCAAGGCGGTGAGCATCATGCTCGAAGGCAATGCCAACATGATTTCAGACAAGTACAACTCTAAGAAGGCAGATAACCCTGACTGGTACTTCAATGCACTGGCAGGTGTACGCATCAACCTGGGCAAGAGCTATACCAAGAAGGCTAAGCCGGTAGAGGAACCTGCTCCGGCACCAGCTCCTAAGCAGGAATATGTAGCTCCTAAGCCAGAGCCTATGCCAGCTCCTGTAGAGAAGAAGGTAGAGGAGATTCGCCGTGACATCTTCTTCACCATCAATTCTTACAAGATTGCTCCTGCTGAGGACGCAAAGATTCAGGAGGTGGTTGACTTCCTGAACAAGAACCCAGAGGCAAAGGTTGTAGTAACCGGTTATGCCGACAAGGGTACAGGTAATGACATCATCAACGACCGCATCGCTGCCAAGCGAGCAGCAGCTGTGGTTTGGATGCTGACAAAGAAATATAATATACCTTCTGAGCGCATTACAGAAGAATCTAAGGGTGCACGTGTGCAGCCTTTTGCAGAAAACGCAGAGAACCGTGTAACGATCATGATCGCTAAGTAGTACGGTAAGTTTATAATGCGACAATCAATTATTTTAATTGGTGGCGGGGCATCCTCAGGGTGCCCCGTTTTTCTTTCAGATATACCTTCCTTCTCCCTCTCATTTTGTTATTTTTTCACCTTTTCTTGCAGTTTCTCAATATTTTGTTGTACCTTTGCAACGTATTAAAAAATAAGCGATTATGGCTATAAAACAATATCCTTTGGGAATACAGACCTTTGAGCGTATCCGTAAGGAGGACAAGCTCTATATTGATAAGACGGAATATATCTACCGCATGACCCATTCTGATGGTACATATTTCTTCTTAGGGAGACCACGCCGTTTCGGAAAGTCGCTTTTGGTTTCTACCATGCAGAGTTATTTTGAAGGTAAGAAAGACTTGTTTAAAGGACTTGCCATGGAACAGCTTGAAAAAGAATGGATAGAATATCCTGTAATCCATTTAGATATGAGTGGTGGAAAGTATATGTCAGAAGAACAGCTACAACGATATCTGATAGATCTGGTGGAAGAACAGGAACGGAAATTTGGCTTTCATAATGAGAAGATAGATGTAAATCTTCGCTTGAAAGATCTCATCATGGCTTTGTATCAGACAACAGGCAAGAAGGTTGTTGTGCTGATTGACGAGTATGATGCTCCTTTGCTGGACGTGGCTCATGAAAAAGAGCAGTTGGTTAAGCTTCGCAACATCATGCGTAATTTTTTCAGTCCGCTGAAGGCGCGTGAAGCCTATCTTCGTTTTGTCTTTTTTACGGGTATCACTAAGTTTTCACAAGTGAGTATATTCAGTGAGTTGAATAATGTCACCAATGTATCCATGTATGATGAATATGCTGGTATGCTAGGCATCACCAAGGAAGAACTTAGCGGGCAATTGTCAGATGATATAGAAGTGTTGGCAACTAAATTGCATCTTACCAAGGAGCAAACTTTGGATAAGTTGACAGAAAATTATGATGGATATCATTTTTCTGCTTATTCGCCTGATGTCTTCAACCCTTATAGCCTATTCAATAGCTTCGCTCAGGGTAAGTTGGGCTCTTATTGGTTTGGCTCAGGTACGCCAACCTATCTTATCAATATGATGCGTAAATATGATGTACTTCCTACAGGCATTACGCGTGTTGAGGCTGATGAGAGTGAATTTGATGCACCTACAGAGGACATGACAACATTGATGCCGCTGCTTTACCAGAGTGGGTATTTGACCATCAAGGATTATAACAGAGATTATAACTATTATACGCTTGATATTCCTAACAAGGAAGTGAAGATAGGGTTGACCAAGGCTTTGATTCCGTCTTATGTTACTGGTAATACGCTTGCTACTACCAATACGGCTCGTCGCATAGCACAGGCTTTGGATAAGCAAGACATGGATGGAGCTTTGCATCTGCTACAGGAATTTCTTGGTACTGTGCCTTATTGCAATGTCACCAATCATGAGGGGCATTATCAGCAGATGCTTTTCATCATATTCACGCTCCTCACCGATTATCTGGTAGATGTAGAGGTACATACACCAAAGGGAAGGGTAGATGTCGTTTTGTTGACTGGAACAGATTTATACATCATAGAACTGAAACTTGATAAGAGTGCTCAGGCTGCAATGCAGCAAATCAATCTCAAAAACTATCGCCAGCGTTTCGCTCTCTGCAACAAACCTATAACGAAAGTTGGTATCAACTTCGACTCTTCAAAGGGAAACATAGAGGATTGGGTGATAGAGTAAATGAAAAAAGATAGAAGAAGATAGATGAAATAGATTAAAGAAAATCATAAATAGCAGCATTGGCCATCGCAAGTACTTGCGAAGAGCAATGAAGCCTGTTTCGAAGGACATCGAAACAGGCTTCATTATTTATTCTAGAACTCAGCGTTCTTTGGTGTACGTGGGAATGGAATCACGTCGCGGATGTTCTGCATGCCGGTTACGAAGAGAATCAGACGCTCGAAACCGAGACCGAAACCTGCGTGTGGGCATGAACCATACTTACGGGTATCGAGATACCAGTTCATATCCTTCATAGGGATGTTGCGAGCCTCAATCTCACCCATCAGCTTGTCATAGCTCTCCTCACGGACAGAACCACCGATAATCTCACCAATCTGTGGGAACAGTACGTCGGTACCCTGAACGGTCTGACCGCTCTTGCCGCCGAAACCACTCTCCTCCTCGTCTATCTTCATATAGAATGCCTTGATAGCCTTAGGATAGTTGGTCATGATAACCGGGCGCTTGAAGTGCTCCTCTACGAGGAAACGCTCATGCTCTGAAGCCAGGTCATCACCCCACTCGCATGGGAACTCAAACTTCTTACCGTTGGCAATAGCCTCCTGAAGGATGCGGATACCCTCGGTATATGGAAGATGAACGAAGTCGGAATTCAATACGCCTTCCAGACGGGCAATCAGACCCTTGTCAATCATCTTGTTCAAGAAAGCAAGATCGTCCTTGCAATGCTCCAGTGCCCAACGGATACAGTACTTGATGAAGTCTTCCTCCAACTCCATCAAACCGTCCATATCCAGGAAAGCAACCTCTGGCTCTACCATCCAGAACTCAGCCAGGTGGCGAGGAGTATTACTGTTCTCTGCACGGAAGGTTGGACCGAAGGTATAGATGGCACCGAGTGCTGTAGCACCGAGCTCACCCTCCAACTGACCGGAAACGGTCAATGAAGTCTGCTTGCCGAAGAAATCATCAGAATAGTCAATCTTGCCATCCTCGGTCTTCTTCAGATTGTAGAGGTTCTTGGTAGTTACCTGGAACATCTGACCAGCACCCTCGCAGTCGCTGGCTGTGATGAGCGGAGTATTGAAATAGAAATATCCATGCTCATGGAAGTAAGTGTGAATAGCCATCGCCATGTTGTGGCGGATACGCATCACTGCACCAAAGGTATTGGTACGGAGACGGAGGTGAGCATACTGACGCATGTACTCGAAGCTCTGTCCCTTCTTCTGCATAGGATAGTCGCTGCCGCAGAGACCGTAGATCTCGATGCTCTCGCACTGGATTTCAACACTCTGTCCGGCACCCTGACTTTCTACCAGCGTACCTACGGCGCTGATACAAGCACCAGTGGTAATCTGACGGAGCTGATTCTCATCGACCTTTGATGGGTCGACTACTATCTGAATATTATTAATAGTAGAACCATCGTTAAGAGCGATAAAATCGACTGCTTTGCTACTACGATGGGTACGAACCCATCCCTTGACATTCACGATTGAGCCGTAGGCTGTGCTCTTGAGCAAGTCTACAACTTTAGTTCTTTTAATCTTTTCCATTGTTAATATTAATGCTTCAAGGAGTTAAAGAAGTTAAGGAGTTAAGGAGTTAAGACAATAGTCATAAACCAAGAATTCCTACCATAATAAAAACTCTCAGCCAACATAGCACTTGTCTTAACTCCTTTCAACTCCTTAACTCCTTAACTCCATATTATTTTTCTTATTCAAAAGCACCCATGCGCAGCATGTCTACCTCCTTCTCAGTAAGGAAGCGCCAGTCACCGCGACGGAGATTCTTCTTAGTCAAACCTGCGAACTGTACACGGTCGAGCTTGGTAACACGATAGCCGAGGCTCTCGAAGATACGGCGCACGATACGGTTCTTGCCGCTATGAATCTCGATGCCAACCTGTGCCTTGTCACGATCATCAGCATACTCTACAGCATCTGCCTTGATCTCACCATCTTCCAAGGTGATACCCTCACGAATCTGATCCATATCGTGAGCTGTCAGGTTCTTATCGAGATGAACGTGATAAACCTTCTTCTTCAGGAACTTAGGATGAGTAAGCTTAGAAGCCAGGTCACCATCGTTGGTCAGGAGAAGTACACCTGTAGTATTACGGTCGAGACGGCCAACAGGATAGATACGCTCAGGACAAACATCCTTTACGAGGTCCATCACAGTCTTGCGCTGCTGAGGATCATCGCTGGTTGTAACATAATCCTTTGGCTTGTTGAGCAATACGTATACCTTCTTCTCCAAAGTTACAGGAGCGTCGTGGAACTTCACCTCATCGGTACGAAGGATCTTAGTACCCAACTCGGTAACTACCTCACCATTGACAGTTACCAGACCTGCCTGGATGAACTCATCAGCCTCACGGCGAGAGCAAACACCAGCATTGGCGAGGAACTTGTTCAAGCGCAATGGCTCTGTTGGGTCGATATTCTCCTCCTTGTACTCGATACGCTTCTTCATGCTATACTTAGCATTTGGATCGTAACCAGGAGTGTGCTGACGGAAACCGCCACCACGGTTGTTGCCATAGCCACCACCCTGTGGACGGCCATAACCGCCACGGTTGTTGCCATAACCACCCTGCTGAGGACGACCATAACCACCACGGTTGTTGCCATAGCCGCCACCCTGAGGACGACCATAACCACCACGGTTGTTGCCATAACCACCCTGCTGAGAACGAGACTGGTAACCGCCCTGCTGGCGTGGCTGGTAGCCACCCTGCTGACGAGGCTGATAACCACCCTGCTCATCATTATTGTTGTAACGAGGACGATAGCCACCCTGCTGAGGACGAGACTGATAGCCACCCTGCTGACGTGGCTGATAGCCTCCACGGCTGTTGTTACCATAACCACCACGGCTCTGATAACTGCTGCGCTGTGGACGCTCGCTATTGCCTGTGCTCTGCAAGCCAGCTCCGAAACCTTCCGGACGGAAACCGCCTTCGCTGTTACTGCTACTTCTGTCGCTGCTGTAAGCGCGATGTGAATTGATACGAGGACGCTGTGTGCGGCCTACTGGTCGATAACTCTTCTGATAACCACCTGCTGGGTTGTAGCCCTCACGGGTTCTCTCATTCTCAGAAGACTGATCTTGAGGTTTGTTTTCAAATTCTGAATCCATTTTCTTAAAATACTTAATAGCCTCACGGCTGGGTTAATAAATCTAATTTTTACTTTTATATATATGTACTAAAACTACAAAATTCCTTTGTGTATATTAGATACCTGTATAATTGCTTGGTGTAATTGCCATCAGTTCTGCCTTGACACTGTCGCTCACATTCAATCCCTGGATAAACTCATGAATGGTCTCCTCGGTCATGTGCTGGTTGGTACGTGTCAACGCCTTCAATGCCTCGTAAGGATGTGGATAAGCCTCACGGCGAAGGATAGTCTGGATAGCCTCAGCTACAACTGCCCATGTATTATTCAAATCTTCCTGCAGTTTCTCTTCGTGCAGAATCAGCTTGCGCAATCCCTTCAATGTACTCTGGATAGCAATGACGCTATGACCGAGAGGCACACCGATGTTGCGGAGCACGGTACTATCAGTAAGGTCGCGCTGCAAGCGGCTAACCGGAAGCTTCTGTGCCAGGAACTGAAGAATGGCATTGGCTATGCCCAGGTTACCCTCACTGTTCTCATAATCGATAGGATTCACCTTGTGAGGCATCGCACTTGAGCCTACCTCACCTGCCTTAATCTTCTGCTTGAAGTAATCCATAGAGATATACATCCAGAAGTCACGGTCTAAGTCGATGATAATGGTGTTGATACGACGGATGGCGTCAAAGATAGCGCCAAGGTAGTCATAGTTACTGATCTGTGTGGTATACTGCTCACGCTCCAAACCGAGTTTTTCGCTTACAAACTTGTTGCCGAATGCTTTCCAGTCATACTGTGGATAAGCTACATGGTGAGCATTGTAATTACCTGTAGCACCACCGAACTTAGCTGTAATCTTGCAAGCCTTAAGCGAATTAAGCTGCTCAGTAAGACGGTAAACATAAACCATGATTTCCTTGCCCAGGCGGGTAGGTGAAGCTGGCTGACCGTGAGTTTTAGCCAGCATAGGCACATCCTTCCACTCATCAGCATAAGTCTGGAGCTGTGCTATCAGCTCTTCAACCTGCGGATTGAAGCACTCTTCCAAAGCCTCCTTTACAGAGAGAGGCACACTTGTGTTGTTGATATCCTGAGATGTCAAACCGAAGTGGATAAACTCCTTGTAAGCATCCAATCCACCGATTTTATCAAATTCTTCCTTGATAAAATACTCTACAGCCTTAACATCGTGATTGGTAATCTTCTCGATGTCTTTTACGCGCTGTGCTTCATTTTCGTCAAAATTACGATAAATGTCACGCAGACGTTCGAACAGCGACTTGTCGAAAGAAGCAAGCTGTGGCAAAGGTAACTCGCATAGAGTAATGAAGTATTCAATCTCTACGCGTACACGATAACGAATGAGAGCATACTCTGAGAAGTAGTTAGCGAGCTGCTCTGTTTTTCCCCTATAACGACCATCAATTGGTGATATGGCAGTCAATAAATCTAAATTCATAACAATACGTATTATATATAGGGTGCAAAATTAATGAATTATTGTGAGAAAACAGAGAAAATAGTGATAATAAAATTTAAAAGCATAAAAAAAGGTCTCTCAACATTTTGTTGAAAGACCTTCACCATTGTGGGCGTTGACGGATTCGAACCGCCGACCCTCTGCTTGTAAGGCAGATGCTCTAAACCAGCTGAGCTAAACGCCCTTAAAAAAAGTCCCTGCAACCACAAAAGTGAATCACAGGGAACACCCCCGTGGGCGCTGACGGATTCGAACCGCCGACCCTCTGCTTGTAAGGCAGATGCTCTAAACCAGCTGAGCTAAGCGCCCTTACTTTTCGTAAGCGGTTGCAAAGGTACGACTATTTTTTGGTTCCACCAAATTTTTCAGCAACTTTTTTCGTTTTTTCTTCAAAAAAGTGCATTTTCTGGTGTTTCTCCTCAATTTTCAGGGTAAAAACGGTCGGTTTTTGCATTTCAATTGCCAAAAACAGCCAACCAAGAGAAAGCACTCACGATGGGACTGCAAAACCTCTTTCAACCCCAAAAGGTACTTATTGAGAAAGAAAAGTTCTTTTTAAGAAATTCAAAGAAACAAAAAAGGCATTCTTCACGAGGAAGAATGCCCTATTCTATTTTTATACCTTATATTATATATACTGTATAATTACTCACCAACCTGAACAGTTGCACGACGGTTGTAAGAAGCAGGAGTCAAATCCTTAACACCACCGTTAGCCTTAACTACGATGTTCTCCTTAGCAACACCCAACTTAACGAGCTCATCAGCTACCTTCTCAGCACGAGCCTTAGAAATCTTCTGGTTAACAGCTGCAGAACCAGTAGCGCTGTCAGCATAACCGTTAACTACCAACTTAGCGTTGTTGTCCTTAGCATACTGAGCGAGAGCCTGTACGTTTACGAGATCCTTCTTAGAAGCAACCTTAGACTTGCCGATGTTGAAGAATACAGAAACTGGAGTAGCAACATACTCCTTAACTGCCTTTTCCTCTACAGACTTCTGGTTGTTCAAGAGATTCTTCAAACGGTCGTTCTCTGCATTAGCATCGTTCAACTTAGCATTGATAGCGTCGAGTTCTGACTGATGAAGAGCGTTGATAGCGTCAACATCTGGAACCTTGTTCCAAGTAGCCTTACCCAAGTTGTATGTAACACCGACCTCAACATTCAAAGAACGGTCGTGTCTTGCAATCACCTTGTCGATAGAGCGAGATGTGCTAGGCTTAGCACCTGCCAATACACCTGTGTAACCATCATAGTCGCTAGCACCTACTGTATAGTTTACATCGAGGTTGACAGCCCACTTGTTATTGATCTTGAACTCATTCAAGATACCAACACCAGCTACAGGAGCATAGCAGTTAGCGCTCATGTTACGGTTAATACCAACACCTGCGTAAGGGATGCAATCCCAAAGACGAGCCTCGTTGTAACCGCACAACATATTGCTAACATTGAACAAAACCTGCTCATTCAAAGTCCAATACTTATTTGCATTTGTTGACTTATTCTCAGAAACGACTGTACGGCCCCAAGCGCCATTGAACTTGGTACGGAGACCGAGACCTGGTGTGAACCACTTACCTACAGCAACAGAGAAACCGAGATTGTTTCTGAAACCCTTGAGTGGGCTCTTAGAGAAACCATTGCCCTCTTCCTGGTTGCCCCAGAATGCAGAACCAGCAACGTTTGCCTGAACAAACCAATTGCTCCAGAAAGAATTTGTTGCAACGCTATACTTCTCAGTAGTTGCTGCATCCTGAGCCATACTGCCCATTGTTACGCTAGCCAATGCTAGCACTGCTAATAACTTTTTCATAACTTTATAATTTAAAAATCAATTTATATATATATATACCTTCTGAATGACGGAGCAAAGATAATACTATTTTTTGAAATAACCTTCATTTTCTAAAAAAAATAGCATTTTTCGTTAACTTTTTTAAGAAAAACGGGATTTTTCCCTGCTTTTAACCTAAAAGATGCTCAATTTCCTGCTGACGGAGGATACAAAGTACCGACTTTCCGTCGGGCGTATAATTGACATTCTGGCAGGCAAAAAGATCATTCACCAGCCCCTCCATCTCTTCATTACTCAATATCTGCCCCTGAGGTATTGCAGCCTGGCGAGCCAGACTCAAAGCCAAAGTCTGATTGATTTCATCAATGGCTGATACGCCCTTTTCTACAGCAGAAGAAACCATGTCCTGTACCAGTTTAAGAGGATTCAATCCTTCAAGTCCGCCAGGAACTGAATTAACGGCATAGCTTCCGCCTCCAAGATCTTCCAGTTCAAAGCCCATCGATTCCATTTCAGGCAGGATCTTTTCAAAGATTACCTTCTCAGACATCGGGAACTGCACAACCTCAGGAAAGAGGACTTTCTGTGAATGAAAGGTCCGGTCAGCCAACTGGCGCAAATACTGTTCGAACAAGACACGCACATGGGCACGATGCTGGTCAATGATCATCAACCCCGACTTGACCGCAGTCATGATATACTTACCTTTATACTGATAATGGGCTGGCGATTTCTCTGCAATGATACTGTCTGGCGTATTATCCTGACTAGAATCATCGGAAAACACCATGGTCTGCTCCATCCCCTGCACATCATCCTGATCTTTGAGTCCTTCATAAAGCTGTTCCCATTTTTCATCCACCTGAGGTTTTGACTTAGGAACAGAGAAACTGGCTCCCATAGGAACTGCTCCTGTGGAAGAGGAAGACTTGAACGGATTATAACCAGGATTCAAACTGATCTTCGGTGCAGCAGCAGTGCTCATCTCTGGATTATAAACAGGGATGTCCGGTTTATCCTCGGTATCGAAATCAATGGTAGGTACATCATTGAACATACCGATGGACTCCTTGACCGAAGCCGAGAGGATTTGCCAGATAGCCTGCTCATTCTCGAATTTGATTTCAGTCTTCGTAGGATGGATATTCACATCAATATCCTTCGGATCTACATCAAAATACAGAAAGTAAGGCACCTGTTCACCCTGTGGAACCAGACGGTCATAAGCAGCCATCACAGCCTTATTGAAATAAGGATGTTTCATGTATCTCCCGTTGACAAAGAAGAACTGATGCACACCTTTCTTTCTGGCAGATTCCGGTTTGCCCACAAATCCAGACACCTTACACATAGTGGTTTCTACATTTACCGGCAGGAGTTCCTGATTGAAACGCTTGCCGAAGACATCGAGAATGCGCTGACGCAAATTAGCGGCACGCAAATTGAATACTTCGGTACCATTGCTATGTAAAGTAAAGGTGATTTGAGGATTTACCAATGCAATCCGCTCGAAAGCCGTCAGTATATTGTTCAACTCTGTAGAATTGGACTTCAGGAACTTTCTTCGCGCGGGTACATTATAAAAGATATTGCTGACCGAGAAGATACTGCCCACAGCACAGGAGCATGGTTCCTGCTTCTCATATCGGGACCCCGAAATCTGTATCAGGGTTCCTATCTCGTCAGTTGCCTGCCGTGACTTCAGTTCTACCTGAGCCACAGCAGCTATAGACGCCAAAGCTTCGCCACGGAAGCCCATGGTGCGAAGCGCAAACAAATCGTCAGCCTTACGGATCTTGGAAGTAGAATGACGTTCAAAAGCCAAACGAGCATCTGTTTCTGACATACCTTTTCCATCATCTATCACCTGGATGTTGGTACGGCCAGCATCGGTAACAGTGACATGGATATTCCTGGCACCCGCATCGACTGCATTTTCGACCAGCTCCTTGATAACTGAAGCCGGACGCTGTATAACCTCACCTGCTGCTATCTGATTGGCAACAGAATCGGGTAAAAGTTGAATAATATCACTCATCTCTAAATATTAATCATATAAGAAAATGATGCTTCATTATAATCAGTCAGTCAGTTTCTGAAGTGGAGCTTCATGACGCTTAATGTTCTTGAGTTCGGAGCCCTTGGATTTACCACGCCATACAAAGATATCATTCTTATCTTTAGGACGCAAGTCCTCGAACCAGGCAAAATTGTTAAGTTTATATTTTGCCGGCGGAATCTGCGTCATAGGATACATGGTAGATGTAAACTTATTGGTCCAGATTTTCTCCATCTTCCTGCCCGGTCCCATATACATGCGCATGGTATCGGTCTCCAGATAATTCAAGCCAATGAGCGAACTGTCCTTATCATCCGTCATATAATAGATGGTCTGCACATTACCGATAGACTCTCCTTGTTTAATCTCACCTTTTTCAAAATAAGATTTCATCTCAGAAGAGCTGATCTGATTGAAATGAACACTATCCGGCATCTGCTCTACAGACAGCGCCTGTCCGATGACATGGGCAAAACGAACGGTAGAGTCGTTCATGAAGACCAGAATCTTCTCGCCCAGCAACTGACGGTTTCCATTCCAGACGATAGGATCCTTATACATGGTCATGCAGGAATCCTGAGAATTGAAAACCAGGGAATCGCAGATGGCCTGCATATCAAGGCGATAGGCACGGACCTTAGGATAAGCATGCACCTTACGGTATACCGAATCGGTATTGATATGGAAGGTATTGATACGCATGGTATCAGAATGAACCCAAAGAGTATCTTTCTGCGAATAGTCGATCGCTACAGGATTGCGGGTGGCAAAGCCATTACCGGTTTTCTCGTTGTAACGCAGATAATTGCAAGTAAGGGAATTCTTGCTCTTCTTATCTACATAAACCACATTGCCATATCCGGTACTCTCTCCATCCTTTACATAATAGAGCGTATCACCCGTAAGTGTCTTGTCTTTATCTATAACCGTAGAACGGCCATAAAGCTGTGCTCTATCGGTCTTGGTATCATAATATCCGTCTTCTGTCTTGACAACACTTGCACCAGAAACAATCTTAGAAGGTCCTACCATGTGAGCCTTTGACTTACGGACATCGTAATACAAAGTATCGGTGGTAACAACATCCTTGCCGCTGCGCAACTTGACATTATAGACAAACTTAGCCTCACGCGTTTCGGTATGATACTCACCCCAATCGGCAACCAGTTTATCCTTACCATCAATCAGCGTTCCGCCGTCAAAGAAGTTTGCCATATTATACAAGCGGTCGAAATCCAAGCTATCAGTACGCAAAGTCTGCCGACGATGATGCAAGACCACATTCTTGCGTGCTCTCATCATCTGCATCTGCCCATCATACTCTGCTCTATCACAAGTGAGTGACAAGGTGTCTCCCTGCCGGTAATGAACATGTCCGAAAGCTTTCACGGAATTAGAAGCCTGATAGAAATACGCGCTGTCACAGGTAAGATGACTACCCTGATGCAAGAAAGAGACCTTACCTTTCAATATTTGGGCATCAGGATTATTACCGAACATATCATAGTACAATTCATCTGCATGCAAAAGATATACGCGGTCACCATGAGGGCGTTTTCTGGCATGCTTCTTTGGAGCCTGCATGGCTTGCATCAGACAAAACCCAAACAGGCATAGAACCATAACCGATATGATTCTATGCCCTCTGATATGATTATTTAATCTTTTATTTATCATTTAATCCAACCTTGATATTCAAACTTACAATCCTTATAGCGATCGTTCATACGAACATAAGTCTGCTTGATTTTATTGACTACCCAATCGTGCAAGGTCTGGGCACGCTCCTTAGCCAACACTACATCCTTCATCACCTGAAAATCTTCGGTAATAGTAGCTCTATGTCCGTCAACACGGCTTACCAGTTTTACCAAAGCGCAAGTGGTTTTACCCTTGGAATTCACCATCGTGAAAGGTGCAGAAACCTCACCTACCTTCATTGTATCTACCATACGGGCAACCTCGGTAGGCAGATCCTTCATCTGGAAGCGGGAAGTTCTTGACTGGTCAGGAGTAACATTGGCCATCAAACCCTTGTTGTTGCGGGTATCCTTATCATCAGACAATGCTTCAACAGCCTGCTCAAAGGTAAACTTAGCGGCACGGATATCATTACCGATAGAATCCAGACGGCCGATAGACTTATCAATAGCATCTTGAGAAACCTGAGGTTTGAGCAGGATATGACGACACTTGATCTTGTCACCACGCTTATCAATCAACTGGATGATATGGTAACCGAATTCAGACTCAACAATCTTGGAGATTTTCTTAGGATCAGTAAGATTGAAAGCCACATTCGCAAATGCAGGATCCAGCATACCTCTACCGATATAATCCATCTCACCACCCATACGGGCAGAACCCGGATCTTCAGAATAAAGACGAGCCAAAGTAGCAAAAGAAGTTTCACCCTTATTCACACGGTCGGTAAACTCACGCAACTGATTCTTCACACGGTTGATCTCCTCAAGAGGGATACGTGGCTGCATGGTGAGGATTTCGACCTCAACCTCTGTTGGAACGAAAGGGATACTGTCGGCAGGTAAATCCTTAAAGAATTTACGAACCTGAGCCGGAGACACCTTGATATCTTTCACCAGTTCCTGCTTCATTTTCTGAATGAGCTGCTGGTTTTTGAAATCATCATGCATCTGCTGGCGCATCTGGGTGATACTCTGCTTGCGGTACTCTTCCAGTTTTTCACGAGAACCAATCATGGAAACCCAACTGTTGATCTGTTCGTCGATACCATTCATGACTTCTGACTCAGATACTTCGATACTATCGATAGCTGCCTGATGGAGAAACAGTTTCTGAACGGCAATCTGCTCAGGAATAGAACAGTCTGGGTCACCAGTATATTTAATACCTTCAGCCTCAGCCTGCAAACGGGTTACCTCGACGTCTGACTTCAGGATAGCCTCATCGCCGACAACCCAAATGACCTCATCAACCACACTACCCTCATTGATTTTCTGAGAATCGGCAGCAGCTTGTTGCTTGATATTTACAGAATCAGCCTCATGAGCCAAAGCACTACGACTTGCTCTTGTTGCACTAGCACTTATTCCTACTATCATCAGCAGGGCTATAAATGCCATTGTCATTTTATATCCAGTATTCATGTATTGTTTCTATAATATATTAATGTATATTGAGAGTGGTCAACATGCTATGGAAAACCACCACTTTATATTTCTTCTTCAATTGTGCGACCCATTGTTTCTCTAACGAGTCTTGATAGTCAGCAAGTACCACATCCGGGTATTCGCCATTCCGGGGCAGATTAACCTTCATCTTCTTCAGGCGCTTCATTTCCCATTTGTATTTTTTCTTATTCTTGGCATAGAAGGCAGCCAGACCTTTTTTATCAGCAGCAGCCTTATCCCAAATATTACGCTGGCAGATTTCATTCAGCAAAAGGTTTTCTACTTCCTCCTGCTGCTGGTAGGTTCCCCGCCAATTTTCTACCTTAGCATCAGCAACATATTTTTTCTGATTACCATCATCATGTTTATCCAGCAACTTGACGATATGATAACCAAACTCAGACATAAACGGTCTACTAATCTCACCCTTTCGCAGAGAGAAAGCTACTTTTTCAAAAGCCTGCACAGTCTGACCTTTTGTAAACCATGCCAAAGTCCCCCCATTGACCGCAGACCCTTTATCATCAGAACACTTTTTTGCCAGGTCAGCAAAATCTGCACCTTTGCAAAGAGCCTGATAAATAGAATCGATTCTTCTTTCCACCACCTCCTGTTCCTGGTAAGATGCTTTCTGTCCCAATCTCAAGAGGATATGTGCAACATGAACACTGCCTTTATCGGGCATCAACTCGCATGACTCGACATCATCATATCGTTTCAACACACGCCTGATATTAGGCAAAGTATCGAGATGAGCATCCTTGGCAGCCTGCACTTTCAGCTTATAATCAACAAAGCCATCGGCAAACACCTTGACACTTTTAGAGTCAACCGTATTTCCCAAATGATTTTTTTGATAAAAGTACTCAAATTCCGACTTCTTGACAGATTTCCCATCGATAATCATAACGATAGGGTCGGTATGAGCAAAAGCAATGCTCCCCGAAAGGAGCATTGCTGCTATAAGTGCATAAAACTTCATATTTCCTAATTATATTATTCAGGACGGCTATAGTTAGGAGCCTCGCTTGTGATAGTGATATCATGTGGATGGCTCTCCAACACACCTGCATTTGTGATACGAGCGAACTTGGCATTGTGCAAGTTCTCGATGGTAGCAGCACCACAATATCCCATACCAGAACGCAAACCACCAATCAGCTGGTAGATGACCTCCTGGACAGTTCCCTTGTAAGGCACACGACCAGCGATACCCTCTGGAACCAATTTCTTGGCATCCTTGGTATCACCCTGGAAGTAACGGTCCTTAGAACCATTCTTCTGTTCCATAGCCTCCAAAGAACCCATACCACGATAGCTCTTAAACTTACGGCCATTGAAGATAATGGTATCACCAGGACTCTCCTCAGTACCAGCAACCAAAGAACCAATCATGACGCAGCTACCACCGGCAGCCAAAGCCTTCACAACATCACCTGAGTAACGAAGACCGCCATCAGCTATCAAAGGCACACCAGTACCCTTAAGAGCAGAATATACATCATAAACAGCACTCAACTGTGGAACGCCAACACCGGCAACCACACGAGTAGTACAGATAGAACCAGGACCGATACCTACCTTAACACCATCAGCACCATTCTCTACCAAATACTTGGCAGCCTCACCAGTAGCCACATTACCTACCACAACATCTACCTGTGGGAAGGCAGCCTTAACTTGCTTGAGTTTCTCAACTACACCCTTAGAGTGACCATGAGCAGTATCGATAACGATAGCATCAGCACCAGCCTCAACCAAAGCCTTGGCACGATCCAATGTATCTACAGTAACACCCACACCGGCAGCCACACGAAGACGTCCCTTGGCATCCTTGCAAGCCATCGGTTTATCCTTAGCCTTTGTGATGTCCTTGTAAGTAATCAAACCTACCAGGTGATTCTCGTTGTCAACTACAGGGAGTTTCTCAATCTTATTTTCCTGCAGGATGGCAGCAGCAGCAACCAAGTCGGTCTGAATGTGAGTGGTAACCAAATTCTCGCTGGTCATTACCTCATCAATCTTCTTGTCCATGTGGCGCTCAAAACGAAGATCACGATTGGTAACAATACCTACAAGATGATTTTCATCATCTACCACAGGAATACCACCGATATGATAATCGTGCATCATATCAAGAGCATCCTTCACTGTACTGCCACGACGGATGGTGACAGGGTCATAAATCATACCATTCTCAGCACGCTTCACAATAGCAACCTGACGAGCTTGTTCCTCGATGGTCATGTTCTTGTGAATCACACCGATACCACCTTCACGAGCGATAGCTATCGCCATTGAAGCCTCGGTAACGGTGTCCATCGCTGCTGTAACGAATGGAACGTTCAACTCGATGTTACGAGAGAACTTGGTTTTCAACTCTACCTGTTTTGGTAGTACCTCTGAATACGCAGGGATAAGAAGGACGTCGTCGTAAGTGAGACCGTCCATTACAATTTTATCTGCAACAAATGATGACATATTGTAACCTTTAAAAATTTATTGCGTGCAAATTTAGCAATAATTTCTCAGATAGAGTTCGCTTTTCACGAAAATCTTACCTTATTAATGCTATTTAACGTGATTAGTTGGCTTGTTCGGACAAAAACTTGATTCTGACGAGCCGAATTTCGTCTTCATTGTAGTCTTCACCCAATTCATCTTGAGCCGCATTCAAATCATCAGTATCGCTCTCCATGAAGTAATCGTAGATGTCATCTACATGGTCATCATCCACAACTTCCTCTATGAAATAATCGATATTCAGCTTGGTACCGCTGTAAACGATTGCCTCTATTTCGTCAAGCAATTCTGAGAAATCCAAACCTTTTGCTTCTGCCAAATCATCAAGATCTATCTGGCGGTCTATGCTCTGAATGATGCTTACCTTCAAGACTGATTTCTTGGCAACTGTCCTGACACGTAATTCCTCAGGACGCTCTATCAGATTCTCTTCACAATACTGATTGATCAATTTACAGAACTCCTTACCATACCTCTTTGCCTTACCGGCTCCAACTCCCTGTATGTTCTGCAATTCCTGCATATCTACAGGATACATCGTTGCCATCTGTTCCAGAGAAATATCCTGGAAAATAACATAAGGCGGCAATTTATGCTTCTTTGCTACTGTCTTACGCAAGTCTTTCAACATGGAGAAAAGTGTCTGATCCAAAGCACCTGTATTATGCTCGCTCAGAGGCGCTCCATCAAAATCATCAGAGAATTCCTTATCGGCAACGATCATGAATGATTCAGGATTCTTAATGAAACGCTTACCCGCAGCTGTCAACTTCAAAAGGCCATAGTTCTCTACATCTTTCTTGAGATAACCGGCTATCAACGCCTGACGGATAACAGGATTCCAAACTTTGGCATCCATATCTTCTCCTGCTCCAAACTCCTCCAGTTCATCATGCTTGTGAGAAACGATATCATCAGTAGCACGTCCCTTTACAAAATCGATGATATATTCCTGGCGGAAATTCTCCTTCACCGCAGCAACAGACTCCAAAACGACGAGCAGCGCATCCTTAGCCTCGAATTTTTCTGTAGGATGCAAGCAGTTGTCGCAGTTATGGCAGTTTTCTTCATGATATTCCTCACCAAAATAATGAAGCAACATTTTTCTGCGGCAAACAGACGATTCGGCATAGGCAGCCGTTTCCTGCAACAACTGTCTGCCGATATCCTGTTCTGCAACAGGTTTGTTCTCCATAAACTTCTCCAGTTTTCTGAGGTCTTTACGGGCATAGAAGGCGATACATATACCCTCGCCTCCATCACGTCCGGCTCTACCCGTTTCCTGATAATAACCTTCCAAGCTCTTGGGTATATCATAATGAATAACAAAACGGACATCAGGTTTATCGATACCCATTCCGAAGGCGATAGTAGCAACAATGACATCAATACGCTCCATCAGAAAATCATCCTGGGTTTGAGAACGGGTAGCCGAATCAAGACCGGCATGATAAGGAGCCGCTTTGATTTCATTGGCTTTCAATACCTCTGCCAATTCCTCTACTTTCTTACGGGAGAGACAATAGATAATACCACTCTTTCCTTTGTGTTGACGAATAAACATGATGATCTGACGATCGATATCCTTGTTCTTCGGGCGCACCTCATAATACAAGTTAGGGCGGTTAAAAGAACTCTTGAATTCTTTGGCATCCATGATGCCTAAGTTTTTCTTGATATCAGTACGTACCTTATCTGTTGCAGTAGCTGTAAGCGCTATCACAGGTGCAACACCTATTTCGTTAATAATAGGGCGAATACGACGATACTCTGGTCTGAAATCGTGTCCCCACTCAGAGATACAGTGAGCCTCATCAATGGCATAGAACGAAATCTTTACTGTTTTAAGGAACTCAACATTATCTTCTTTCGTCAAAGATTCAGGTGCAACATACAGGAGTTTGGTCGTACCATTGAGAATATCATTCTTCACCTTCTCAATAGCCGACTTATTCAATGATGAATTGAGATAATGAGCCACGCCATCACTTTCACTCAAACCATTAATAACATCTACCTGGTTCTTCATCAAAGCAATCAGAGGAGAAATCACAATAGCTGTTCCCTCCATAATGAGCGAAGGCAACTGGTAACACAAACTCTTACCGCCACCTGTAGGCATCAATACAAAAGTATCATTGCCACTCATCAAATTTCTGATGATTGCCTCTTGATCACCCTTAAACGAATCGAAGCCGAAATAATGCTTCAACTGTCCTGTAAGATTAACCTGTTCTGTCATATCCACCTATTATTATATTATATATGTCTATATATACGATTAAATAGCAATCAATTGGGCGAAAAGCCCAACTGATTTATGCTGTTTCCAACTGTCCGAGATGAGATTTATCCAACTGTTGCTTGGTATACTCCAGCGTAACAGCAAATGATTTAACCTTCTCTGATGGAATCTCAAACATAGCATCCATCATCACAGCCTCTACAATTGAGCGAAGTCCACGAGCGCCCAGTTTATACTCTACCGCTTTGTCTACGATATAATCGAGTGCTTCCTCATCAAACTTCAACTTGATGCCATCCATCTCAAACAATTTCTGATACTGCTTGACAATTGAATTCTTAGGTTCAACCAAGATTTTGCGCAAAGCCTCCCTATCCAACGGATTGAGATAAGTAAGCACAGGTAAACGGCCGATAATTTCAGGTATCAAGCCAAAAGACTTCAAATCCTGTGGAAGGATATACTGCATCAAATCCTTCTTATCTATCTTAGCTACATTCTGAACCGAATTATAGCCTACTACGTGCGTATTCATACGCTGAGCTATTTTACGCTCAATACCGTCAAAAGCACCACCACAGATAAACAGGATATTCTTGGTATCTACATGGATATAATCCTGATCAGGATGCTTGCGTCCACCCTTAGGCGGAACATTAACCATGGTACCTTCCAAGAGTTTCAACAATCCCTGCTGTACACCTTCGCCACTCACATCACGCGTGATAGAAGGATTATCGCTCTTGCGGGCTATCTTATCAATCTCATCAATGAACACAATTCCCCTTTCTGCTGCAGCCACATCATAATCAGCAACCTGCAACAGACGTGACAAGATGCTTTCAACGTCTTCACCCACATAACCTGCTTCAGTAAATACAGTGGCATCAACAATGGTGAAAGGAACATCCAACATCTTGGCTATTGTACGCGCCAACAAGGTTTTACCTGTACCGGTACTACCAACCATGATGATATTACTCTTTTCGATTTCTACACCATCTTCATCCTTTGGCTGCTGCAAACGCTTGTAGTGGTTATATACAGCGACAGCCAAATTGCGCTTAGCCTGATCCTGACCGATGATATATTCATCCAGGTATTTTTTGATCTCTACAGGCTTTGGTACCTCTTTGAGAACAAACTTACCCTCCCCAGCTTTAGGAGCCAAGACCCCTGTAGACTGTATAATTTCATAAGCCTGCTTAGCACAATCTTCGCAAATGAAGCCATTGATACCCGTGATGAGTAATCTGACTTCATTTTCTGATCTTCCACAGAAGCTACATACTTTCTTTGGCATATTATAATTATTATCTCTTCTTGCGCACCTTATTATATATACGCATATTTACTTAAAACAATTCGTTATTTACGAACCAACACATTATCTATCATTCCATATTCCTTGGCTTCTTCAGCTGTCATCCAATAGTTACGGTCGCTATCAGCATAAACCTTATCATAAGGAGTATGAGAATGGTCTGAAATGATAGTATACAATTCCTTCTTCATCTTCAAGATTTCGCGAGCCTCAATCTCAATATCAGAAGCCTGACCCTGAACGCCTCCTAATGGCTGGTGAATCATGACACGGCTATGAGGCAAAGCAGAACGCTTACCCTCCTGACCAGAAACGAGCAGCACGGCAGCCATAGAAGCAGCCATACCTGTACAGATAGTAGCTACATCGCTAGAGATAAACTGCATGGTATCATAAATACCCAAACCGGCAGTAACGCTACCACCAGGACTATTCAAATAGATAGAAATATCTTTGCCACTATCTACTGAATCCAGATACAGCAATTGCGCCTGCAATGTATTTGCGGTGTAGTCATCAATCTGTGTACCCAGGAAGATGATACGGTCCATCATTAAGCGAGAGAATACATCCATCTGAGTAACGTTCAACTGACGCTCCTCCAAGATGTAAGGGTTCATATACTGAGCCTGTGCCTTAATAACATCATCAAGCACCATACCATTCATACCAAGATGCTTGGTTGCATATTTTCTAAAATCGTTCATATCTATATAGTATTTTACGTCTTAAACCATACGAAAAAAGAGGTTATCGACCCTTATTTCTCGTTCGGTGGAACAAAGATAATAAAAAAAGTCGATAACCTCGTATTTATTTGAAGTTTTTTTTCAAAAAAATGTTATTCCTGCATCATCTTGTTGAAATCTTCTACAGAAATCTCCTTTTCGTTGAGTTTTACAGCTGTTTTCAGAGCTGCAGCCAACTTACGGTCGATAGAGCGATCTACAAGTGCATCTGTAGCGTCACCCTTCTTGAGGATTTCCTTAGCATAGTTCTCAATGTACTCCTCAGGAATGTTGTTCATACCATACTGAGCGAACTGAGCACGAGCTGCCTCCTTAGCTGTCTCCATCAGGTCATTATCATCAACCTTGATATCCTGAGCCTTGATGAGCTGCTCCTTGATAAGATGCCATGTCAACTCCTTGATGCTCTCAGCATAGTTCTTCTCTACGAACTCCTCGCCCTTATCCTTGTTGTTAGCCAACATGATACGCTTCAAGAGTGCATCTGGGAACTGCAATTCACCTACCTTCTTCTCGCAGTGCTCACGAACGTCGAGAATGAACTTATAATCAGAATCGTTAACGAGCTGTGTCTGCAAGCCCTCTGCAATCTTAGCACGGAAAGCAGCCTCGTCCTTCACGTCAGTATCCTCACCGAGAACCTGCTTAAAGAGCTCTTCGTTGATTTCATGCTTCTTGAAACGCTGGATTTCTGTAACCTGGAAGCTGAACTCTGACTCCAAGTCCTTAACAGCTTCACGCTCAATCTTCAGGAGTGAAGAAACCTCAGTATCGTTCTCTGGATAAGCCTTCTTAGGGTTGAATGTGATTACATCACCAAGCTTAGCATCGTTGAAGAGATTCTTCTGCTCGTCAACCTTGATGTAGCTAGGCATCAGGATAGCACCCTCTACAGTGATACCACCTTCCTTGGTATTGCCATTTTCATCAAGCTCACGCAAGTCACCCTTCAAAAGGTCATTCTCCTCGTACTTCTCAGCCTTCTCATAGCTACCTGCACGCTGAGCGTACATATCAATCTGCTGATCGAGAATCTTATCATCAACTGTGATGTTATAATAATCAACCTTGTCGCGACCATTGAGAGTTACCTTGAACTCTGGAGCAACAGCGATATCAAACATAAATGTGAAAGAAGTACCATTCTCCAAGTCAGCTGGCTCCTGTTTCTCTGATGGGAGAGGCTCACCGAGCATCTGGATATTGTTGTCCTGTACATACTTGTAAATCTGCTGACCAACGAGCTTGTTGATAGCTTCCATTTTTACAGATGGACCGAACTGACGCTTAATCATACCCATAGGAGCCTGACCAGGACGGAAACCTGGAACATTAGCCTTCTTACGATAATCTTTCAATGTCTTCTCGACATCATTCTTGTAATCTTCCTCTTCGACAACGAGGGTCAAAAGACCATTAATCTTGTCAGGATTTTCAAATGAAATTTTCATCTTGATATTTGTTATTTTATTATTGTTAATATTTTCTTTAATTCTACAGTTTTCGTGTATAACCGCAATTGGCTTGCAAAATTACACATTTTTAATGGATATACCTAATATATAAGAGAAAAAAATGATTTTTTAACCATCAGTCGCTGCTTCTTTGGCTCTTTTTTGCTCATCTATGAGCTGAAAGTCCTTCTTTCTGAGCACAAAACTGTTACTCAGATACTTTTCGCGCACAATCTTATTCTCTGCCAATTCCTCTGGTTTACCCTGAAAAAGAATCTTACCTTCGAACAGCAGATAGGCTCTGTCTGTAATGGTCAGAGTCTCCTGTACATTATGGTCGGTAATCAAAATACCGATATTGCGATACTTCAACTGCCATACAATATGCTGAATATCTTCTACCGCAATAGGGTCAACACCAGCAAATGGCTCATCGAGCATGATAAACTTTGGGTCAATAGCCAGGCAACGGGCAATCTCTGTACGGCGACGCTCACCTCCGGAAAGCTGGTCACCCTTATTCTTACGAACCTTATTGAGACGAAACTCGCTAATAAGACTCTCTAACTTCTGCAACTGATAACTACGTGGTTTTCCTGTCATTTCCAAGACTGAAAGTATATTGTCCTCAACACTCATCTTGCGGAAAACACTGGCCTCCTGAGGCAGGTATCCGATTCCCGCACGGGCACGTTTGTATACAGGAAAATCAGTAATTTCCTGATCTCCCAGAAAGACATGTCCCTCATTAGGCACAACAAGTCCAGTTGTCATATAGAAAGAAGTTGTCTTACCGGCACCATTAGGTCCAAGTAATCCCACAATTTCTCCTTGCTTCACATTGATAGAAACTCCATTGGCAACCGTTCGTTTACCATAGCGCTTCACCAATCCCTCTGTTCGCAAAACCAGAGAATTCTGATTTTGCTGTTCGTTATTGTTAATTTCGTCCATAATTAGCTAATTTGGCTGCAAAAATACTAAAAATAAAGGAAATATCGCTTATAAAATCAAAAACTATTCATAATATTGCAGTTTTTTAGAGGATTTTGGTTAATTTTGCAGCAAAATTCAGTTTTATAATAGCATGTTAATAGAAAAATGGCTTACCACCTTCGGTAAATATCTTATATTGATGGGACGTTCTTTTTCCCGTCCTGAGCGCATGCGCATGTTCTTGAAACAATACATCAAGGAGATGTCGCAATTGGGTATTGATTCTATTGGTATCGTTTTACTGATATCCTTCTTCATTGGAGCAGTTATCTGCATCCAGATGAAATTGAACATTCAGAGTCCATGGATGCCACGATGGGTTTCAGGTTACACCACTCGAGAAATCATGCTTCTGGAGTTCTCATCAAGTATCATGTGTCTGATTCTCGCAGGTAAAGTGGGTTCTAATATCGCTTCGGAGTTGGGAACAATGCGTGTCACCCAACAGATTGATGCCCTTGATATCATGGGAGTGAACTCTGCATGTTACCTCATTCTGCCTAAAATTCTCGGTTTGGTTACCATCATGCCATTTCTGGTTATCTTCAGTTCTGGCATGGGTATCATCGGCGCCTACGGAACAGCGTATATTGGGCATATCCTACCACCAGATGATCTGACACTCGGCTTGCAGCATTCATTTAACCAATGGTTTGTATGGATGAGCATCATCAAGAGTCTTTTCTTTGCATTCATCATTTCCAGCGTATCTTCTTATTTCGGTTATACCGTAGAAGGTGGATCTGTTGAGGTTGGAAAATCGTCAACCGATGCTGTTGTCTGTTCTAGTGTTTTGATTCTGTTTTCAGATGTTTTCCTCACTCAAATTCTCTCGTAAACTATGATAGAAGTTAGAAATCTTACCAAGTCGTTTGGCGACAAGGTTGTATTAGACAATATAAACGTCACCTTTGAAACAGGAAAGACTAATTTGATAATCGGACAGAGCGGTTCCGGAAAGACCGTACTCATGAAAAATCTCGTAGGATTACTTCAGCCTACAAGTGGTGAAGTTCTCTACGATGACCGTGACTTCACCCGGATGTCGAAAAAAGAAAAAGTTCTGATGCGCCGCGAGATGGGAATGATTTTCCAAAGCGCAGCCCTATTCGACTCTCTGAATGTACTTGAGAATGTCATGTTTCCACTTGATATGTTCTCTACTATGAATTACAGGGAGCGCGTAAAACGGGCTCAGGAATGTCTTGACCGCGTCAATCTGATAGAGGCTCAGCAGAAATATCCTGGAGAAATCTCGGGTGGTATGCAGAAACGAGTAGCTATTGCACGTGCCATCGTAATGAATCCGAAATACTTGTTCTGCGATGAGCCAAACTCAGGTTTGGATCCAAAGACCTCACTTGTGATAGATGAACTGCTTTCAGGCATCACCAAAGACTATAATATGACTACCATCATCAATACCCACGACATGAATTCGGTGATGGGCATTGGTGAAAACATCTGCTTTATCTACCAAGGTCATAAAGAATGGCAAGGCAACAAAGATGAAGTGATGACCTCAACAAACGAGAAACTCAACGATTTAGTCTTTGCTTCCGATCTCTTCCGCAAAGTAAAGGAGGTGGAGCTGGAAGAAGCTAAAAACAAATAAAACAGTATCGTTCAAAAAAAGCCATCAGCCCAGAAACTGGCTGATGGCTTTTTTATTACAAAATAAATACTATCTCATTTTCCAGGCATCCTTGACCTCTACCATAGGTACCACAATCTGTTCTTTAGTACTGTCACCATACACCACTTGCAAAAAAACATCAGCAACATGATGCGCTGTATCAGCTTTTGCATTCAGAACATTCACCTTAACCATACCTTTATGTTCATCTTGCTGCTGCTCTACAAACATTTTGGCATTCATCAGCAATTGATCCTGATAGCCATTTGGCAACCGATAAGGTTGATTGTAGCCGTCTACAAACTCCTTATACTTGCCCTCTAAAAGCAAATCATAATATCCCTTGGCAGCAATACCTGCAAGATAGCCAGGATCAGATTTTTCCTCCCTACAGGAAGAAAAAAACAATCCCATCATGAATATCATAAAAATCAAAAGTTTCTTCATTTTTATACACTTTGATTCTGCATTCTTCGCTTCATTTATTTACTTCTGACGAATGAAGACGTTGATAGGACAGCCATGTAATGACCAGTTCTCACGAATCTTATTCTCCAGGAAACGGCGATAGTTCTCCTTGACATACTGAGGCAAGTTTGCATAGAACACAAACGAAGGAATCGTTGTATTAGGCAACTGGGTGCAATACTTAATTTTGATATACTTACCCTTTATGCTCTGTGGAGGATATGCCTCGATAATAGGCAACATCACCTCATTCAACTTAGAAGTTCCAATATGAGCCTTACGGTTCTGGTAAACTTCCTTGGCAGTTTCCAATACTCGGAAAATACGCTGCTTAGTCAAGGCTGAAGCAAAGATGATAGGAAAGTCTACGAATGGAGCCATACGCTTGCGGATTGCATTTTCAAAAGTATCAATTACCTTCTGATTCTTCTCCTCAACCAAATCCCATTTGTTTACTACAACCACCAGACTCTTGTTGTTCTTCTGAATCAACTGGAAGATGTTCATATCCTGGGTCTCGATACCACGGGTAGCATCGAGCATCAGAATGCAGACATCACTATTCTCGATGGCACGGATAGAACGCATCACAGAATAGAATTCCAAGTCTTCGCTTACCTTGTTCTTACGACGGATACCAGCTGTATCAACCAGGTAAAAATCGAAACCAAACTTATCGTATCTGGTATAGATACTATCACGTGTAGTACCAGCAATTTCTGTCACGATATTACGATCCTCACCGATAAAAGCATTGATAATGCTACTCTTACCAGCATTCGGACGACCTACTACCGCAAAACGAGGAATATCTTCTTCGATTGCCTCCTCAGGATTATCCTGAAGTTTGTCCAAAATCATATCAAGCAAATCACCAGTACCACCACCTGTAGCTGCACTGATACACTGGGGATCCCCCAAGCCTAACTTGTAGAACTCAGCAGCCTGATAATACTCTGCGCTGTTATCAACCTTGTTAGCAACAAGGATAACAGGCAATTTGGCACGACGCAAAATAAGCGCCACGTCTTCATCCCAATCAGTAAGGCCAGTGTTAACGTCTACCAGGAAGAGAACCAGGTCAGCCTCTTCGGTAGCAACAAGCACCTGCTTGCGGATAGCATCTTCAAAAATATCATCAGATTTTACAACCCAACCACCGGTATCAACAACAGAAAATTCTCTACCATTCCAACTGCACTTACCATACTGACGGTCACGAGTAGTACCGGCAGTATCACTAACGATAGCGCGACGTGATTGAGTCAAACGATTAAATAAAGTAGACTTACCCACATTAGGGCGTCCTACAATAGCTACTAAATTTGCCATAAACAGTCATTATCCTCCTTCCTTTTAGGAGGTATTCAAGGATGTGGTCTCTGCATCCAAGTTAATAATTTGCCGAAGCTGACCTTGCTCCGGCCCTCGCTCTTTTGGCGAGAGTCACTCCCTCGATTACATTCAGGGAGGAGTTATTTTAGTTGATAGTTTACAGTTGATAGTTTATAGTTATTAAGGGCGTCTTTAAACTATTAGCTCTTAACTATCAATTATTCCGGATTATATCCAAAGGCATCAAGTTCTCGCTGAGAGCTGCGCCAATCCTTATCAACTTTTACGAAAGTCTCCAAGAAGATTTTCTTGTCGAAGAACTTTTCCAAAGCCTTACGACTCTCGGTATTCACCTTTTTCAATGCGATACCCTGGTGCCCGATGATGATACCCTTTTGGGAATCACGTTCAACATAAATCACCGCATTGATGTGGATACGTTTTTCATCTTCCTTAAATCGCTCCACTCTTACCTCTACAGAATAAGGTATTTCCTTATCATAATAGAGCAAAATCTTTTCTCGGATAATCTCTGAAACGAAGAAACGGGCAGGCTTGTCTGTCAGCTGATCCTTATCAAAGAAAGCAGGAGATTCCGGCAAGAGTTCCTTAATGCGCTTCAAGAGCATATCCGTTCCGAACTTATTCTTCGCTGAGATAGGAAGAATCTCTGCATTAGGCAACAAAGAGTGCCATTTTTCAACAATATCACCCAACTTCTTCGGATCACTCTGATCAATCTTGTTGATGAGCAAGAGTACAGGAATCTGCATTTTCTTAACCTTTTCCAAGAATTCCATGTTCTTTTCAGGGTTTTCTATCACATCTGTCACATAAAGCAGCACATCAGCATCCGCCAATGCACTCTCAGAGAAGGCAAGCATCATCTCCTGCATCTTGTAATTAGGCTTCAAAACACCAGGAGTATCAGAAAATACAATCTGCATATCATCAGTATTCACAATACCCATGATACGATGACGGGTTGTCTGAGCCTTAAAAGTTGCAATACTAATACGTTCACCCACCAATTGATTCATCAAGGTACTTTTTCCCACATTAGGGTTACCTACTATATTTACGAAACCAGCTTTATGCATAAAAAATTGAATTTAGCAAAATTTTACTATCAAGAAGTTAAGCTCTATTGTTTTTAAGCTAAAGAAACGCATCCTTACTTATTTATAGAGAAATAAGAAAGATGCGTTTCCTTATATAGATTATTATTCTATCCTATTTTTATAGATTACTTTCCGTAAGCAGCGCCATCATACGCCCACTTATAGAAAGAAGCGCCATGTACAAATCCTGCACCAAATGCTGTGAAGATGACGTTATCGCCCTTCTTCAATTGGCTTTCAGCATCCCAGAGTGCCAATGGAATTGTTGCTGCACTAGTATTTCCATAATGATCGATGTTTACAACCACCTTATCAAGTGGAATTCCAGCACGCTTGGTTACTGCCTCGATAATACGGAGATTAGCCTCGTGAGGAATTACCCAGTTCACATCATCAGCCTTCAGATTGTTCATTTCCATGATCTTCATCACGTCGTTGCTCATATCTGTTACTGCGTAACGGAATACAGTACGACCTTCCTGATAAAGATAATGCAGACGATGATCAACTGTAAAATGTGAAGGAGGGCAAACAGAACCACCAGCCTTCATGTGAAGGAAAGGCAAACCTTGTCCATCTGTACGAAGGTATGAGTTCTGAACTCCAACGTTCTCCTCTTCAGTTGCCTCCACCAAAACCGCACCTGCTCCATCTCCGAAGAGAACACAAGTAGCACGGTCTGTGTAATCTACCAATGAAGACATCTTGTCAGCACCAATCACAATAATCTTCTTGTATCTACCACTCTGAATCATGCTTGCAGCAACATCAAGGGTATACAAGAATCCACAGCAAGCTGCAGAGAAGTCAAATGCGAAAGCATTCTTCAAGCCCAGCTTACCGAGGACGATAGATGCTGTAGAAGGGAACTTGTAGTCAGGTGTCGTGGTTGTTACAATCAGTGCATCGATTGTATCTGGATCAACGCCAGTCTTCTGAATCAACTGCTTGGCAGCTTTACGCGCCAGATAGCTGGTTCCGAGGCCTTCCTCTGTAAGGATGCGGCGCTCTTTGATACCCACACGGGTGGTAATCCACTCATCTGTAGTATCTACCATGCGAGACAATTCCTCGTTGTTGAGGATATAGTCTGGCACGTAGCCACCGACACCTGTAATTACAGCATTAATTTTACCCATTATTCAGCTGCTTCCTTAACGATTGCAACCTTACCACGATAGTAACCGCAAGTAGGGCAAACAGTGTGGTATACATAGTATGCACCACAGTTAGGGCAAACTGCCAATGTAGGAGCTACTGCCTTATCATGAGTTCTTCTCTTAAGTGTACGTGTCTTTGACTGTCTTCTTTTAGGATGTGCCATAATTTTTAAATGTTTAAAATTTTAATTTTTATTTTTTCAATTTCAATAGAGCTTCCCAGCGTGGATCTACAGTTTCCTCTTCTTCCTCACCGCTTCGGGCGGCAGAATGCTCATTGAGCTTTTCAATCATAGCAGGGTTGCATTTTCCAGGTGCATGCACATGCTTGATGGGAATATTGAGATCTATAAATTCATAGATAAACCAGGCGACATCGAGTATTCCTTCGTTCTCGGCCACAGTCACCAGATCATCATCCTCTGAGTACTCTTCTCCGAATTTTACGACTAGCCTGTCATTAGTCTCAATGGTTTGATCCATATCGTCCAGACAGATGTCGCATGGTATGTGAACCACTCCCTCAGTATGGAAATTGAGTTCGAAGAAGTCATCCGTCCTATTGATAGACAGACTACTTGACAACTCGCCTCTCTGAACATCAGGAGCATCGATTGCCTCAAAATATTCATTGGTAAGCTTAAATTCCTTTTCGGTTATACCTTGAGGTAAAGCTTTCAAATCAATCTTAAAAGAATCTATGTTACACATATTCAATATATACTATATTGTTTCGGGCTGCAAAGTTACAAATAATTTTTGAGATAAAATAATTTTTTATGTAAAAATCACTAAAATCACTCATTATTAATTGATTATTCTTTCTTTAACTCGATTCTGAAGGTGGTTCCATGCCCAATTTCTGTACTTTTCACCCATATTTTACCATGATGGTATTCTTCTACGATTCGTTTAGCTAGTGATAAACCTAAGCCCCAGCCTCGCTTTTTGGTAGTAAAACCGGGACGGAATACATTCTTCAAATCCTTTTTTCTTATACCATTTCCTGTATCTGAAACTTCTATAATAGCTTTATCATCTATTTCTTCCACATGGAGCGTAATCTGTCCACCATTTGCTCCCATAGCATCAACAGCATTCTTCGACAGATTTTCTATCACCCATTCAAAGAGAGAGGCATTCATCTTAACGATAACATCCTGTTCAGGTATTTCCTTCACCAGTTTAACATTCTTCGATGTTCGACGATCCATGTAGTCTATAACATGATTCATCACTTCGTTCAAACTTGCAGGAACAGGTTCTGGCAGGGCACCTATCTTTGAGAAACGGTCTGCTATCAGTTGCAAACGCTGGATATCCTTGTTCATTTCAGGAATGAGTTCGTCATCCGGATAATTCATCTTCAGAATTTCAATCCAAGCCATCAGACTGGAAATTGGAGTACCCAACTGATGAGCAGTTTCTTTAGACAACCCCACCCACACCTTATTCTGTTCCGCTCTTTTGGAAGTAAGCAAAGCAAAGATGGCAATAACCACAAAGAGCATGACTACCCCCAACTGAATATAAGGATAAGCTGACAGACGTCGTATCATGAGGGATTCATCATAGCAAACCTGAATATAGTCATGCGTTGAATCATCTAGTTCAATTTTAATATTCTTGCCTTGTTTCAAGAGCCGCTGACCGATGGCAGAAGCATAAGCAAGGGAATCAGCATAATCTTTCCCTTCCACATCAACATTACGAAAAGTCTGAGCATGGTTTTCAGAATCCATTACGATAACCGGAATGGAATTATTTTCATTGATAACCTTCAATACCAAGTTCAAGTCAGTATTCTCATCAGCATTATTGAGCGTACGCATAGCTTCAGCCCAAACCGCCATACGGTTGCGTTCCTCTTCTGCTAGATCACGAACAAGAAAATGAGACACAACAAGAGAGGCGACAGCAATAAACACTGCCGCTATCACCAAAAAAATCTTCACCTGTCTTATTCTATCGGTCCAAATCATGCTGCAAAGATAATAAAAATCCGTGTAATCAACGTCATCTGCTGATAAAAAACATCATGAGCAGATAAAAAGACCAAAAAAGCCTCAGAAATCTTTCGAAATCTGAGGCTCTTGATAAAAGGAGGCGGC
>JAJWOH010000296.1:0-1529 GCA_021635485.1 Segatella copri | reverse complement strand
GTCCACGTCGTTTCGGAAAGTCACTCCTCGTCTCTACTATGCAGAGCTATTTCGAGGGAAAGAAGGAACTCTTTAAGGGGCTTGCCATCGAAAAGCTAGAAAAAGATTGGACGGAATATCCTGTGCTTCATTTTAGTTTGGCAGGTGGAAAGCACATGGAGAAAGACCAATTGGTGCGCTATCTCTTGTATATATTGAATGTAAATGAAGAAAAATTTGGCATCGTCAATGATTCTCCTGACCCGAATGTCCGTATGCTTAATTTAATAAAAACAGTATATGAACAGACTGGGCAGAAGGTCGTTGTGCTCATCGATGAATACGATGCTCCTTTGCTCGATGTGGTACATGAGGATACTAGCTTGGATATATTGAGAGAGGTGATGCGTAATTTCTATAGTCCCCTAAAGGATAGCGACCGAATGCTGCGTTTCGTCTTCTTGACAGGCATCACCAAGTTCTCGCAACTTAGTATCTTCAGTGAACTCAATAATATTACTAATGTGAGTATGGATACAGAATATGCTGGCATTTGCGGCATTACCAAGGAGGAACTTGTGACAGAAATGCATGAAGATATTCAGCAGATGGCAGATGTGTTGGGCTTGTCGTATGATAAAACTTTGGAAAAGTTGAAGGAAAATTATGATGGCTATCATTTCGCTTGGCCTTCTTCTGACATATTCAATCCATATAGCTTGCTCACTTGCTTTTCAAAGCGAAAGGTTGATTCCTATTGGTTTGGCTCAGGCACTCCTACCTATCTCCTTAATATGATGCGGAAATATGACTTTACACCGATTGACCTGGGTGAACAGATGGATGCATCAAAGGATGATTTCGATGCAGCCACTGAGACGATGACTACTATCATGCCTTTACTTTATCAGAGTGGTTATATCACTATCAAGAATTATGATCCGGAAACGGAACTCTATACCTTGGCTCTGCCTAACAAAGAAGTGAGGATAGGTTTGTATCGCAGTATGTTGCCGCATTATTTGGCGGCAAAGTCTGCAATGTGCAATACGACCGTGGCCAAGATGTCTTCTCTTATCAATAAGGGTAACATGGATGGTGCTCTTCAGCTATTGAAAACGTTCTGGGAGACGGTACCTTATTGCGATAATACCGATTATGAGGGGCATTATCAGCAGACAATGTATATCATCTTTGCCCTGCTTACGAATTTCCGAATATTGGTGGAACAGCATACTTTCCGTGGAAGAACAGACATTACGATGGAAACAAAGGATACCATCTATGTGATAGAACTGAAATTTAATAAGTCGGCACAAGAGGCTCTTGACCAAATCAACAACAAGCATTATGCTGATGCTTTTGCCCTAAGAGGCAAAACCGTGGAAAAGATTGGTATGAACTTTATGATTGATGAAGATAAGACGATTGTATTGGATTGGGCAAAATAGTTCCCTTGGTAGCAGAACCTCTTCTTCCTGGATTGGTGGAAGTTTGGGGAGTAGCAACAGAAAAGATGGCCTTGCAAAATGCGGGGTCATCTTTTCTGT
>JAJWOH010000295.1:0-1532 GCA_021635485.1 Segatella copri | reverse complement strand
CCGGAAGTATGGAAGAAGGCAGAGTTGAAGGCAAACATGAGGCCAACACAGAAACAGCACAACGTTTGCTGGCAATGGGACTTTCTGCCGAACAGATAGCCAAAGCTACCCAGCTACCTTTGGAAATCATTAAGAATCTGAGCAATTCAAAAAACTCAAGTTTCGCATGTAAGCTCCACACGCTCCAGGTATCAGAACACCATGGTATCCCCACATGCCCCAGGCATCAGAAGAGCATCATGTCCCCACACGCCCTGAAAGGAACTTTTGGACCTTCAGCCCGTACTTAAACCACATGCGAAAGTTCACGACTCTAATAATTCATTCCGAAGTACCAAAGAGGGATGATGATTCCATGCCCCGTCTCTATATCGTCTTTTACGATACGTCCGTTTTTTACATCCTCTATCTGCTTTTTACCTTTCTTCCTTCCGCCAATCTCAAAGGTATAATCACCAATGGTAAAGTCGGAAACCCTGGAGGAAGTAACGTCTTGCTTTTCTCTCATCTGATTGTAGAAGAAAGTTTCCCTTATGTTTCCTATGTTGGGATTAGAGGTGAGTACTGACATCAGACTTGGGTTATCGACATAAACTTTTTCCACCTTCCCCAGATTGCGCATACCCGAAGTATCATCTCTGAGCAGACCTATCATTCCTGCACGCTCCAGATAGACGAGATAATCAGGCACGTTGTTCTTGCTTACCCCGATTTCCGTGGCGAGGTTCTCTACGCTTGGCTTGTAGGGAGCCAACCCGGAAAGAATGACAAGCATACGCTTCAGCTTGCGTGCTGTTGAAGCTTTCATATCAGCATATTGCGGAATGTCAACTTCTACCGTCTGGTCTATCACCTGCAGCATTCTTTGCGTAAAATCTCCCTCTATGGCAAATGGGTAATAGCCATGGTCGAGGTACGCTCTGAAAACAGGCAATGGATGATCCAATCCCGGAATCTCTACCTGGTGATTGAGTATTTCGTCGAGACTGAAAACTCTGGTCTTGATGCCTTCAAAAAGTTGCAGGTATTCCCTGAACGATAAGCCTTGCATCATATACATCAGCGCCCGACGACTCAGATCAGCTTCGCCCTTTTTGATATCCAAGACCGATGAACCAATAAAGATAAGGTTAAGGGATGGGTGCATGTCGTAAATTTGCTTCAGTTCTCTGCTCCATCCGGCATACTTGTGAATTTCATCTATATAAAGATGTGTACCACCCTCCTTGATAAACTCGTCAGCAAAGTCAACCAGGGAATGATTTGAAAAATAGATGTTGTCGGCAGACACATATAGGTGATGGCCTTCCTTAGACAGCTTGATGCGCTGAAGTATCATGGTGGATTTTCCAACACCTCGCGGACCAACGATACCTACTAATCGTCCATTCCAGTTGATTTCATCATATTTATATCTGATGAAATCAAGCGGAGTACGTTTCAATAACTCCGCCATGTATTCATAAAGTTTATTGTCTTGTACTTCCCTGAAAAAGGTTGTCACTTAGGAACAAACAGAAGTGACAATGAAA
>JAJWOH010000294.1:0-1537 GCA_021635485.1 Segatella copri | reverse complement strand
TTGGCACGGCGCAATGGGCCTTTGCCACGGAGATCGGCTACTCCCTGTTCGGTAACAATCACATCCACATCGTGCTCGGTACTGTCCACGTGACTGCACATCGGAACAATGGCTGAAATGCAACCGTTCTTGGTGGTACTCTGCGTGGTGAAGATAGAAATGTAACCATTACGCTCGTAATCGCAGGAACCGCCGATACCATTCATCAGCTTGCTGCCACAGATATGGCTGGAGTTCTCATTGCCGTAGATATCGCACTCAATGGCGGTATTCATAGCGATGACACCCAGACGGCGGATGACCTCAGGAGAGTTTGAAATCTCACTCTGGCGGATGGTGAGATGCTTCTTGAAGTAATCAATATCATCATACACCTCTTTCAATATATCGTTTGTTACGGTGAGCGAAGAGCAGGAAGCATCCTTGATTCTTCCTTCGCGCATGTATTTCACTACGGCATCCTGAACCACCTCGGTATAAACGCTGAATACCGGCACATTAGGGTTCTGTCCCAATGCCTCAAGAACGGCATTGGAAGTTACGCCCACTCCGCTCTGCAAAGGCAGGAACTGAGGAGGAATATGTCCCTTCTTCAGGTCGCTGACCAGAAAATCAGCCACATTATGTCCCATCTGTTCGGTCACAGGGTCGAGAGGTTTGAAGGCACGTGCCTCCTCCGGAATGTTGCATTCTATCACACCCACAATCTTATGTGCATCAATCTCAACATACTCCTTACCGATTCTGTCACCTACGTTCATGATAGGGATAGGAGTGCGGAATGGGCATTCTGCTATCTCGTATACATCGTGCAGATAACGGGAAGCTGGACTGTGGAAGGTATTCTTCTCGATGAGCACCTTCTTGGCAAGGCGGACGATGGTAGGAACGATGCCGCCGGCAGAGGTAAGGAATGCCTTGCAGGTAGTTTCGCCTTCTTCCAAATCAGAAACTTCGATGATGGCAAGGTCTATTTCGCCATAGAAGCCACGGCGCAGGCGCTCAGCCATGTGGCCGAGGTGCATGTCCTCATAATCAATCTCGCCCAGGTTGGTATGAGTTCTAAAGTCCTTGTTGGTAGAAAATGGCGCACGGAACTTGATGGCATGGGCTGCTGCCATGTCACCTTCGATACTCTGCGAGGTAGAAGCACCCGTGAGGATGCCCACCTGGAAAGGTCTGCCTGCCTCGTGCTCAGCCACGGCTCTCTTGGAGAGTTCGCGGAAGGTTGCCTTAGGCACGCCGTTTGGTGTGAAACCACTCAATCCGATTGTATCTTGATCGTTAATCATCGCTGCCGCTTCGGCAGCACTCAATCTTGTATATGCCATTTTCTTCTAACTTAATACTCATTAGCGGAACTTATAGCCGCCTTCTTGATAATTGATAACTGTTTGCGGCTGCAAAGTTACACATTATTTTCGATATACGCTAATAATTTGATAATTTTATGCAATTAATTGGCAAAAAACTTACAAATAGTGAATAGATATACAAAAACTGCTTACTTTATGCAAAAAGATAGCCGAAAGTTTGG
>JAJWOH010000293.1:0-1543 GCA_021635485.1 Segatella copri | reverse complement strand
TCTGTCGCGGTTCAGACCTATCTTGATGATGCGGAAAGGGCGCTGCTTCTTTTCGGCTGTGCGGAAAGAAGTATAAGTCTTGCCGGTCTGATGGCAGATTTCCAGGGCATGAACCACGCGGCGTGGATTCTTCCTATCTACTATCGCCCAGTGCTCCGGATCCATCTTGTGGAGTTCTTCTACCAGTGCCTCCAGCCCTTCCTCTTCCAGCCGTTGTTTCATCCAAGTGCGGATGTCGTCACGAACTGTAGGGATGTCGTCGATTCCCTTGCATACAGCATCGATATACATCATGCTGCCACCTGTAAGCAGAGCCACATCGTGATTCTTGAAGATATCTTCCTGCAGGAGATTCATCACATCAGCCTCGTATTGGGCAGCGCTGTAATAGTCTTCGATATGGTGGTTTCCTACGAAATAATGCTTTACCCGCTGCTGCTGTTCGGCAGTAGGGGCTGCGGTTCCGATGGGGAGTTCGGCGAAGATCTGGCGGGAGTCGGCATTGATGATAGGTATAGCGAGATGCTCTGCCAGTGAAAGGCAAAGCTCCGTTTTACCTACACCGGTAGGACCTAAGACCACAATCAATGTTTTCATATATCATTCTTTATATTCAAAAAAAAAGCATCCTTGCTCGTTTCATAAACCTATGCAAGGATGCTCTTTTTACCTTTTTACTTTTTTACCTTTTTACTTTTATCGGATAATGCCTCGCTGAGAACTCTCTACGAAGTCGATAATGTACTGAATCTCCTTGGTAACCTCAAGATTCTTCTTGATTTCCTCGATACCTTCCTTCAAAATACCCTTGCTGTAGAGCAGGCGGTAAGCCTCGTGGATGTTCTGGATGGTCTCATTGCTGAAACCGCGACGGCGCAGACCGATGAGGTTGATGCTGCAGTAGCGGGTTGGCTCTTTGCCGGCAATGATGTATGGAGGAATATCCTGAGAGAAACGGCAACCGCCCTGGATCATCACGTAACCTGCGATATGGCAGAACTGGTGAACGAGAACGTTGGCGCTGACGATGGCGTTGTCGTCTACTACCACCTCACCGGCAAACTTGGTAGAGTTGCCGATAATCAAGCCGCTGCCGAGCACGCAGTCGTGAGCCACGTGAACGGTCTCCATCAGGAGGTTGTTGCTGCCTACTACGGTCTTGCCCTTAGAGGCTGTACCACGAGAGATAGTAACGTTCTCACGGATGCTGTTGTTATCGCCCACCTCGCAGGTTGTCTGCTCGCCCTTGAACTTCAAGTCCTGAGGCTTGGTAGAGATGCTGGCGCCTGGGAAAAATTCATTATTGTTGCCGATGCGAGCGCCCACGTGAATGGTAACGCTGTTCTGCAATACGTTGTTATCGCCCAAAACGGTGTCCTTGTCGATATAGCAGAAAGGACCGATAATGTTGTTGTCACCGAGTTTTGCCTCTGGATGAACAAACGCTAATGGACTAATCTGATTCATATTTCTATTTTATTATTACTTGTTCTTAACAATCTGTGCTGTGAAAGTAGCCTCTGCCACCACCTGGTCGCCTACG
>JAJWOH010000292.1:0-1558 GCA_021635485.1 Segatella copri | reverse complement strand
AATATGCATGAGGCTTATGCCCGAATCGAGATGGATCCGAAGTACAATTTCGGTATTTTCATCAGTGGTCCTTCCAAGACTGCCGATATTGAGCAGGCACTGGTTATGGGTGCGCAGGCAGCCAGAGGTGTGACAGTCATCCTGATTTAGTTTACAGTTAATAGTTGATAGTTTATAGGGCTTTTCTATAGTTTATAGTTGAAAGTTGATAGTTTATAGCAATCTTGCAAACGGCTAAGCCCTATTAACTATAAACTATCAACTATTAACTATTTATACTTTCCATTCGTAGGTGTCGTAAACCACTCCTCTTCCTCCGAAACCTTCTTTTTGGCTGATGAGACCTTCGTTCAGATAATCCCCATCGCCTTCTGTAGAGCGACCAAAGTCAAAGAATTTATAATCGGCATAATCATGATTAAGAACCTGGTCGTAAATGGCGTCAATGCCACCAAGTTCCTTACCTTTGTCGTTTGATGAACAATATTGCCCATGTACTGTCTGTGGTGTGATGTAGAAGGTGAATCCTGCTATAATCTCATCTTCCAGGTAGGCATTGTATTGAATGATGTTATCTGGAAAACGGCTATGTAAAAGTTCTATTTCTTGAAGGGTATGAACAGGATGTACCTGATAACGCTCTTCAAGATTAGCGTCAAGAACTTTCCAGAAACCTTCGAAATTGTTCTCTCTCTTTACTATAATTCCTGCCTCCTGCGCTTTTTTCAAGGAGCGTCGGCGAAGCCTTCTCCATCTAGGCTTCTCTTGTAGGAAAAGAACAGAACCGATATCGCGTTTCACGATGCGTGCCTTGCATACCCAATAGATGGCATAAAGATCTTCTTCAGATGGCATCTGGTGGTAAACCCAAGGCACAGGTTTGTAGAGAACTTTCTTAAAACCGTGAAGCCTGAGGTGTTCGTTCAATTCTTTGAAAAGCTGGACAACATCAGCTGCTGTCACATCTTTATTCATTACTAGTCCTCCATAAGTAAGACCAAAGTGAGAGCAGAATGTATCCTCTCTCTCATGGGCTGGGAGGATTGAATGGAGTTTTCCGTTCTTATAGAACATCAGGGAATGGTCTTTGAACCGGTCGCTGTGATAATCCATGTAGTTGCGGTTGAAGAGGAAGGTGGCGTTGCGAGCCTGCTCTACATAAGCATTCCACGCCTCCTTGTCGGCATTGCTATATCTTTTTATCTCAAACATGATATTTAGAGTTATTGATTCTCGGTCTTTGAGAGAATCGGACTGTTAGACGGGTTGATGAATCTGAGGTATTCGTCATATTCGCGTATGTAGTCTTCTTCCTTAAACTTTTGGGAAGCCAGAACCAGACACAGTGAGCCGGAAGAGAAATCATCCAGTGTTCGCCAGATATTGACATCCACGAACAGCCCCTCCCAAGGGTGGTTGAGATGATAGGTTTTCTTCTGTTTTCCATTATCAAGCGTTACCGAAAAGGAACCGCTGGCTGCTATGATAAATTCCTGGCATTCTTTGTGAGCATGGCCACCGCGACTTTCTCCGCCCGGAACATCATAGGTCCAGTAGG
>JAJWOH010000291.1:0-1579 GCA_021635485.1 Segatella copri | reverse complement strand
GTTCGTTCTGTCACCCAGTTTTTGGACAAGTGCTCGGTAGTCCAAGCATCAATGTCCTTAAGTTTAACATTCACTAAGCGCTCTTTGAAATTAAATGTTTTAGTAACGGATTCGTTCACGACTTTTGGATATAATGGTATCATTAGAGCAAAAGGAGTTATGCCATACAGCTTGTTCGGTGACTTCTTGCTTTTGTATATACCAAAAGTAGATTCAATGATGTCTGAAGAGATGCAGATATTCATATCCTCAGTAAGTTGCGCTTCTTCCTTTCGGAAGTACTCCAGCATCTTCAAGCCAAGGTGAGCTTGACGAGGATAAGCATTTCCTATAACATGAGCAACTATGTATGACTGGCACTCCTTACTCGTCTTGCAGGAAAAGCCTTTGTTTTTACAGATATGCTCTATATGCCTGATGGCATCCAACGCATCCATGAGTTCTTGCAACAAAGATTCATAGTCGTTGATGAAAGCATACGCTTCCTGCATTTCTTTTGGGAGTTTGTTGTAACAAGCAAGCATAGAGTTGCCCCAGATTACCCATTCAGACATATTCATGAATCTAGCAATAGTCCTCATGTTCGGTGGTAGCAAATATGCTTTATTTGTCAGATGGTATTGCAGTCTTTTCTTTCCTAAAAGTGTTGTAAGCTCAACAAAATCAGGCTGTTTTTCATACACCTTTTTGAGAATCACACCCATAGAATGACTGATGTCCGCATAATGCACATATCCAGAGTCCAAGATACCCCTTACAAGGTTATGGGCATTGTCACTAATCACATATTGAGGTTCTGAACCTGCAGATATAGTGACTTCGCTTATCTTGTTTTCGATATCTTCACCCTTGAAGTTTGCTCCTACCGTCATGTTTAAAACTGTCACATCTTCATGTTTGACAGGTCGATCTTGATGCTCTGATGGAATGGCTAGAGCCAAAAGTAGTTTCTGACCGTTTATAGCGATGCTCTCATCCATAACCATGGCAAACTTTTTGCCTTTGCATGGCTGGTCATCTTGATAAACAGACAGTCCCAACTTCTTTATCCAGTTTTCCACCGTATTGTAGCATGGACTTTTTCCGAAGTTCTTACCAAGTACTTCAGAGAATACCTCCAAGATCTTCACTACAGTTCGAAGGCCACAGCCAGTACGCATATAGATAAGAACACAAAGTTGAATTACTACAAGAGGGAATCTATGTCCGGGAACAGGTGCGAGAGTAATGCTCTTTGTTCGTTGGTCATAGTTATTTTCTGAACGTCTTTTTTTTTGAGTTCTTTCCGAAGACCTTTGATAGTGTTTGTATTCTTCACTTCTTTGCCTTCAAGTTGCTTAACTCTTTTACGAAGACGCTTTAACTCTTCCTCAGGGGTCTCTTTATGCTGTTTTGAATCTAACTTTTTCATTGATTATAAGTATTTGTAATGATGTACAAAGATACTAAAAATCAACGATATACACAAATTTTCAAAGAACTATTTCGTTACATGAAACGTTAAATATCAGAGCGTAATATTAACAATTAACAGGGATGTTTCCAGCTTGTTTTTAAGAACAGAGAACTGGACACCCTA
>JAJWOH010000139.1:5489-8156 GCA_021635485.1 Segatella copri | reverse complement strand
GGGCGATGCCCTGGGCTAGGAGCTTCTGCCCTTTCAGGGCGTGCTGCTTCTGGAGCTTTTGAACCTTGTTCTGCCAATTCGCCTTAGAGCTGGGTTCTGCGATAGAAATCTACGTTTTCCTTCATCAGCAGCTCGATAGGCATATAGTTTACCGGCGTAACTTTCTTCTTCAGCACGATGGCTTGGAAGAGCGTGTCTACGCAGGAGTAGCCCTGCATGTAGGCGTGCTGGGCGATGAGGAAGGAGATGCTTCCTTCGCGCAGACAGCGGGCATTTTTCTCCACCATATCGTAGCCCATGATCTGAACGTCGCGGCGGTTGGTCTTCAGCAGGAAGTCGCCCACGATGTGCGCCTTTGATGTCATGGTGATGCAATGGTGGATGTTCGGATGCGAGGCAAAGAATTTCTCCAGCATTTTTGCAAATTCTGCACGTGTGCCGCTCAACGGCAGGTCGAGCACGGTAATCTTCACGTTAGGGAAGTGGTCGTGCATGTAATGGCGGAATCCTACCTCTCGGTTGTCCTGCTGCTTGCTGACCACTCTTCCGTCTTTGGTCTGCCTCATGAGCATGATTTCATCTTCCTTGGCGGCAATCATCATCAGCATCTTGGCTGCGAAGAAACCTGAACAGAACGAATCCTGACCGTAGAAAGAGAGCGGACGCAGATCGGGCATGTAGGAGTCGAGCAGGATGAAAGGGATGCTCTTGTGGTGAAGCGCCTCGGTAAACTCGCGGGTCACGTCGAGTGATGAAGGCACCACGATAACTCCTTCCGGACTGGCCTCAAGAATCTTGTTGCCTTCTTCGCGGAACGATTCTTCGCTGGAACGCTCATAGAAACGAATCTCTACGTCGATGTGGAAGTCACGTCGGGTATCTTCACATTTTTTTGCGCCTTCCTCTATCTCCTCCCAGTAAGCCTCCGATTCGTGTTTCGGAATCAGCAGGTAGAAGGTATAGGATTTGTTGTAAGCCAGGGCGCTGGCGTACACGTTGGGCTGATAATTCATTTCCTTGAGGGCTTTCTCGACCTTGTCGCGTGCAGGTTTCGACACGTTAGGACGGTCGTGCAGAACTCGGTCTACGGTTCCAACGGATACGCCAGCTCTCTCGGCAATATCCTTGATTCTGATTTTTTCGGCCATTGTTTTTTAGCATTACGGGTCTGGTTGCCTCGCGTGTACTTATTATATAAGGAGCCTCTCCTGGGGCTACGATAGATAAACGTCGCAGGTACTTCCTAGCTGTGCACAGACCACAATTAGTATTAAGCAATTCTGTTGTGTGCGACCACAAGTGCGAATTTTGCCGCAAATATACAACATTTTTTTGAATTGTGCGAAGACACAGCAACTTTTTTGCACGAAAAACAAAAAAAAATGCGATTTTATTTCGTTATTCGAGAAATTATGGTTATTTTTGCCCACGAATTTGAACGCCAACTAATAATTGAACTTCATTTCTCAACAAAAAAGTGGAATTTTAATTTGTTACTCATAACAAACAAAATAAAAACAAAAAAATTAAAACTATCAAACATGGCAAAAATTGTAACATTGGGCGAGATCATGCTTCGTTTATCACCAGAAGGCAATGATCGTTTCATTCAGAGTGAATCACTTCGTATCATCCCTGGTGGTGGTGAGGCTAACGTAGCTGTAAGCGTGGCTAACTATGGTCACGATGCTTACTTCGTTTCTAAGCTCCCTAAGCACGAGATCGGTCAGATTGCTGTCAACGGTCTCCGTCGTTATGGCGTAAACACAGAGTTCATCGCTCGTGGTGGCGACCGCGTAGGTCTCTACTATGCTGAGACTGGTGCTTCTATGCGCCCATCTAAGGTAATCTACGACCGTGCTCACAGCGCAATTGCTGAGGCTGACCCATCTGATTTCGATTTCGATAAGATTATGGAGGGTGCCCAGTGGTTCCATTGGAGCGGTATTACTCCAGCTATTAGCGACAAGGCTGCTGAGTTGACCAAGTTGGCTTGTGAGGCTGCTAAGCGTCACGGCGTAACTGTTTCTGTTGACCTCAACTTCCGCAAGAAGCTTTGGACATCAGAGAAGGCTATCTCTGTTATGCGTCCTCTGATGCAGTACGTTGACGTTTGCATCGGTAATGAGGAAGATGCTCAGCTCTGCCTGGGCTTCAAGCCAGATGCTGACGTAGAGGGCGGTAAGACAGATGCTGAGGGTTACTACGGAATCTTCAAGGGCATGATGAAGGAGTTCGGCTTCAAGTATGTAGTTTCTACTCTCCGCGAGTCTCTCTCTGCTACACGCAACGGCTGGAAGGCTCTCATCTATGATGGTAAGGAGTTCTATCAGAGCAAGCACTACGATATCAACCCTATCATCGACCGCGTAGGTGGTGGCGACTCTTTCTCAGGTGGACTGATCCACGGTCTTCTTACCAAGGAGACTCAGGGCGAGGCTCTTGAGTTTGCGGTAGCTGCTTCTGCTTTGAAGCATACTATCCCTGGCGACTTCAACCTGGTATCTGCTGACGAGGTAGAGAGCCTGGCTGGCGGTAACGCTAATGGTCGCGTTCAGAGATAATTATAGTTTAAAGTTTATAGTTGATAGTTTATAGGCAGTCTTGCTTACGGCGAAGCTCCTATTAACTATAAACTATTAATTATTAATTAAAATAAGTAATGGC
>JAJWOH010000139.1:0-5389 GCA_021635485.1 Segatella copri | reverse complement strand
GGCGAAGCTCCTATTAACTATAAACTATTAATTATTAATTAAAATAAGTAATGGCAAAGTTTAGCAAAATGCAGGTTATGGCAGCCATGAAAGAGACTGGTATGGTACCTGTTTTCTTCAACAAGGATGTTGAAATCTGCAAGAACGTCATCAAGGCTTGTTACGAGGGTGGCGTACGTGTTTTCGAGTTTACTAACCGTGGTGATTTCGCTCACGAGATTTTTGGTGAGTTGGTAAAGTGGGCCGACAAGGCTTGCCCTGAGATGATTCTGGGTGCCGGTACAGTTGTTGATGCTGGTACAGCTTCTCTGTATCTCCAGCTCGGCGCTAACTTCATCGTTGGTCCTAACTTCAACCCTGATATTGCTCCAGTTTGCAACCGTCGTCTGGTTCCTTATTCACCAGGTTGCGGTTCTGTAACTGAAATCAATAATGCTCAGGCTGCTGGTTGCGACGTAACAAAGGTATTCCCTGCAGGTAACGTAGGTGGTCCTTCATTCGTTAAGAACGTTATGGCACCTCTGCGTTGGAGCAACATCATGGTAACAGGTGCTGTAGAGCCAACAGAGGAGAATCTTACTCCTTGGATCAAGGCAGGCGTACTCTGCGTAGGTATGGGCTCTAAGCTCTTCCCTAAGGAGACTGTTGCTGCTGGCGACTGGGCTGCCATCACAGCCAAGTGTCAGGAGGCTCTCGGTTATATCGCGAAGGCTCGCGCTTAATAAAGAGACTTTTTTTCCATTCGAGATGCTAAATTTCGAATCATTTTGTTTCATGTCGCCATCATCAGTTCTGGTGGTGGCGACTCTTTTTCTTTCAGCTTGTTCTCCTGCGAATAAGGCAAGGGTAGATGAGCTGAACGAGCAATCTTATGCTTATCATTATCGCAATCTCGATTCCACTAAAGTGCTGGCTGAAAGGGCTTTAAATCTTTCTGAAGATTATCCTTCAGGTCGTGCCGAAGCCTACAACAACCTTGCCTTTGTATGCATAGCCAAGATGGATTACAAGGGAGCCAAGGGATGGCTGAAGAAGGTTGAAGAGGAGAGCGATAATCAGCTAGAACTCGCTATTGCCGATGTTCAGAACATGCGACTCTGCCAGAGAGAATCGCACAACAAAGATTTTTATGCTTATCGCGAAAAGGCGATGAGGCGTTTGCGCAGAATTCGCGAAGAGGTGAATTCCATGCCCCCGAGGGAAAGCAAACGTGTGATTTATGCGAAATCTGAATTCTCTATTGTTGCCGCCACCTATTTTTATTATGTAGGCTTAGACGAGCCGATGTTCAAGGAACTGAACCGTCTGGACCCGGATGAGCTGGAACAGGATTCGGCACAATACCTCAACTATCTTTATAATTTCGGTTCGGGCGGAGCCATCGTCAAGGGAACCGAAAACGAAATTAATCAGGCGGAATTCGACCGGCTGATCAGCTGCTACATGCTGGCTAGCGATGCTGCCCATCCGTATCCTTACTGGCAGGCTAACGCCCTGCAGTCTATTAGCGAGCACCTCAGAAAAGGAGAGGTGAGCGAATTCCTCATCCGCAACAACCTGCCGGCCTTCCAATATCTCAATATCGAGCAGATGCCAAACAATCTGCTGGCAGGCAACTTTGCCCAGCGTGCCCTCAACCTCTTTTCGAGCTACGGAGATGTTTATCAGACTGCCGGAGCCAACCGTACGCTGGCAGAATGTTTCTGGGATATTCATGATTATTCTTCGGCACTCTCCTGTCTGAACCATGCCCTGAACGACAACAAGGCGATAGAGCAGGCTCCCGACCTCGTGGCGTCCATCCGCGAACAGCTTTGTCTGGTTTATTCGGCTATCGACGATAAGCAGCAGAGCGATTACAACCGCAACATCTATCTGGATTTGCAAGACCACTCCCGGCAGGACCGCCAGCTCGAGGCACGTGCTACGGCGCTCGACGAGAACGCCCAGCAGCTCAACCTGATGATTGCTGCCGTGGTGGCGATGATTGTGCTCGTGGTGGTTCTGCTCTACGTTTTCGACCTCATGAAACGCAAGAAGATGAAGAACCAGTCGATGGATGAACTGCTTGCACCTTTACGTGAATGGAGCAAGAATAACACTAAGAAAATCAACGAATTAAAAGATGAGCAGGAAGAGGTGCAGGATAATCTGAACGTAACCCGACTGCACATCGAAGAAAACAAAAAACGCAATCTGGAGCAACGGGCTAAAATTTCGCTCGTAAACAGCATTACGCCTTTCATCGACCGCATGATCCATGAGGTAAACCGACTCTCAGAAGGGGGCGAAAGCGACGAGGTACGACGGGAGCGCTACCAGTATATCGCCGAACTTACGGATAAGATTAACCAGTATAACAACGTGCTTACGGAGTGGATTCAGATGCGCCAGGGCTCGCTCAGCCTGCGCATCGAGAGTTTCCCGCTCCAGGGGCTCTTCGATATTGTTGCCAAGGGCAAGATGAGTTTTCAGATGCAGGGCGTAACGCTCGAAGTAGAGCCGACAGATGCCGTGGTCAAGGCCGACCGCATCCTTACGCTCTTCATGATTAATACCATCGCCGATAATGCCCGCAAGTTTACACCCGAAGGCGGAAAGGTAACCATTAGCGCCAAGGTTTCTGACCTCGTGGAAATCAGCATCTCAGATACCGGAAAGGGTATGGACGAGGAGCAGCTGGCGCATGTCTTCGACCGGACCTATACAGGCGGCCACGGCTTCGGACTGCTCAACTGCAAGGGCATCATCGAGAAATATAAGAAGGTAAGTTCGCTCTTTGCCGGCTGTCAGATTAAGGCAGAAAGCAAGTTGGGCGAGGGGAGCCGCTTCAGTTTCCGTCTGCCTAAGGGCATCGCCCGCCGAACCCATCAGCTGCTGGGCATCATCATCATGCTCTTCGTGCTGCTGTCGGCATCGGTCCAGCCTTGCGAGGCTAAGAAAAATAGCGGCATCCGCCAACGCCACAATCATCTCAAGACGAACGTAGATGCCAATCTCCAGCGTGCCGACGATTTTGCCGATAGCGCCTACTTCAGCAATATCAACGGCACCTACCAGCGCACCCTGGCTTTTGCCGATTCTTCGCGCCTTTATCTCAACGCGTTCTACCTCTCGAAGTATCCCGACGGAAAGTATCTCATGGTGGCTCATCCGGAGGTGGGAATGGCGGCAGAACTCTATTGGATTCGCTCGGGGCTGCCAACCAATTATCACGTGATTCTCGACCTGAGAAACGAGTGTGCCGTGGCTGCCCTGGCGTTGCACCAATGGTCGCTCTACCAGAGCAACAACAAGGTTTATACCCAGCTGTTCCGCGAGATAAGTGCCGATAATACGCTGGGTAATTATGTGCACACGATGCAGCAGAGCGAGAACTCAAAGACCGTGGCCGTGGTGCTGCTCATCCTGTTGCTGCTGCAGTTGCCGCTGGCTTATTATCTCATTTATTACCGCCACGTGCTGAGCTATCGGTTTGCCATGATTGAACAGACCAAGGCTAAACGGACCGACGAGGCTGAACAGGAATCCCTGAAGTTGGAATTGCTGACAGATGAACTGCATAGGGCTGAATATGAGAACGATAAGCTACATATCTCCAATTCCGTGCTCGACAACTGCCTGTCTACGCTCAAGCACGAAACGATGTATTATCCGTCGCGCATCCGCCAGCTTATCGATTCGCAGCCCGATGATGTTGATTCGCTCAAGGAACTGGTAGATTATTATAAATCGCTCTATTCTCTGCTTAGCGCCCAGGCGATGGAGCAGGTAGAGGGCAACATCAAGGCAGATGATTTCCTGAACCGCTATCTTGTTTCTCTGATGCGGGGCAATTCCAAGGATTATCATGCCGGGGTGGCTGAGATTCCGGGTTCTGCCTACGTGCGCTATTGGGTTGACCAGCAGGATGTGGCCTATGATGCTGCGCTCCATACCCAGCTCTTTACCCCTCTGACGGGCGATTTGCGCTATCTGCTTTGCCGGCAGATCGTGAGGGAACTGGGCGAGGTAACCAATCTGCGTGGCTGCGGCATCAAGGCTTGTAAGGGCGAAAAAGGTTGCCTCAGGATAGAGGCCTTGCTGCCGGCACGAATCAAATGGGAAAGTTTAAAATCATAAGAAAATAAAAATATTAGACAATGGAAAATTTTAAAGTCATCATAGTAGAAGACGTGCCCCTGGAACTGAAGGGCACAGAGGGAATCTTTAAAAACGATATTCCCGAGGCTGAAATCATCGGTACTGCCGAGAGCGAAATAGCCTATTGGAAACTCATCAAGCAGCAGTTGCCTGACCTGGTTCTGCTCGACCTGGGTCTGGGCGGTTCTACCACGGTAGGCGTAGAAATCTGCCGCCAGACCAAGGAGCAGTATCCTAACGTGAAGGTACTCATCTTTACAGGAGAAATTCTGAACGAAAAGCTCTGGGTAGATGTGCTCGATGCGGGTTGCGACGGCATCATCCTGAAGAGTGGCGAACTCCTTACGCGTGGCGATGTGGCGAGCTGCATGGGCGGCAAGAAACTGGTGTTCAACCAGCCTATCCTTCAGAAGATAGTAGACCGTTTTAAGCGGAGCGTAAACAGCCAGCTGATGCGTCAGGAGGCTCTGGTGAATTATGAGATTGATGAGTATGATGAGCGTTTCCTTCGCCATCTTGCGCTGGGCTATACCAAGGAGCAGATTACCAACCTGCGCGGAATGCCTTTCGGCGTAAAGAGTCTGGAGAAGCGCCAGGCAGAACTGGTTCAGAAACTCTTTCCTGATGGCAACCACGGCATGGGCATCAACGCTACGCGCCTGGTAGTAAAAGCCTGCGAGCTCCGCATCCTGGATATCGACCATCTGCAGGCAGATGAAGAATAACTTGTTTCATAAGTTCATTTTAAAGAATGTATAAGAAAGTATTGGCCTATCTGGCATTATCGTTGGGAATAGCCGAAGTAGTGGTGGTTCTGGTTTCGTGGCTGCTTACAGCTGCGATGCCCGAGTCGTTCACCCATTCGCTAACCAGCCCCGAGGGCATCCGCTGGTTTACGGGCCATTTCGTAGACCATCTTACCTCTGCCTGGCTCGTATGGCTTGTGCTCATCAGCATCACCATCGGGGTGGTAAAGCAGAGTAGGGTGCTCCATTTCGACCATACCCAGTATCGCCAGCGCACGGCTTTGCGCCTGATGCTCATCGAGTTGTGCATCTTTGTAGGTATCATGCTGGCGCTCACCCTCTTGCCCCATGCCATTCTGCTGAATGCCGTAGGAGCGCTCTTTCCGGGTCCGTTCTCGCAGAGTATCATTCCTTATATCTGTTTCTCGGTCATGGTGATGAGCATGAGTTACGGCATCATGAGCGAGAGCATCAAGGGCATCAGTCAGGTTTATGATGCG
>JAJWOH010000138.1:0-8164 GCA_021635485.1 Segatella copri | reverse complement strand
AGAACTGAGGAAAAAGATGTAATGGTAAAAGTAGTCGTCAACTTGATTAACAAAGACAATCAATAGAATTGCCATTAAAAAGCCGCACAACAGCTGTTCTACGCATGCACAACAGCTGAAAGACAAGCGCACAACAGCTGATGTGCGACCGCATATCAACTGTTGTGCGCTTCGAGATACTTACTGTTCCAACAACTTCTATTGTATCTCCGAACAACTTCAGTTACTTCTTTCAGATACTTATGACGCATTCTTCAAACGCCAATAACGCTTGAGGAAAGGCATTCAAAGCATTGCGGAAGCTTATTCAAATCATTGTAGAAATCTACTTCGCTGTATCCTTTGAGCTTCGCTTATCACGGCGATAACTGCGATAATCATCCAGCGGAATCTCAATATCAGGTTCCACCAACTCGCCCTCACGTGGCAAGGCGAACTTCTGATACTTGATGTTCAAGCCACGCTCTATCCACATACTCTCATAATAGGTCTGGATAGAGAGAATCTTACGGGTTTCCTCATCGATACCCTCCTGATGATAGAGGTCCTCGGTGCGGAAGAGCACAGGCAGATGGTTGCCATCCACCATATAAGTAGTATAGGTGAAGAGGAAGTTGGAGTCCGTCTTCAGATGGATGATACCGCCATCCACGAGGAAGTGGCGATAACGGTTCATGAAGTAAGTAGATGTAAGACGCTTGCGAGGGTTCTTCATCTGCGGGTCAGAGAAGGTGAGCCAGATTTCCTGCACCTCATCCTCGGCAAAGAAACGGTCGATAATCTCGATGTTGGTACGGAGGAAAGCCACGTTCTTCTGTCCTTCCTCTATCGCTTTCTTGGCACCGGTCCACATTCGTGCACCCTTAATATCCACACCGATGAAGTTCATTTCAGGATAAAGCTTGGCAAGTTCCACGGTATATTCACCCTTGCCACATCCCAACTCCAGCACGATAGGATTATCATTGTGGAAATACATCTCACGCCACTTGCCCTTCATATCGAAAGGCACGTCATCTACAACACTATATGGATACTGGAACACGTTCTCGAAACGCTCCATATCCGCAAACTTAGCTAATTTTCCTTTGCTCATTGATTTTTTTTTCTTCGTTTGGGTGCAAAGGTAAGCATTTACCGATAATTATACAAATCATAACATCGGATTTGTAGAATATTAACGTAAAAAAGAATCGCCAGGAAGCTATTCTGTTGCTTCACTGACGATTCTGGGAGAGAGAATTATCTATGTGTAAAATTATGTTCTTATTCCGCCTGAATACCGAAGTACTCGTTGAGTTCGGCGATGGCAGCACCATCGGCATTAGGAAGATCCTTCACCAACTTGCCTTTCTCCAGCAGGAGGATGCGGGTGGAGATGTCGGCAACGAAGTTGAGGTTGTGGCTGGAGATGATGACCGTGGTGCCCTGCTCCTTGCAGATGCGCAGAATCATGTGGGCAATAGTCATCTGGGAAGAAGGATCGAGATAGTTGAATGGCTCATCCAGGAGAAGAACCTTTGGATTGATGATCATCGCTCCGATAATGCCAATCTTCTGTCGGTTGCCCTGAGAGAAATCACGGAGATACTTCTTGGTTCCCATGATTTCACCGTGCATAAAGCCCTCAAACTGCGCCAGTCGCTCCTGCAGGGTTTCATCATCAATGTGATAAACATCAGCGATGAAATCGAAGTATTCCTCAGGGGTGAGGAAGTCGATGAGGAATCTGCCGTCGATGTAACTGCCGGTATATTCCTTCCAGGTCTCACTCTCGTTCACCTTCTGTCCATTGCTTTCCACGAAACCGTCATCAGCCTGAATCAGGTCGAGAATCAGACGGAGCAAAGTGGTCTTGCCCGCACCATTATTACCTACGAGTCCTATCAACTCGCCCTTTGCAACGCCCAGATTATCAATATCGAGTACGGTATTGCCATTATATATCTTTTTGAGATTCTGAATCTTGATATCCATCTTTATTAAATGTTAAGTGTTAAATGTTGAATGTTAAGTTAGGCTAGCGCCACGATAAGAATTATTTAACTTTCCATGAACTTCTCCATGCGCTTGTACTTATTCTTCTCGAAGATGGCAGCAATCTTGGCGATGAACCATTTGTGGATGGCAATGCTGATGACTGCCAATGCTACGCAGGTGATGCACCATGCCATTTCTCCAAAGAAATGATAGACTGCACAGACGCCAGCCAGCGGAAAGAGGAAGGCGATGGCATAAAGATTGATCTTCAGATTCGCTCCCTGCATGCTGAACATGGAAGTCTGGAATATCTCCAGACGGGAAGAGAAGAGTGCCGTAGGCAGATTGAAGAGATTGATAAATACTGCCAGACAGAAACCGCTGATAAGCACCTGGATTCCGATTCCGACCTGCAAGAAAAGGAACGGAAGGGTAAGCAACAAAGCGACAGCACTCACCACCATATAATAATAAAAGCAATTCTGCAGCATCAGTTTAACCTTGACAGGCTTGGTCATCAAACCATGGAAGAAGTTTGCCTCAATACCAAAGGTCCATTGCGACAACACCACCGATGGCAGCAGGATGGAACCCGCCACATAGAGGGTAGTCATAGCCACCTTGTCCCCCATTTCCTGTCCTGCTTCTGCTGGAAGCAGGGCAAAGAGATAGGCATCGAAAAGGAAGATGGCTGTAACCATAATCACCATCGTACGGACACGCTTTGCTCTCAACGTGCCGATATATTGCAGGCTGAAGAGGTTGATATGGCTGAAACCACGGAACTTGGAAACTTTCTGCTTCTGCTCGTTATAAATCTTTTCGTGATAGAGATAGGCGGTAAGTCCGATGAATACCGCTCCAGCAAGGAAGAAGATACCCGTCCATCCCATCCATACCGGGAAGAAGGAAGCCACAAACATATAGCCTATCAGCACGGCAAACATTCCCATCCATCCCAATATCAAGGGCCATTTCAGAATCCACTCTGTTGCCTTGCGGTAACAGGTGATGTAGATGCCGTCAATATAAGAAAATGCCAGGAACAGAAGAAAGCTGGCAATAACCTGACCTACAGGCAAGAAGTAGATGAACACCGGAAGCGTAAGCACCGGAAGCACATAGTTCCAGAAACTCACAAGATTGGTAGTGAGCAAGAACTTGTTCCAGATTTTCTCTGGCACAGGACGCGACTTCACATAATCATCCATCGCTGTAATATCACGTTTCATCACCATCTTCATGATGATGTCAGGAATCAGCATACCGACAACGATACCAGCTCCCAACAGGGCAGGCATGTCTTCGCCCCCCAGTTCTCCCCCATTCTCGGTGAAGCTGAGAAAGAAGCTCACGCCCATCACCACATACAGGAAGATGATGTAGCAAGCCACGAAGGCGTCTCTCTTGTGGAAGTTACGGCGCTGCTGCAACCACCATAGCCTTAAAAGTAATCTCAACATAAATTATTCTTTTTATGGTTTACGGGCACAAAGGTAAATAAAAATATTCGAAATCGCCAACAAAAAGAAAGAAATAACATAAAAATAACATGAGATAAAAAGAAAAAGAAGGAAGAATGAGAAGAAAAGGAAGAATAGGAATATATACAAAAACGGCATCTCCTCGCGAAGATGCCGTTCCGTCTAAACTAACATTAACTTAATATCAACTATTCTTCAAAACTACTATAAACCTAAAAGTCAACTAAAACGTATATTATCTAAAACTTATAATACTCTTATTCAGGCTGAACCGGCAAGATGTTATCATCCTCATCATAGAAGAGAGGAGCCACCTTCAAGCTACGCAACCATGTTGTATCATTAGATGGCACGCAGTCGTGATGGAACAGATACCACTGTCCCTTGTACTCGCAGATACTGTGATGGGTTGTCCAACCTACAACTGGCTCCAGGATGACGCCCTTGTAAGTGAACGGACCATAAGGATTATCACCTACTGCATAGCAGAGATAATGAGTATCACCGGTAGAGTAACTGAAGTAATACTTGCCCTTGTACTTATGCATCCAACTAGCCTCGAAGAAGCGATGTGGATCATCAGCAGGCAATACCTTACCTTCTTCATCAACGATGACAACAGGCTTTGGCATTTCTGCAAACTGCTGTACATCATCAGTCATCATGGCTACGCGAGATGGCAACGGGTTCTCCTTACCTTCAGGGAGATGCTCATCCTTCAGAGCCTTGTTGTCCTTGTACCACTGAAGCTGACCGCCCCAGATACCACCGAAGTAGCAGTAAATCTTGCCGTCATCATCCTTGAACACACAAGGGTCAATGCTGTATGACTTGCGGATTGGGTCGGCATTCGGAATGAAAGGACCTTCTGGCTTATCAGCCACAGCCACGCCGAGATGGAACACGCCATTATAATCCTTGGCAGAGAAGATGAGATAGTACTTGCCATCCTTCTCCACTACATCGTTGTCCCACATCTGCTTCTCAGCCCATGGCACATCCTTTACATCAAGAATCACTCCATGATCGGTTACCTCACCTTCCATCACATCGTCCATAGAGAGAACGTGATAGTCTTTCATCTGGAAGTGACCGCCATCATCGTCGAAGCATTCGCCACTATCCCAGTCATGAGATGGGTAAACATACAGGCGACCGTTAAACACATTGGCAGATGGATCTGCCATATAATCCTTAGGGAACAAATATCTTGCTTTCATTGTTGTCTAATATTTAAAGAAATTGACGATTTTATTTAAAGAGTTTTACGATTTCCTTCACCACTGGCTTCACCTCGTTGTTACGGTCGATGAGCAGTGGATAGTTGGTTCTGCCTGGGATAGGCCAGCCATTCAACCAAGAGTGACCATCGTTGACACCCCAGAAGGTAACACGACTGATGACATCCTTGTGACGCTCTACAATCTTAAAGAGATCGAGATAACGCTGGTTGAAGAGTTTCTGTGCCTTCTTGTCAAGTCCCTTCACGTATGGATTGTACTTCTTCTGAAGTTCAAACTTCTGGCTGATTTCCGCTCCGCCGAATCCTTCCGGATTAGGAAGCATGTTGACATCCAACTCCGTCAGCATCACCTTGACGCCTTCACCAGCAAAAGCCTCGATGCTCTTCTCATACTCCGCATAGTCAGGATAATCAAAGCCATTATGGCTCTGCATACCTACTGCATCGACGCGGAGACCCTTTGCCTTCAAATCGCGAACCAGCTTGCAGATAGCCTCTCGCTTGGCAGGCTTAGAAGTAGAATAATCATTATAGTAGAGTTCTACGTTAGGATCAGCCTCATGAGCAAAGCGGAAAGCCAACTCGATAAACTCCGGACCGATAATCTTATAATATAAAGACTTGCGGTAAGAACCATCATCCTCGAAAGCCTCGTTCACTACGTCCCATCCCTTTACTCTACCTTTATAATGAGTAACCACGGTCATGATGTGGTTATACATTCTGCCAATGAGCACTTCACGGCTTACCAGATTACCCTTATCATCGGTAAACATCCACTTAGGTGGCTGAGAATGCCAAACCAGACAATGCCCGATCAAGGTCTTACCGTTCTTCTCTGCCCAGTCAGCGAGTTTATCGCCATCAGTGAAATCAAAGCGATTGATCTCCGGATGATTTTCCTCGCCCTTCATACAGTTCTCGGCAACCACCTGGTTAAACTGTTTCTTCACTACTTCCTCACCTGCCGGGTCTTGTCCATTAGGCAAATCTGTATTAATGGCAGCACCTACCAGGAAGTACTTACCCATAGTTTCCTGGAATGTTGGGATTTGAGCTGCTGAGTTCGCTTTTTGAGCGAAAGCTGTTGAAGCAAGCATCAGCCCCAGTGCCAGAGTTGTGATCTTTTTCATATCTTATATCTATTTTTCTCGTTAATAATTATAGTCTCTAGTTTTCTTCCTTGTGTCGGGCCTCAATCTTCTTGTTGATGTCGTCGATGACCTCATCGGTCAACTCATATTTAGAGATGATGAACATCGCCAAACCCAGCAAGATGGCAGGAATCACACATACCAGCCAACGGATACCCTCCTGTGCCAGAGGAGTCTGCTGCTCCAAATCGTTCATGAAGTAAGCACCGGCAGCATTACCTACCGACATCATGGCGAAGGCTGTAATGAAGAAGAGTGCCACGATACGGAGAGGACGGTTGTGGAAGAATTCTGTCCACAGGTCACTCACCTTAACATTCTTGGTTTCCTTCTCGTCCATTACCACACGTTCCTTGGTTTGGGTAAAGCAGAATACCAGAAGGGCGAAACCTACCAGGGCAAAAATCAGCATGGCAACAAACCAAGCATTACTGTCGGTAGGAAGAGAGTTGCTCTCCTGAGCAGCTGCTGCCTGATAACCGGTCCATGCAAGAACTGCACCAGGAATAACACCACCCAGAGCCATACCTGCCTTATAGAAGATACCGGTCAAGGCATTGACGATGCCGGCAATACGCTTGCCGCTGGTATATTCTGCAAAAGAGATAACCTCCGGAATCAGAGCCCACATATATCCTGTAGCTACGATTACGCCTGTTGATTTGATGAACTGAGCGATATAAACCAGCGTGATATGATCCTTTACAGATCCCATCTTGCTGATGATATAAAGCATCGCCATACCCACGATAGCCACAGTAAGGAAGATATAGAACATATTCTTCTTGCCCACCTTTTTCTTGATGGCAGGAACGAGTGGCATAAAGATGAAAGATGGCAAAGAGCCCAAACCCATGAAGAGCGCCATTTCGATAGGGAGATCCTTGGCTGCAGCGAGCATCGCTACCAGGATTGGAACACCTGCCGATACACAGAGTCCACCCACATTTGCCATAAACATACGTACAGAGGTGAGAATGGTTATTTCGTCTGTATCGCGAGTCAGCGAAGAGTTCAAGGCTCCGTAAGGTACATTAATCAATGTATAGAGCATTGACAAGCCTACGTATGTTACATAGGCATAGATAAGTTTGATGGTTTCTGTCTGTCCTTCCATACCATTCCAAAAACAGAGGATGGCAAGTACGGTGAGTGGCAAACCCGCCAGGACGAGATAAGAGCGATACTTACCCCAACGCGGATTATGCTTATCTACATAAGTTCCCACCAACGGGTCCCAGAGTACATCGACCAAGCGAACCACCAAGAACATGGTGGCAGCAACACCAGGATTAAGTCCGTAGATGTCGGTGTAGAAGAACAACAGATACATGCAGATGGTCTGGTAGATGAGGTTTTGCGCCAAGTCGCCAGATCCGAATCCGATGCGTTGTAGCCAATTCAGTTTGTAGAATCCCTTAGATTCCTGTGTTACAGATGTCTGTTCCATATTTTATCCAATCATTAAGATTACACCTTATTATATATAGGTGCATTTATAACATTTACTTCAATTTCTCTGCGGCAAACTTACCCATTGCCTCATATCCCTTCGGATTGAGATGCAGCCAGTCGTCAGAATACTCAGCCTTCAGACGCTGAGGATCTTTCGGATCGCGGGTCAGCTCATCGAAATCGATGACCTCGTCGAAGGCACCACTCTTTCTGATCCATTCGTTCACGGTCTGTCGCATCGCCTCGTGCCAGAAAGAATACCATCCGTTTCCCTTGGTTGGGGTGATGGTTCCGCCATACACCTTGATTCCCTTTGCCTTGGCTTTCGCTATCAGCACCTTGTAGCAGGCAATCAGGGTATCTGTTACATGCTCATAATTTCCGCTGCAGCAACCGATATCGTTGGTTCCCTCGAAGATGATGAGTTTATCTACACCTGTCTGTCCCAGGATATCACGGTCGAAACGTTTCATGGCTGGTTCGCTCAATCCACCTTGCACCACGCAGTTGCCACCGATTCCAAGATTCAATACGCCGTATGGCTTCTCTGCATTCAGGGCATCCGAGAGAAAATCGGTCCAGCGGTTCTGATGGTTAGTAGTACTTCCACGGCCATCGGTAATAGAGTTTCCGAGGATAGCTACCACAGGGGTAGCCTTATCGGTCTTCACATCAATGGCAGAAAGATTGTACCAGTGATCAGCCTTCTCCTGCTTATCGAAAGCTGCATCTGCAGGTTTCACCGCCTTGCCCTTCACATTACTTACTATATAAGAGGTAGTACGTGAACCACGATGGGATGTTGCATTCACTGGAGTCTGCTTGCCATAGTCGATGGTAATCGTGAG
>JAJWOH010000137.1:0-8168 GCA_021635485.1 Segatella copri | reverse complement strand
TCCCGTCTCCCTTAATTAAAGATATTGTTGGGTAAAAAAGAAAGGTCAGTCGATTTTGCCGATGAAGCGGTAGTAGATTTCTACTTCCTGCTCACGGCTTCCGTCCTCGCCCTTGACAGCTTCGTGGACGGTTATTTTTTCAATTAGAGTGTTCAGAAGTTCGGCGGTCAGCTCCACAGGGTTGACATACTGTTTCATCAGGGCAATCCACTTTTCAGCGTCCGCTGCGGTCTGTACGGCGGCTTCCATCGTTTCGTGAAGCTGCCTTATTTTTGTTTCAAGCTCCCTTTGCTCGTTCTGGTACTTCTCGGACAGCATATTGAAGTTATACTCGGTTATGCGTCCGGCAGACCAGTCCTCATACATTTTAGCAAACAGCCCGTCAACCTCGGCTTTACGCTTTTCCGCCTTTTTCAGCTCCGCAGCCTGCTTTTTCTTCGCAGAGTTTCTTTCCCTGTCGCTGGCATTGAGCAGGCGTTTCAGCAGCTTGTCCTCGTCTTTCTGTGCCAGCATAGACCAGTATTGCAGTCTTGCAAGCACATAGGCATACAGTACATCATAGCGGATATAGTGCATGGAACACTGGCGTAATCCCTGCCCGTGCTTGCTGCAATGGTAGTACCCGTATGGGTTCTTATTCTGCTTGTTTTCCCCATAGGCTAAAGACCATCCGCAGTCTGCACATTTTATCAATCCTGCGAAAATCTGTGTCGTACCGTTTCTGCGTTTCCTGCGTCTGCTTGCAATCAGCTCCTGAACTTTTTGGAACACTTCTTCGGAAATGATGGCTTCGTGGGTATTTTCCACACGATACCATTCTTCCTGCGGCTTCCGCACCTTTTTCTTGTTCTTGAATGAAATGTTGCTCTGCTTGTTGTGAATGCTGTGACCGATGTAGGTTTCCTCTTTCAAAATGCTCTTGACCTGTGCTATCGTCCACGCATAGGCTTTTTCTGCGGGCGCACCGGCGTAGATATTGGCGAAAGTCCCGTATCTTTCATAGTTCAGCCAGCCGGGGGTAGGTACTTTTTCCTCCACCAGAATCCGTGTAATGCTGGCGGCTCCACGCCCGTGTACAGCAAGGTCAAAAATCTTCTCTACAATCCAGCGTGTTTCCGGGTCGATCAGAAGATGACCTTTTTTGTCCGGGTCTTTTACATAGCCCAGCGGTGCATAGGCTCCATAGTGTGCGCCATTGGCAAATCTTGTGTGCATGGCAGCCTTGACCTTTTTGCTGGTCTGTCGGGCGTGCATTTCATTCAGGATGTTTAAGAACGGTGCAAGCTCGCTTTCTCCGTTGATGGTGTCCACATTGTCATTGATGGCAATGTAGCGTACTCCCTTGCTGGGGAAATAGATTTCCGTGTACTGACCGGTCAGGATATAGTTTCTTCCCAGACGGGATAAGTCCTTTGTGACAACGCAGTTGATTTTCCCGTCTTCGATGTCATCAATCATCCTTTGGAAACTTGGACGCTCGAAATTTGTCCCGCTCCATCCGTCGTCAATGTACTCGTCTACAACGGTCAGCCCATGCTCTGCGGCATACTGTCTAAGCATCATGCGCTGGGTCTGGATACTGCCGCTTTCCCCCTGTAATTCATCGTCACGGCTCAATCTCAAATATAGTGCAGTGTTATAAATCGTTGTATTGTATGGTTGTTTCACGGTTAAAAATCCTCCTTCTAAAAGAAACAACCCACGCTTATACAATACTCGCTGGTACAAGTATATCATAAGCGTGGGCTGATTGACAGTCGTTATTCCGTATTTTTTCAGGAAGCGGCGGCAGCGTGCTGGATCACATCTTCCAGCAGGCTGTCAAGCGGCTTCCCATCCTGTGCGAAATGCTCCGATACCTTGATACGGACTTTCCCCATGACAAAATACTGGGTGCCGTCTTTTTCGGTAAGCAGGGTGCCGCTGTTTTTGTTATTGCTCTCGTTTTTGCTTTTTGCCATAGGCAGTTACCTCCATAAATGAAATATGCCCGACAAGGGAATGTCAGACAGGTGTACAGCCGCAGACTGTCTCCGTGTCAACCAAACCGTGTCAACCGGCAGAAAAGACTTTGAAAACAATCCATAGGCGCTCTATTATTACTTTTTACTTTTTCTTTGATTTCTTGGTTGACATGGTTGACAAAGGAGAGAAATGCCCCAAATATCAGGCTTTTCCCCGTCAACCGGCTGTCAACCAAAGCGTCAACCAAACTGTCAACCGGTGGCTTTTCAGAATGGAAGTTCCATTTGCCGGGCTTCTTCTTCCGTGATTTCCTGAAAACCGTCCCCCTCCGGCGGAGCTTGGTTGACACGCTCCCAGCCTTTTTGAGAACCGTATTTCTTATACCGCTTCGGGCTTTTGTAGGCTACCCAGCCCTGTATGATGCCGCCCGCAATGCCGGTATTCATAATCTCGCAGATTGCCCGTGTCTCCCAGTCTGCCGGGGAATTTAAGTTCCCCAGCGCTTCCTCATAAAGCTGCTTGGAACATACCCTGTCGCCGGTGTAGTCCTCCAAATAGGCGTAGATCATGCCAGCCTGTGTGTCCTCCTGCATGAAGTCCTGCTGATGGGCGTTCAGGTATCGGTTCATTTCTATGCTGAATGACAGCTTATACTTCCCACTGCGATAAACCGTCATGGCTTCCGCCCACATCTGTTCGATATACGCCCTCGCCGCCGCTTCATCGTCCAGTATGTGAACCTCCGCCCGTTCCGGGTACACCGTCACGGGGAGAAAGCGCCGGTTGCCGGTGCGGTCACGGGGCAAAAAGTCCTGCCGGTTGGTCGTCCCTCCAAATACACATTGCCGCAGCCGGTCTGCCGGATGTGTCTCATACGGCACTTTGTAGGTTTCTTTCTGGCGGCTTAAGAATGACTTGATTTCCTCAATACTCTTGGCGTTGGCTGTGGCAATCATCTCCGACATCTCGATAATCCAATGCCCTTGCAGCTTGCGGTACACATTTTCATCGTCCAGCTTTTTCAAATCGTCTGAAAACCATTCGTCCCTGCCTGCCAGCAGCCGGAAAAAGGTAGATTTCCCGGCTCCCTGACCACCAACCAGACAGAGCATGACCTCAAACTTGCTCCCCGGTCTGAATACCCGCCGGATGGCTCCCATCAGGAACAGTTTCAAGGCTTCATAGGTGTATTCGTCCGTATCGGCTCCCAGAAAGTGATGCAGGGCGTAACGGATGCGCTCTGTGCCGTCCCATTGCAGGCTGTTCAGGTAATCCCTGACTGGATGGTAGCGGTTTTCATTGGCAACAATCTTGATGGCGCTCTGCACCTTTTTCTCGCTGGTAAGCCCGTAATTTTCTTCCAGATACAAAAGCAGGTAGTTCATGTCCATGTCGGTCAGCGTGGTACTGGTGCGCTCCCAGCCCAGCGGCTTCACAATGTCAATCTGCTCCGTCAAAAGGTTCAGGCGCAGCGCCCCACGAAACAGCGGGTCACGCTGGAACACCGTCAGGCAGTTTCGGATGCTGTTCTTCACGCCGCCTTTCTGCGTCCCCTCTAATGTCTCCCGGATTTCTGCTGGTGTCTGCGCCGGTTCCATTGTGTCCATCGTCTTTTTGACCGCTTCCTGCGTTTCCAGCGGCAATCTCTGAAATTCGCTGTTCAAGCCGCAGCACCTCCTTTCCCTGTGCGGCGATCAACGCCGCTTTTTCTTCTATTTCTCCGTATAACAAAATATCCAAAAGGTATTCTGTGTAGCTTATCCTCTGCAACGCTTCCACAAAAAGAGGATGCCAGATGGCATCCTGCGGCTGTGGGGCGTATGCTGTTTTCCAATGCTCCAACAGGCGCAGATAATCGCATAGCACCCGGAAACAATACCGTTCCGTTTCCTGAAATCTCTGCTCCGCTGATTTTTGTCGGGGCTGTGACCTGTTGTGACGCTTCCTATCTGGCGGCGCATTGCCGGATTTCTCATAGGAAACGCCGAAGTCCTCCGCAAGCCTGACCGCAGCTTCCCGTTTCCCCAATCCATGCAGCAAAGCGGAAAAGTCGATCACATCCCCGGAAGCCCCGCAGCCGAAGCAGTAAAAGCGGCTGTCCACTTTCATGCTGGGCGTGCGGTCATTGTGGAATGGACAGCAGACCATGCCGTTTCTCCCCACCCGGATTCCATAGAATGAAGCAGCCTGCCGGGTGGTAACAGACTGTTTCACCGCTTCAAATACATTCAAATGCTCCCTCCATAAAAATGCCGGCAGCGGTAAAGCTGCCGATTATATCATAATTCCATCTCGTGTTTCTTTCTCTGTACTTCCTGTGGCTGCTCCCTCCGGCGCAGTGCGGTATCTACGGCGTTCTGCACCTGCCGCAGCCGTATGACTTCCTCCCGGAGCGGCTTGTGCTGCGGAGACAGTTCGGCATACTCTGTTTTTAACTGTGCGTATTCCTGTTTCCATGCTTTCAGGGCAATGGGTTTTCCGTCCAGTTTTTCTTTCAGAATACGGCGGGCGGCATAAAACAGCCGTAACTCCGCATCGTGGGATGTTTCAAATTTCTCCCTCTGTTTCTTAAACTTGATATTGTTCAATTCCGTATGAATAGGTTTTAGCCGCTGGTAATTCTCGCCCTCCCGTATCAATTCCTGCAATTCCTTTATCCGGGCAGATTTCTTTTTCATGGAGCCGCTTAATGCTTCAAATTCTTCACTGACAGAGGAAAGACGCTCCTGCAAATCCTCTAATGTGAGCAGCTTGTTTTCCGTCAGATAATTGACGGCTTCGGCAAACTGCTTTAAGTTTCCGGTTCTGGCTTTATTGCTCCATGCCCCTGCGTTGCGCTGGTTGTAATAAGCGATCAGCAGGTCGGCAAGGCTCGGTGTCTGGGGTTTGGAAAGTTCTTCTTTTACCTCTGCCATCCAGACAAACAGGGCTTTGATCTTCTTCCTCACATCCTGTATAAGCCGGTTGGTGGCTTTAATCCAGCGGTTCAGTTCCCCTTTCTCGGTGCGGATGCCCTTTGCTTCCATCTGCCGGACATTAGCTCCCTCGTGGACAGTAGGTATCAGGTCAAGCCCCTGCCGCACATAGGAACGGTGGTCGATACGCACATCCAGCCCTTTTTCCTCAAATTTTGTATTAACGGCAGCCGCCCACTGCTCCCGCCAGTGTTCCAGCGTTTCCGGCTCATGCCAGTCTGTTGTATGGACAGCGTTAAACATATAATCGCCGTTTTTATCCCGGATTCGGTTTCCATCTTCATCAAGAAGATATTCCCGCCGCTGTTTTTGTCCCCATGTGCCATCCGGGTTCAAAGGGCGCATGGTTGTCATCACATGGAAATGCGGGTTAGGGATGCCGCCGTCCTCTTTCTCCGGGTTGTGAAAAGCAAGATCGGCAATCATGCCTTTTGCCACAAACTGCTCCTGCACGAACTTCCTTGCCAGCTCCATGTTTTCTTCCAGCGTCAATTCATTCTGCATGGCAATATCAAAGGAATAGGCAAGCTGTGCTTTTGGATGTTTCTCGCAGCTCTCCACAGCATTCCAGAGGGTCGCCCGGTCAAGATATATTTCCGGCGCATGGGGCGGCAGCATGATTTCCGAAGCAATCACGCCGCCCTTTTTGGTGTAATCGCTGACTTCTCCATAGTAGCTGCTGTAAAGACGCTCCCCGGATCGGTAGGCTGCGCTTGCAATGGCGCTCTGACCGGCGCTACGCTTTATCTGTGCGATTGAAAAATGATAAAGTGCTATCCTTAGTCACCGCCTTTCTCCTGCCCGGAAATACGGGCGTGGTTCTCAGTGGCAGACCGGATGAAATGCTCCGCCTGCGGCAGATTCAAAATGTTTTCCATGAGGGAATAAAATTCCGCTTCGGATAGCTCCTTTGTCTGTGGCGCAATGCTCTCAACGGCTGCCCCACGGGTAATTAGCCGGTGCGTCCTCTGTTTCCGGGAACCGCTTTCCAGATACGCCTGCCGGTTTTTCAAACGCTGCATTTTCCGTTTTTCCCGTTCCAGCAGGACAGTGGTTTTTTCATATTCCTGCTTCAACTGTTCCAAAGATTTTTCCATGTTCTCACATCCTTTGCTGATAAGATAAAGAAAGACCATCCGCAGACAGTCCGTGTGTCAGTGCTTCTATAAAACCCGATGAAAAGGGAAAACCGCAAAGCGGATTTCTCTTTGCGGCGGGTACACAGGGGATAGCCGCTTTAGCGGCGCAAGGGGGTGTAGCCACCTTGTCGGAGCAAAGCGAACGCAGACCTCGGATTGCTGATTTTATCAGCGGCAGAGGTAAGCTCCGCAGGACGCACGATACATGGTCTTTAGACTATGTATAGAAGTGCGCCCTTAGTTCCTAAGGGATTTTGCCGTTTCCGGCAGTTTTGTCCTTTTTCTTGGAACGCTTGGAAAGATACTTCGGGCAGTCAACCACAACCGCCCGGAAGCTCTGTTTACATTCGTGCTGGCATTTCCGGCACAGTTCGTTGTAAGTGATACGGCTGCGGTCATTTAAGAAGAAAGACCATTCCAGCCGCCGCTTGTTGCTCATTCTTGCCATAACCGGCTCCTTTCTCCATTTCTACCTGATGTACACAGATAGGCTGTTTTGGTGTAGCGTTTCGGTATCATTTTTAAGTTTTTTTCCCTCTGTATGCTCCTTTGGAAAGTGCGGCAGTATTGCAGTCAGGGAATGATACCTCACGCTTATTTGTCGCTTCTCGGTACGGTTTCGGAGCCTTTTGCCATCCATTCAAAGAAAGCAATTTTGCTGACCTTGATAAGCCTACCCCTGCGGAACGCCGGAAAGCCGGGTGTGTGTACTAGCTCATAGGCGCTCGCTCTTGAAATTCCCATAATCCGCTGAATGTCCGCTACATCCAGAACCAGCGGTAAATCCTCATAGCTGTTCAATCTCTTTTTATCGTTCATTCTGTTCCTCCCATAAATCAAATAGGTTAAAATGCTTCCTGTTGCCGTTCTCCCCAAAATCCGTTTTCCTGCCCCATTCCTGCGGTGTTTCCCTGCATTGGTGCGCCGAATGCGTCACTTCTCCTGCCGGTCATATCCCTTTTGGACGGTCATTCACTTGTCAAGGTACTGTGCGGTACGAAATTACCAACCGCAATCATCATAGCGTACTATCCTTGACAAAACAATGATTCTGCGATACCATGAGTGTAACGGATATAACTGAATTATATAATTACCATAAACAAAGGCAGGGGATAGGGATGGAGAATCAGTTTATACGGCATGAGCCATGTTTTGAGAGGATTTTGTTTGTCCTGACGCTGGACAGGAAGAAAATGAAAGAGCGGATTTTGATTGGGGAAGAACAGCAGATCCGCTTCCGTCTGAACGGGAGCCAAAACGCAGAGGTGCTTTGTGATATGACACGCCCACTGGGAACTTTTTTGATAAACTTTGAGCGTGACACGGACAGAGACTGGAACTTATACGGGCTTTCTCCGCTGCGGCAAGCTCTCCACTCCAACCGATGGAAACAGCCGGAGCTGGAGCAGGCGGCAAGCGAATTTCTCTGGGGAAAATATCTTAGCAATGACCCTCTGAAAATGTATGTGGCGTTCCGTATCTGGAACAGCTATCTGCTTGCCAGAGAACCCCGTGACCGTAACGCTGCCTGTGACCGCTTCATGGATAAAATGAGCAGACTGACCGGGGTATTCCAAAACGAATCCATGAGCTTTGACAGGGAGACAGGAAAACCGAAACATTTTCAAGCTGGCAGCCTTTATTTCAAAGGCGCACCGTCAGAAGATACCCGGCTTGACCTCTGGTTCCCGGACAACCGGCGCACAGAAGAATGTGTGTCTGCCTATGCGTCCCTCTACCCGTTGATTACCTATTATCTGAACAGGCTGAATGACTGGGGGCTTTGCTTCCGGCAGTGCAAGGTCTGTGGGAAATATTTTCTGGCAAAGAGCCAGCGGTATGAGCTGTGCAGCGACAAGTGCCGAAAAGCACAGGCGCTTCAAAACAAGCGGGAATTTGACGAGAGGGCAAGAGAAAATAACTATGACCTGCTTTATAAAAATGAATGCCAGAACTGGCGCAACAAAATAAACCGGGTAAAAAATACCGCAGGCTTTCCGGCTGACCGTCTGGAAAAAATACAGGCTGCCTTTTCCGACTTTAAGAAAGAAGCCTTACAGAGAAAAAAGGCTGTAAAAACAGGAAC
>JAJWOH010000136.1:0-8204 GCA_021635485.1 Segatella copri | reverse complement strand
GACAATGTAGTCTTACCTGTACCAGAAAGACCGAAGAAGATAGCTGTATTCTCACCGTTCATATCTGTGTTGGCAGAGCAGTGCATAGAAGCCATACCCTTCAATGGCAAGAAGTAGTTCATCATAGAGAACATACCCTTCTTCATCTCACCACCATACCATGTGTTGATGATAACCTGCTCCTTAGAAGTTACGTTGAATACAACGGCTGTCTCTGAGTGGAGACCCAACTCCTTCCAGTTCTCAACCTTTGCCTTAGAAGCATTGTAAACGATGAAGTCTGGCTCCTGATCGAACTCAGCCTCGTTCTGAGGACGGATGAACATATTTGTTACGAAGTGTGCCTGCCATGCTACCTCAACGATGAAACGTACCTTCATACGTGTATCCTTGTGTGTACCGCAGAAACCATCTACTACGAACAACTTCTTGTTAGAAAGCTCCTTCTTAGCGATCTCCTTAACGGCATTCCATGCCTCTGGAGTAGCCTTGTGGTTATCGTTGTGATACTCCTCAGAATCCCACCATACAGTGTCGTGAGATGTAGCATCGTCAACGATGAACTTGTCTTTAGGAGAACGACCAGTGTAAATACCAGTCATTACGTTAACTGCACCGAGCTCAGTCTCCTGACCAACCTCAAAACCCTCGAGACCTTCCTTAGTCTCCTCATTGAACAATACCTCATAAGAAGGATTGTAGAGAACCTCAGTTGTACCTGTGATTCCGTACTTTGCTAAAACTGACTTATCAAACTTTGCCATTTTATTTTAAATGTATTTAAGTTGTGAATAATTTCTCTTTACCTTTTTACCTTGGTTGACAGAAGAAATCATCATTCTCCCAAAACCGCCGCAAAGTTACGAAAAATATGTTTTATAGCAAAGATTCTTAGGTATTATTCTTTCTTTTTAAAAGCTTTTTAGGTTAAAGAACTTAAAAAAAGCCGATTCGACCGACAATTGCCACGTTGACTTTGCAAAAAATCTCTGCTTAAAGAAAAACAAGCAGAGATTTACACCTATTATATATAAGAGGGTATTTGAAGGAAAAATAAGATAGTAACATGTTCTTTCATTCCTCCAGAGAGAAAATAATTGCCCAAACATTTTGCCGTTTCCGAGATTTATTATATCTTTGCAGAAAAACTACAACTATATGAAGATAAATAATCTGAGCGAGCACAATTGCATCATCAACCGCTATCTGGCAGAGATGCGTGACTGCGATTATCAAAAGAACCGATTGCTCTTCCGCAACAACATTATGAGAATCGGTGAGTATGAAGCCTTTGAAATATCAAAGACTCTTAATTACGAAAAGACTGAGGTGACTACACCGCTCGGTGTGGCCCAGGTTAATCTTCCTACCGAAAAGATTGTCATCGGTACGATCTTCCGTGCCGGACTTCCTTTCCACGAAGGTTTCCTCAATATTTTCGACCACTCTGGCAATGCCTTTGTGAGTGCTTATCGCGAGTATACCAACAAGGAGCATACTGAGGTGGGTGTACATATCGAATACCTCGCCACACCTGATCTTACTGATAAGGTGCTCATCATTGCCGACCCTATGCTTGCCACAGGTATCAGCATGGAGATGGGTATGAAGGCTTTCCTCACCAAGGGCAATCCTAAACATATCCACATTGCCTGTGTTCTCGCTGCACCTGAGGGCATTGAGCACGTCAAGAAGACCTTCCCTGAGGACAAGACTACCATCTGGTGTGCCTCTATTGATGAGGGGTTGAACGAGCATAAGTATATCGTGCCAGGCTTCGGCGACGCCGGCGACTTGTGCTATGGCAGCAAGCTCTAAGCCGCAGGCTTTATAAATTCGTACGCTTTATAAAAAGTATAGCAACTCTACTCTGAAATACTCTTCACTCTTCACCTTTCGGCCCGAAACCCCTGTGTTTATCGGCATTCCGAGGGGTGAAGAGTTATTTGTATCTCTTCACCCTCTCTTCACCACTCTTCACCGACAGACATAAAAAAGACTGGAATCTTTTAGTATGGTCAAGAACGGGCTGAAGGCCCAAAAGCTCCTAGCCCAGGGCATCGCCCTGGGTATAATAGCAATCAGCAAGGCGCCCTGTTTTACTCTAATTGAGCAAGCTTTGAGCGTATTTTTTAACGTTAATTATATTTAACGACCCTTGGGTCTTGCCTGATGAAGTTTGCGTCATAGTATTCACCTTTTTCCACGAGGGTGAATATGATCCTTAGCAACTTTTTGCTATGGCATTTAGTACATAATGACGCGGCTTTTTATCTATTAAAGTACGTCTCTCGTAATACAGTTTAATCTCCTTGTTGTGCAATCTGGCGCTTTCTGCGCAGATGTACAACAAGGTCTTTGACCGTCTATTACCAATCTTGGATATATGTGCTCCCTTGTCCATTTTCCCCGATGATTTTTCGTATGGCGCAGTTCCTGCATAAGCAGCATATTGGCGCGCTGTAGTTATTTTTGTGAAATTCTCTGTTTTTACCAATAGTTCTACTGCGGTAATCAGCCCAACTCCATCGACACTTTTAACAAGTTCATAGTTGTGGCGAATGCTCACATGTCCATTTATGACTTTCAACATTTCTTTTTCCGTCTCTGCAATTTCCGTGTCCAACATCTCTTTGATGCGGTCCATGCTTCGCTTGACGGCAAGACTTCTGATAGGACGACAATCCTCGCTCTTGTCGGCTGTTATTAGCTGCTTACGCTGTTCTACAAGCATTTCTCGGTGGCGTGCCAATTGACGAAGCTCATATAGAGCCTCTTCTGGAAACGTCTTGTATTTCAGCTTATCAGGATATCTCTCTCCAAAATCTCTGAGCAGTGCACAATCCAGGACATCCGTCTTGGCACGGTCAGGGGTAGCTCTATATCTATGGATGACATATCCACCCACAAAGGCAATCTTTACATTGTTATCCATGCAGCACTTCAAGAGAGTATCACCATAAACTCCGGTATGCTCAGCAACCAATACAGCATCGCTTGGAAGGGTTTCTAAAAACCTTCCGATACTCTTAAAATTGTTCTTTACAACCTTATGTGAAGGGTGGTTTGATACTTTTTTTGATGTCAAGTCGAAAAAACTTACGTCAAATTTCTCTTTTGCCAAATCTATTCCGTATATTTACATATTGAATGAAGTTTTTAATAAGAAGGGTGCTCCGTTCTGAGCGGCTACAACTATACTACGAGTCCTGTCTTGTTCTACACAAGCAGGCTAATTTACTCTCAAGCTTCTGCTCAGAAAATATCCAGTTCCCCAAACAGGGCTAAGCCTTTACTATGCTAGAAAGGGCACAGGGTTAACGCTGGATATGGAGTATTCTTCTTTTTTTATTGTACTTATCTAATTTTCTGCAAAGTTAACAAAAGTTTGCAGATATAAAGATTTTTACCTCTTTATTTTTCCAAGTGCAAATATAATAGTAAGGGCAAAAGCTTTATGTTTCGCCTGGAGTTTTAAAGCTTTTGCCCTTACAGGGCGACAGGGTTGCGTCCGTAATTACCCAGGGCGATGCCCTGGGCTAGGAGTTTCTGCCCCTTCAGGGCGTGTGGGGCAAAACTTACGAAAGTTCAATAAAAAAGAGGTACAAGACCGCTGCAACAGAAGGTGAAGAGTGGTGAAGAGTAGGTGAAGAGTGCCCGAACACTCTTCACCCCTCGGAATGCCGATAAACACAGGGATTTCGGAGCATTTGGTGAAGAGTGAAGAGTTTTTCGTCTATCGCATAAAAAAGAAAATCAGGCGCCTAAAAGGAAATCAGATAAACCCATTTCCGAGGACTGTTAAAGATAAACAGCCGACTAGCGGATAAGGCGCTAGTCGGCTGTCCGGCTTCTGCCAGTTGGCTGTCCTACTCAAACAGCCAACTTATCTCCGAAAGATAAAACCTTTAATAATGGAACGAACTGCCCCCCAGGAACTCTCGCAGAAGCAAAGTAGGCGGCATATTATTATAAGTGCGCTCTTTTAGAACAAAAATCGTATCGTCAAGCGCACAGACGATATAATAGGAAAAGTTTTTGGTACATAAGACAAAGTTCGTTTTAAATTAATTTTGTATATTTGCACCCATAATTTAATTATTAACAAAAAATGCCAAACGTATGAAAAAGTTTATGAGAAGTACAATAATATCAGCAATATTAAGCTGCATTTTAACATTAATGGCAAGTTGTTCTAACAACGATGAAAATACTGCGCCATATAGAAAGTATGAGATTCCTACCGATGTGATGATAGAGACTCCAGACAATCAGATCCTTACCATAAATACGAAAGATGACTTTGAAAAGTATTTCAAGAATTGTGTAAGTAGCGCAAAACCTGACACAAAAATAGAACTACCAGAAGTGAACTTTCTAAAATACACGCTAATCTACATACAAGGAGAATCAACACATGGGATAGCCAAACTAGAGAGTTCCTTGGCGTCAACAGAAAGTTGCAAAATTCTATCCATCCATATAGAACAGAACTTTACAAATGTGATGCAAAGATGGAATGTCGCATATCTTATCGACAAAGAGGATAAGCCAAACATCAAATTACAATACCAAATAATAGAGCCATAGTCTTTAAAGAAAAAGTCCAAAGAAAGAAATCTGGTTTGAAAACTATCTTTGGACTTTTTTGATAAGCTACCCTTTAATAATGGAACGAGCTGCCCCCCAGGAACTCTCGCAGAAGCGAAGTAGGCGGCAGATTATTATAAGGTATACCCTTGAAGTATTTCAGAAACTTAAGCAACCGGTAAGCCTCAGCATATTCCTCGCAATTCTCCGGAACCTGCTGCAGCAGCGGCTCTGCCTGCGTCTTAATCACAGCCAGCTCATAAAGCATCGCCGTATTGAGCATCGCATCGGCATTCTCCTGGAACGGGAATATCCACTTGTTCTCACCCGCCCTTACCGAAGGCCAGCGATGAATGGTTTCCTGGGCAGAGACACCTCGATACTTGTAATCGCGGATGATGCGGCGAAGCAAACGGTTGTCTGTTGTCGGGATATAATTGTGATTGTCCAGAAGAATCGTGGTCAGCGCCGAAGCATATACTCTGAATATCTGCTCCTGTGGGATGTGGGCCGTCAGCTCTGGGTTCAATGCATGAATACCCTCTACCACCAGCACATTGTTATCGTTCATCTTCAGCTTGTTGCCGCTCTTTTTACTCTTTCCGCTCTGGAAATCATACTTCGGCAATTCTACCTCCTCACCACGGAACAAGGCGTTGAACTGCTCGTTGATCAAATCGAGATCCAGGGCATAGATGCTCTCATAATCATATTCGCCCGAAGCATCCTTCGGGGTTTTCTCCCTATCCACGAAGTAATCATCGAGCGAAATCTGGAGCGGTTTCAGTCCGTTTACGGCAAGTTGTATGCTCAGACGCTTGCACGAAGTGGTCTTGCCCGAAGAAGAAGGACCAGCCAGCAGCACCAGTTTCACGCCCTTGCGGCTGGCTATTTCCTCAGCAATCTTGGCAATCTTCTTCTCCTGCAGCGCCTCGCTGATATTGATGATATCGGTAGAATGATTGGCATCTATCGCCTGGTTAAAATCGCCTATGGTTCTGATGCCCAGGATACTCTGCCAGCGATGATGCTCCTTGAATATCTCAAACATCTTATCCTGTCGGGTCATTTCGCCCAGCACATCCGGGTTCTTGAGCGAAGGAATGCGCAGGAGCATGCCATCATAATATTTCTCCAGCCCGAAGAGATAGAGCTGCGAGGTATTGGTGAGCAGCGTGCCGTAGTAATAATCTACATAATCACCTATTTTATAATAGGTAGTATAGATAGAGCCCGATGTCTTGAGCAGCTTCACCTTCTCAACATCTCCTTTCTCCTGAAACAGCGCCACAGCCTCTTCGGTAGGCACGGTGAAGCGGCGTATCGGCATTCTGGCATCGATAATCTCCTGCATGCGACGGCGGATGATGTTCACATCTTCATCTACAACAGGTCTGCCCAGGCGGATATCTACGTAGAAACCATTCGATACGGGGATATCAATCACCACATCTGTAGCAGGATAAATGTCCTGTACCGCCTTGCAGAGAACAAAAAAGAGGGTACGGGTATATGCACGCGAACCGGATGAAGAAGTCATATCAAGAAATTCTACATCTTTAGAATTATAAACACGATAATGCATGCCTTCAACCTTGTTATTTACCCTTGCAGACACCGGTCCGTGGGTCATTTTGAGGTCAAATGCTGAAAAAATATCAAAAAGTGTGCTTCCGATTTCTACTTTCTGAGATTTTTTATTATTTTTGCAACGGATTTGAATTACTTGTTTCATTTGTATTAAAACTATGTTACAAAATTAAACTAATCTACCCGCTCTCGAAGCCCACCCGAAGGTGCTTTTTGAGCATCGGCTTACTCTTTCAAGAAGAGAGACGCCTACAGAGTGTAAAGTTACGAAGAAATTCGGAAACTTGATGTATTTGACAACATTAATTAAGTTATTATATGTCGATTTGGATATTTTTTAAGCTTATTGGAGCACTCGCCCTACTGATGTTCGGTATGAAGTCCATGAGCGACAGTTTGCAGAAGATGGCAGGACCACAGCTCCGCCATGTGTTAGGAACCATGACCACCAATCGTTTGACGGGCATCCTATCGGGGACGCTCATCACCGCAGCGGTGCAGTCTTCTACAGCCACGACGGTGATGACCGTATCATTCGTTAATGCTGGTCTCCTTACCCTAGCCCAGGCTATCTCCGTTATCATGGGCGCCAATATCGGAACCACACTCACCGCATGGATCATGAGTGCCGGTTTCTCGTTTAACATCACAGATTTTGTATGGCCGGCATTCTTCATCGCCATCATCCTGATTTACAGCAAGAAACGCAAGATTATCGGCGACTTCATCTTCGGTATATCCTTTATGTTCCTCGGTTTGGGTACTTTACGCCAAACCGGTATCGACATGGATCTGGCTCATAATCAGCCGGTTCTTGAATTCTTTGCAAGTTTCGATCCTCACAGTTTCCAAACTACCATCACCTTCCTTATTATTGGTAGTATACTCACTATGTGCGTGCAGAGTTCGGCAGCCGTCATGGCGATTACGATGATCCTCTGCTCTACCGGCGTATTGCCTATCTATCAGGGTATTGCGCTTGTGATGGGTGAGAATATCGGAACAACCGTAACCTCCAACGTGGCAGCGCTCACCGCCAACACCCAGGCCCGGAGAGCGGCGATGGCGCACATGGTATTCAACATCTTCGGTGTGCTTTGGATACTCTGCATATTCCACCCGTTCATCCATCTGGTTTGCGGTTGGGTAGGTTTCGACGATGCCATGGAGAAGACTGATCCTCATTTCGTAGCCAATGCAACCAAGCTATCCTTTGTGCTTGCCGCCTTCCATACCACCTTCAACCTCGCCAATACCTTTATCCTGGTATGGTTCATTCCACAGATAGAGAAGCTGGTATGCAAGATTATCCGTCCTAAGAAGAATACCGATGAGGACGACTTCCGCCTGCGCTTTATCCAGAGCGGTATCATGAAGACACCGGAAATCTCTGTCTTGGAGGCACAGAAGGAAATCCATTGTTTTGCAGAGCGCATCCAGCGCATGTTCGGCATGGTGAAGACGCTTCTTGGCGAGACCAATGAAGAAAAGTTTGTAAAACTCTATAGCCGCATCGAGAAATACGAAGGCATCTCTGACAACATGGAGATAGAGATTGCCAAGTATCTCGACCAGGTGAGCGATTCTCATCTTTCTGACGAGACCAAGGCAAAGATTCGTGCCATGCTCCGTGAGATTTCTGAAATCGAGAGTATCGGTGACAGCTGCTTCAACATCGCACGCACGCTGAACCGCCGTTTCAAGGGCAAGGAAGACTTCATCACTTCACAGTATGAGCACATGCACCAGATGATGGAACTTACCGACAATGCCCTTACCCAGATGAATATCACCCTCGTAGGTCATAAGGGAGACAACGATGCCAACCTCTCTTTCAACATCGAGAACGAAATCAACAACTATCGCAATCAGTTGAAGAGCCAGAACATCAACGATGTAAACAACCATCTCTATACCTACGCCATCGGTACCATGTATATGGATATCATCCAGGAATGCGAGAAACTCGGCGACTATGTAGTAAACGTAGTAGAGGCCCGCATGGGTGTAAGACAGCATGAAGC
>JAJWOH010000135.1:0-8403 GCA_021635485.1 Segatella copri | reverse complement strand
ATATTATATATATAATAAAATATAATTACTTATAATTTGCAACCATCAAGTATACCCCCTAGAACAAAACTGAGGAACTGAGTTCTGAGGAACTGAGTCATTATCGCCGGTAAAAAGATACTGATTTCCTATCCCTTACGTCGCGCTTCACGATATCCCTTATCTTTTTACGGTAGCTCCTTGCAATACTCCCGTTCTCCAGTTCTATCCTTCTCCTGATTTTATTGACAACTTGCCCATTTTCTCAATTTTTATCAGAAAAGAACGCCTAAAAAGGCAGAAAATAGCAAAATAGAGCATTTGTTTTGAGTTTCAAGTGGTTGTGGCAGTCTTTGGCTTTAGTTGTCAGTGACAAGGAAATGAGGAAAAAGCAGATTAGAGAAGTAGAAACGCTTTCAAATCATTACCCAATGGAAACGCCCTAATAAGCATTTTTAACGGTGGCGGTTCATATTTCCCCATTCTGCGTAGGTTTTGGCTTTGCCATGCAACTCTCATAGTTTAATTTTGCACCGAACAAAAAAGTAAGAATTATGAGATGCACTTTCAAGACAGTCTTCTATGTAAATGGAAGCAAGGAGAGAAACGGAATTGTCCCTATCATGGGACGTGTGACAATCAACGGAACTATCGCACAGTTCAGTTGCAAGCAGAGCGTTACCAAGGCTATCTGGGATGCCAAGGGCAACAGAGCCATCGCCCACCGCATCAAGACGGCAGGCATCAAGCGTAAGATAACCAACGACCAGGTGAGGGTGATAAGAACCATGCTGTCTGGAACGCACGAGGACATGATGAACATCGCAGCCAATGGGCAGCTTGATGATTGGTGCAACGACAGCTATGCTGAAGCCATGAGCAAGTATGGCTTGAAGAGAGGTGTCCGTGGATCAGATGCGAGGCATACCACCACGGCACAGTATTATCGCAACATCAAGCGAGAGACCGAGAGACTTCAAAACTGTATGAAGCTGCTGCAATCTGATATTGAGGAAGCACAGCGACTTCTACAACAAACCAAGAGTGAAATCAGCACGGAGAAACTACAGGCTGCTAAGATGGAAGCCAAGACAGCCTTTGTGTCGAAGATTGGTTCTCTTTTAGGTAGTGGAAAATTGAAGGAGGTGGAGCAACACAACCGAAAGTTGTGCGAGCTTGTGACAAACCGAGAGCAATACATTGACGAACTCCATGAGAAAATACAGCGAATGGAGGACAGCCACAGCCAACAACTCGGCGAGATGCAACAGATACACCAAGCAGAGGTCGTAGATTTAAAGAGCAAGCACGCAACAGAAGTTTCTTTGCTCAATGACATCGTCCGCAAAGCCAAGCATTGGTTCCCGATGTTGGAGGCACGCTTGCAAATGGAAGACCTGTGCAGGAGGGTTGGCTTTACCGTTGAACAAATTGGGGTGCTTCTTACCGGAAAGGCACTCAACTTTAGCGGTTCACTCTATTCCGAGGAACACAGAAGAAAGTTCAATGTGGAGAATGCGGAAATCAAGGTGTTTTCTGATTCTACCAAGCCGAACCAACTGTTTTTGTATATCAATAGACAGCCTATTATAGAATGGTTCAAGGAGCAATGGAATATCTCAAAAGATAGAAGAAATCATCATTTTCGATTATAATCAGATTTGTATCTTATGGCAAGGAGCAAGGAACAAACGCGCAAGGTTCTTCTCAAATTTTAGTACAAAATCTTTCTCTAATTAATGATAAGAACCATTTGATAGTCTCCAGAACTCCATTTTATGTATAGCGGTAAATGTCTCCCAAAACCTATATACATAAATGTAATAAAATTTAAGAAGAGCCAACGCAGCAAAATATATTTGTCTGCATGGGTATTTAGTACACACTACCTAAAACATTGAGAATGAGTGTATCTTGCAATAAATAGTGCAGCTATTTCATAAAAACCACTAAAAGTCTTAGGTATCACTTGTAACACTTCTGTTGAAAATCAACCAGTTTGATATTCTATGTGAAGTTTTTGTAAGCTCTAAACGCCTATACAGATATATTTGAATGTTTTTTATCCAGCAATCGTCCCTACGTATGCGTGATTTAAATTTAAACCTGTTGGCGAGTAAGAAATCGTCAACAGGTTTATATCATTTGTTCAGCAATGTAAAATCTATAGCTTGTACAAATCTATAATGTTCTTGAGTATTTGTATCTTCAAAAGAAAAAAGTTGATTTTTTATAATTTGCTCTAAATTAAAAATTTCCTTTTCTGTAATATCAGGTGCAAAAGTCAGAGAAAAACTGACTTCTTCTATTTGTTTGACTAGCATGTGTGTTGCCTAATGGGTGCAAGTCCCTAACGAGCCCTAGTAGTGGGAATCGTCCAGCCAGAGAGACAAGGGTGTCCGTGGCGACACGGAATCTGAAAGAAGTCAGCGGCAAACATCTGACCCAACGCACAGAAACTTGATATAAGGCAGTATGCAGGGATAAGGCTGCAAATAGAGTCAAAGTCCAATAACTACTCGGATCTGCATACCGTAAATCAAGTGGGTATAAGATGGAAAGACAACATGCTTAACTAGTGAGGTCTCACGGACATGTCGATTAGTTGCTTTTACGAAAGTCATGGAGTAAAGCTTGCCGTGAGAAGTCAGCAGACGCCATAGTAGTGGGGTACTCGATAACGCTCCATGAAGGGCAGAACCTATAAATTAAACGATAGTAATTGAAACATACCTTATGAAGGAAAGAATGCAGAAAACATTGGCAGAAGTCAAGGGCTGCCCACAGAAAGATAGGACGGAATCCGAAGGATATGTGGGAGTGCAGACCTTCATGTGGATATGTGAAGACAACATCGTGGAAGTACCATTCGACAAGGAACACCTATTGGAGCGCATCATCAGTCCTGATAACCTATTCAAAGCCTACAAGGCAGTGCAGCGTAACAGGGGCTGTAGCGGTATCGACAAGATGTCATGTGAGCAAATGCTCCCTTGGCTCTTGGCTAACAAGGATGCCCTAATCCGTTCCTTGCTTGACGGTTCATACCGTCCGAACCCAGTAAAAAGGGTAGAGATACCCAAAGACAATGGCAAGATGCGCCTGTTGGGTATTCCCACGGTCATAGACCGTCTGGTTCAACAAGCCATCAACCAGACCCTAACTCCCATCTATGAGCGTCAATTCTCTCCAAGAAGCTACGGCTTCCGTCCGAGAAGAGGCTGCCATGATGCCCTAAGAGGTGCTCAGAAAATAATCGATGATGGCTACATTTATGTGGTTGACCTCGACTTGGAGCGTTTCTTCGACACGGTGAGCCACAGTAAACTCATAGAAATCCTCAGCCGCACGATTAAGGACGGTAGGGTGATAAGCCTTATCCACAAATATCTCCGCAGTGGTGTGATGAACAAAGGTATGTTCGAGGCAAGTGAGGAAGGCACTCCCCAAGGTGGACCGTTAAGTCCGCTCTTGAGCAATATCATGCTCAACGAGTTGGACAAGGAACTCACAAGCCGAGGTCTCCCTTTTGTTCGCTATGCCGATGACTCGATGATATTCTGTAAGTCCAAGCGTGCAGCTAAACGCGTGAAGGAATCTGTAACCCGATTCATCGAAGGAAAACTTCATCTGAAGGTGAACAGGGACAAGACGGTTGTGTCTTATGTGCAAGGTGTGAAATACCTTGGTTACTCCTTTTATGTAATGAAAGGCAAATGCCAACTCACGGTACACCCAAAAGCCAAATCCAAGATGAAAGCCAAACTCAAGGAGTTGACTTCCCGAAGCAATGGTTGGGGATATGCCAAGAGGAAGCAAAAACTTGAAGAGTACATAAAGGGGTGGGTAGGTTACTATCACCTTGCCAACATGAAACGTTTCCTCATGGAAACTGACGAGTGGCTAAGACGACGGCTACGTATGTGTATATGGAAGTCGTGGAAGAGGGTGAAAACGAGAATTGCCAACTTGATAAAGTGTGGTATAGATAAATACCAAGCTTACATGTGGGGCAATAGTCGTCTGGGTTATTGGCGCATAGCTGGTAGTTACATACTAAGTCGTGCGATAACCAATGAAAAGTTGAGCATGGCAGGCTATGCTACATTAACGGGTTCATACCTCGAATGGTACCCAAAATAGGAACCGCCGTATGCGGAACCGCACGTACGGTGGTGTGAGAGGTCGGTAAACACGAAAATAGGAGATAAACACCTATGATTAGTGTTTACTTCCTACTCGATTTCCACTTTGACCATCAAATACAGTTAAGCAAATGATTTTTTCATTTCTTTCGGCTAGATACTTTATACGTTCTTTTGAGAATACTTGTCTGACTATAGAATCTACAGGGATACATTTGTTGATTTTTAAAGTACTAGATACAGCAATATTGGCAAAAGAGATTTTGTTTTGTGCATTTTTGATAATGTTCTCTTTTACTATAAATGTTTTTCCTTTATATTTGAAACTTTGGGGTAAGATTGTACTGTTTTTTGAACTAGCCAAAGCGATACTTTTTGTATTTTTGCCAAAATTATTCCCTATAATATCTATAAGTTTTGCTACAAGCACATTGCTCATAACGTAATCTTTGTAAGGAGAAGGAGAACTTTCCTTGAAGTCCTGAGCAAATTGCCACCAAGAAATATTGTTATAACCAGATTCTACTGCGGTAAAATTTGGAAATGAAGATGTTGGATTAAATGAATACACCCAATTGATATATGAATTGTAATACTTATTGCCAGAACCAACTAACTGTGTTCCATAAGGCGCATGAATAACATCTTGAATGAATTTTGATTCGAACTCTATATTTAGCATGGCAGTTTTTTCATATGTGCCAATTCCTCCAAAATACACATTATCTTGGTTCATATGTATGAACTCTTCTGGATAAGTTGTGTTATTTATAGCATTGCTTGTTAAAAATGACAGGATTTTTGTACTATGGTCATAGGCAGCAGGATTCCCATTCATGCCTTTAGATGTAATATTTACATCTGAAAAATTGTATTTTTTATCTTTTGCATAATTATGTAGCCACTTAATAACAGGATAGTCGTTACAGCAATTTGTTATTACTGAGTTTAATTTGGTTGTGGAAGCCGATGGTAATGACACCTTTTTAGCAATCTGATAGATGTTGTAGTTTCCGGTGTAAATAGACAAAGCACGATTTTGCTGAGTCTCAAAATCATGAGCGAGAAAGCTGTCATCATTAGTGCAACTGAGTAATGATGAACAGAATGACACTATAAGAAAAAAATATAAATGTTTCATAACTATTGAAAATTAAATGTTTATTTTGCAAAGATAGAGTAAAAATGTTATCATTGTACTTTAATCCTATAAAATTTAACGTAAATTATACGCAAAACAAAAAATGCTCTTCTTTCGAAAAACTTAACCATTAAACATACTTTGCATCCAAATAATTACAAGACAAGAGAAGTAGTTGTGTATAAAAACAAACAAAGATAGATTGTTAAAAAGGATAAATAATTTTAATTTTTCAACACTTAAAATATTTTTTTTGTAAATTTGCAAAAAAATATAGAATCTTGTAGGTTTAAAAATGGTTGCTACAAGTGCAAGAATTGAATGACGAAACCATTTGGAAAGGAAAATGTATATGAAGATAAAACATTTGTTATTTTTTATTCCTGTGACTTTTTTGGTCGCATGTGAAGGGACTGATTTAATCGAGCCAGACAATGTGTCGAAAGAACAGATTTCCACTCAAATAATTTATAACCCGACAAAATATTCAAAACAAAAAGGTGATGTCTTTGTCAAAAGTAGTTTGCCAACAACAATGGCAAAGCAAATACCTAATGCCTGCGTAACATCAATTATGGAGTATGCAAACAATAAAGTTTTTGGTGGAACAGTAAATGAGGGAGCGTATATTCTATATTATACACAAACATATAATTCAAATCCTTTGATTGATGGTGTTTCTTTGGATTATATCGAGCCTTTTGTAACACATTTCTTTAAAACTCAAACATTTACAAATTATAAGTCTGCAATAGATGCCAAGCATCCCGTCATGACTGATGTAAATAGCCAAATAGAAAGCTCTGCCCATAATGTGTTATGTGTAGGATATAACTCCAATACGGGTGCTGCTATTTATATGGACCCTGAGCTTGCTTGTATGTACTCAGTTAATGCTGGGTATTTTTTACAAGATTATAATATAGTATTAACAGGTATAAAGTAATTAAATAAATATGAAGTTAATTTTTAAATATTTTTTTATTTCTCTATTGTTCCTAAATGGGCAATTAGTTCATGCACAATCATTTAAAATCGACAGCTTAAAAGGTAAAAAATGGGAGTTGCAATTGCCAAAAGGAAAGTCTTATACTTCGAATCTTATATTCAAAGATACGACATACACAACTAGTTTCTCCTTTAATGGACAGACTCATACTATAGAGAAGCCATACTTAATACAGCAGGAAAACGTAGAAACATTTTATGTTATTTTTCCATCAGAAGGAAAGGGTACAAAAACTTTCCCTGTTAAGTTTAAAGTTTTAGAATTTACCGACAAGTTGCTAAAATTGCAAAATACAACAACAAATGTTGTAAATACGTATTTCGCAAAATAAACAACTAGTAGATTGTAAAGTCTAAAAGTTTAGTAAGGCACGTGTGATATTTCATCAATCATCAGTATGTGACGAACGACGTTTTACTCAACTTTTAGACTTTACAGACTACTAGTAAGACCGTGCTTTTTGCAACATATTACTCTGTTTGATATTTTTTGTTTAATAAAATTCTTAGATTCATTATTTTTTTTTGTATTTTTGCAGCCGAAAAGAGTTGTTAGGCAGCAAACGTATGCAGATTGCAGAATTTAGAACTGTTGCCAAATCATTACCTCTGTTGAGGTGAAAAACTCATAAATAGTTCATTTTTAGCTATTCGGCTGATTTTAGCGTAATTTTATCAGAAAACTCTTGCAGGTATGAAAAAAAATCGTAAATTTGCAGCGAGGAATAAAAACTTGAAGAATAAACAACATAAAAAATGAACTTATGAAGAAAATCTCGTTGATAGTGATGAGCTGCATGATAGCTTGCGGACTGCTCGCCAACCATGGCATCGTGAAGGGCGGAGAAATGTCGCCTAAGGTAGAGGACACGGTATCGATTGACAAGAAAATCGCTGATAGTCAATGGCTATCGAACAACTCCGACACGTTGGAAGTGGACACAGCTGGCGAAGACTCGGTGGTGAATGTGGTGGCCTACTTCTGCAAGGGCGACACCTGTGAATACTGGATATATGAGAATGAGTGGAAGGTGAACGGCAAGGACACGGTGAAGACGCTCGGCGTATCCACCCAGGTGCGCCTCGTGGTAAACGATTCCACCAGCAAGGGCTATAAGATGAGCTACACCTTCCTGGACGTAAAGGCCGATTCGGTGGGCGACAACTTCCGGGACAAGATGATGGCCATGGTAGCGGAGCGCACCGCCAAGAGCGTGATAGGCACCACCGTCAACTTTGAAACCGATGAATACGGTCGCATCACCAAGATTACCAATCTCTCGAAAATCAAGAAGCAGGCAAAGGCTCTCTTCAAGGCGAGCATGAAGGACATCGCCGCCATGCCCATCATGCAGGCAATGAAGAAGGCGACAGGTCTTGACTTCATGAAGATAGGCAACCAGGCTAACACCGACGGGTTGGTGGAGGGCTACCTGGAGGAGCTGAAACTGCTCTTCGCCTGGCACGGAAGACAATATGCCGTGGGCGAGCATCACGAGCACGAGGATGCCACCAAGGATAGCTACGCCAACGACACTTATATCAATGCCAGCCTAGAGAAGAATGGCAACTACACAATCTCCTGCGAGGTGGTCAGCGTGATACCAAAGGAGACCGTGAAGGAGGTGATGGGCGGACTGATGGGTGCCATCACGGAAGGACTGAAGGGCAAGAAGACCGAGGACGGCAAGGATCATGATGGCATCATCAACGACTTGGACGACGAGTTTAAGAAGGAGATAGACAAGGCAGTTGACCAAGATGCCCAGACCTCGGAGTATCTCTGTGTGACCTGCTTCGAGGATGGCTGGCCTAGCAGCGTGTTGAAGCAAAATAAAAATGTGATGGCTGGCCGTGGCAAGCTGAAGCAGAAACTCATCGAGGCTTGCCGATTCGCACAGCGCGAGAAATGATGAACTATTTCGACCTGTACAGATTGAAAGTATTCTGACTGTACGGTTGAAACGGGCTGAAGGCCCAAAAACTCCTAGCCCAAGGCGTGTGGGGCTTACATGCGAAACTTGGATTACTTATCATTAACAGGTTTGGTATACATTGCACCTCACGGGAAACGACAAGGGTCTATATGCCACGATGAAAAGGTGGCGTATAGACCCTTGATTATATGGT
>JAJWOH010000134.1:0-8420 GCA_021635485.1 Segatella copri | reverse complement strand
GTTCTTAACAATCTGTGCTGTGAAAGTAGCCTCTGCCACCACCTGGTCGCCTACGAACATGTAGCCCTTCATAGAGCTGATGCCATGACGTACAGGTGCGAGCAACTCCACACGGAAGAGGAGGGTATCGCCTGGAACCACCTTCTTGCGGAACTTCACGTCGTCGAGCTTCATGAAGTAAGTGCTCCAGCGCTCAGGCTCTTCCAGCTGGTTCAATACGAGCAGACCGCCACACTGTGCCATCGCCTCTACCTGGAGAACGCCTGGCATCACTGGCTCTTCAGGGAAGTGACCGGTGAAGAAAGGCTCGTTGCTGGTTACATTCTTTACGCCCACGATGCTGTTAGGACCCATAGCAATGACCTTGTCGACCAGCTGCATAGGGTAGCGGTGTGGCAGGAGCTGACGGATGCGGATATTATCCATGATTGGCTCCTCGTTAGGATCGTAGATAGGAGCCTGAATCTCGTGCTTGCGAATCTCCTTGCGCATGAGGCGGGCGAACTTGTTGTTTACGGTATGGCCTGGACGCGTAGCGATGATGCGGCCCTTGATAGGCTTGCCGATGAGTGCCATATCGCCGATGATATCGAGCAGTTTATGACGTGTACATTCGTTCTCCCACTGCAATGGACGGTGCTGGATGTAACCCAACTTGTTGGCATCCATGTGAGGCACCTTGAGATGGTCGGCGAGCTGATCGAGCTGAGCCTGTTCTACCTGGCGCTCGTAGATAACGATGGCATTGTCCAGGTCACCACCCTTAATGAGGTTAGCCTGGAGCAGAGGCATGATGTCGCGTACGAAAACGAAGGTACGGGCTGATGCAATCTCCTCTGCGTATGTCTCCATCTTTTCGAGGGTAGCAAACTGGCTGTTGATGAATTTGCTCTCGAAAGAACACATGGCTGTGATGCTGAAGTCCTCGTCAGGAAGGATGGTGATAACAGACCCGTTATCATCTTTCACCTCAATCTTATGACGGATGATGTAGTAGTCTTTCTCAGCATTCTGCTCCTGGATGCCTATGCTCTGGATCTTCTCTACATACGGAGCAGCAGAACCGTCGAGGATAGGGAACTCAGGACCGTTTACCTGGATGAGACAGTTGTCGATGCCGAGGGCATAGAGTGCTGACATACCATGCTCGATGGTAGAAACGCGGATATCGCCCTTACCGAGTACGGTACCACGCTGTGTTTCAACAACGTTCTCAGCTACAGCCTGGATAACAGGCTCGCCTTCGAGGTCGATGCGCTGTATTTTATAACCGGTGTTCTCTGGTGCAGGATTGAAAGTTACGGTGAGGCTCAAGCCTGTATGCAAACCCTTTCCGCAAAGAGAGAAACTACCTTTCAGTGTCTTCTGTTTTGACATAATTATATTCATTTTTTAGGCACGGATAACACGGATTTTTTCTCTGCGTTTTCTTCGGATTCCTTAGTGGCGTTAGCCTCCGCGTCATCCGTGTCATCCGTGCCTTATTATTTTTAATTGTTTTTCTTTAATTCTTCAATCTGCTTCTTCAGGTCGTTGAGTTCCTTGTACATGTCAGGCAAACGACGGAAGATAGCCTGTGACTTGAAGTAAGCGCGCTGCTCCATAGGAGGAGTTCCGATGAGCTGCTGACCGCTCTTGAGGCTGCCAGGAACACCGCTCTGGGCACCGAGGAACACCTTATCGCCGATAGTGATGTGGCCGGCAATACCCACCTGACCGCCAAACATACACCATTCTCCTACCTTTGTACTGCCTGCTACACCTACCTGAGAAGACATCACGGTATTGGCGCCGATGTCGGTATTGTGGGCAATCTGTACGAGGTTGTCGAGCTTTACGCCCTTGCGAACATAGGTAGAACCCATTGTAGAACGGTCTACACAAGTGTTGGCACCAATCTCTACATCATCTTCGATGGTAACGATACCAATCTGAGGAATCTTGTCGTAACCTTCAGGACCTGGAGCGAATCCGAATCCGTCGGCACCGATCACACAACCTGCATGAAGCGTAACGTTATTGCCTAATTTACAGCCGTGATATACGGTAACGTTCGGATAGATGAGTGCATTCTTACCAATCTTCACACCCTCTCCGATGTAGGCATGAGGATAAATCTGGCTACCTTCGCCTACCTCTGCACCATCGCTGATATACGCGAAAGCACCTACATATACACCTTCAGCCACCTTAGCCTTTGGAGATACGAAAGCCAGCGGATCGATGCCGGTCTTCTTAGGCTTCATGGATTCGTACATCTGCAGGAGTTTAGCCACACACTCGTATGCATTCTTCACACGGATGAGGGTTGTGCTGACAGGATGTTCCAATTCTACGTTCTCATCAATGAGTACGATGCTTGACTTGGTTTCGTAAACATAATGAGTGTATTTAGGGTTAGAAAGGAACGAGATAGCGCCTTCCTTACCTTCTTCGATTTTTGCGAAGGTGTTGACTGTTGCGTTCTCATCACCTTCCACACGGCCCTGAACGAACTGGGCTATTTGTTGAGCGGTAAATTCCATAATTTATCTGACTTCTAGTTTGTTTTATTTAGGTTCCCAAGGCATCATTACCTTTAGGTAACCGCAATTTGTTTGCAAAAATAGCAAAAAAGATTTAGATTCTCGACTTTATTTTGTAATATTTTGCTTTTTCGCCCCATAAAAGGGTATTTTTTAGGCGCAAAGCCTCTTTTTTAAGATACTTTGCGCCTAAATCGAGTTTTTATAACTTAGCAAGTTCTGCTGCCATTTCAGCCTGCAACTCCTTAGCTTTCTGACCTGCTACCTCAGCAAAGTCATCGCCGTTGCTGGCATAGATGATGCCGCGGGAAGAGTTGACGAGCAAGCCGCAATCCTTGATGATGCCATACTTGCAAACCTCCTGCAGGCTGCCACCCTGTGCACCTACGCCCGGTACGAGGAGGAAGTGGTTAGGAGCCACCTTGCGGATGTCTTCGAACATCTTGCCCTGTGTAGCGCCTACTACATACATCATGTTCTCATCGTTGCCCCATTCCTGGCTCTTCTTCAGAACCTTTTCGAAGAGGCGCTCGCCCTTCTTATCCTCGGTGAGCTGGAAGTCGTGGCTACCCTTGTTGCTGGTAAGTGCCAGGAGGATAACCCACTTGCCGTCATACTCGAGGAATGGCTTGACTGAATCCTCACCCATATAAGGTGCTACGGTTACTGAGTCTATATTGTATTCCTCGAAGAATGTCTGGGCATACATCTTACTGGTGTTGCCGATATCGCCGCGCTTGGCATCTGCGATGATGAAGTGGGTAGGATAGTGGCTGTGGAGATACTTGATGGTGTTTTCGAAGGCAATCATGCCATCGATGCCGCGGCTCTCATAGAATGCCAGGTTTGGTTTGTAAGCCACACAATATGGGGCTGTTGCGTCGATGATAGCTTTATTGAATCTGAATATCATCTCGGCTTCTGCGCCCTGAATGTCTTCACTCTCGGTGATGCACTTAGGCAACTTGTTGATATCTGTGTCAAGACCTACGCACAAGAAACTCTTCTTGGCGAAAATCTGCTCTACGAGTTCTTTTCTGTTCATAATGGATTGATATGATGATTCATCGCCCCGAAGTACGGAACGATGAATCGGGGTTTTACAATTCTGTTTCTTTCAGCTTCTCTGCGTTCTCGGCTACGGTCAGGGCATCAATCATGTCCTGAATATCACCTGCCAGGAAACCGTTGAGATCGTGAGTGGTGTAACCGATACGGTGGTCGGTAACACGGCCCTGAGGGAAGTTGTAGGTACGGATCTTCGCACTGCGGTCGCCGGTAGAAACGAGGCTCTTGCGGCGGCTAGCGATATCGTCAACATACTTCTGGTGCTCACGGTCGTGGATGAATGTGTAGAGGCGGCTCAAGGCACGCTCCTTGTTCTTTGGCTGGTCACGGGTTTCGGTACACTCGATGAGGATTTCCTCTACCTCGCCTGTGTTAGGGTTTTTCCAAGGGTAGCGGAGACGTACACCAGACTCCACCTTGTTCACGTTCTGACCACCGGCACCTGAACTTCGGAAGGTATCCCACTTGATGTCTCCTTCGTTGATGTTCACCTCAAACTTGTCTGCCTCTGGCAATACGGCCACGGTAGCAGCTGAGGTGTGCATACGGCCCTGTGTTTCAGTAGCAGGCACACGCTGAACACGGTGAACACCTGATTCGTACTTCAATGTACCGTAAACGTCAGTACCGCTTACAGCGAAGTCGATTTCCTTGTATCCACCTACTGCGCCTTCAGAAACAGAAGTCACGCTGACGGTCCATCCCTTCGATTCGCAGTATTTCTTATACATATTAAATAGGTCGCCTGCAAAGAGGGCAGCCTCGTCGCCTCCGGCACCGCCTCGGATTTCCATCTGTACGTTCTTGGCGTCTTCCGGGTCCTTAGGTACTAGCGCAATCTTGATTTCTTCTTCGAGTTTAGGCTGCAGCGCCTCGTTCTCGTTGAGTTCTTCGCGAGCCATCTCCTTCATTTCCGGATCGCTCTCGTTGGCAAGGATGTCCTTTGCCTCCTTGATGCTGTTCAGGCAGTTGATGTATCGCTTGCGTGCGTCCATGATGTCACCCAGGTCTTTCCATTCCTTGGTGAGCTTCACGTAGCGTGGCTGGTCGGCGATGACATCTGGGTCGGTAATGAGGGTGCTTACTTCCTCGTATCGGCTCTCTAAGCCTTCTAGCTTCTGTAATATGTTGTTATTATCCATTAATTTTAATTCTATTTTTAGTATTCGAATGTTCCGAATTCGCTCTTGATGGTCAGGCTGCGCTTGCCTTCTTCGATGTGACCCACAATCTGGGCATCGATGTTGAAGCTCTTGCTGATGGCGATAACCTTCTCGGCAACCTCAGGACGTACGTAGATCTCCATGCGGTGACCCATGTTGAATACCTGATACATTTCCTTCCAGTCGGTATCTGAGCAGTCGTGGATCGCCTTGAAGAGTGGAGGTACTGGGAACATGTTGTCCTTCACTACCTTGCAGTTCTCGCCTACGAAGTGAAGAACCTTGGTCTGGGCACCACCGGTGCAGTGAACCATACCGTGAACCTCTGGGCGGAGCTCGTCGAGAATCTTCTTGATGACCGGAGCGTAGGTACGGGTAGGAGAGAGTACCAGTTCTCCGGCATTGATAGGTGAACCCTCTACCTCATCAGTCAACTTATACTTACCGCTGTAAACCAACTCGTCTGGCACGGCGTGGTCGTAGCTCTCAGGATAGTTCTCTGCGAGATACTTGGCGAATACATCGTGGCGGGCAGAAGTCAAACCGTTGCTGCCCATACCGCCGTTGTACTTCTTCTCGTAAGTAGCCTGACCTGTAGAAGAAAGACCTACGATTACATCGCCTGGACGGATGTTGGCGTTGTTGATGACATCGCTGCGCTTCATGCGGCAGGTAACGGTAGAGTCAACGATGATAGTACGAACCAGGTCGCCTACGTCAGCAGTCTCACCGCCGGTAGGATAGATGCCGATACCCATCTCACGCATCTCGTGGAGCAGGTCGTCAGTACCGTTGATGATAGCTGAGATTACCTCGCCTGGGATGAGCATCTTGTTGCGTCCGATGGTAGAGCTTACGAGGATGTTGTCTACGGCGCCTACGCAGAGCAGGTCGTCGGTATTCATCACGATAGCATCTTGAGCGATACCTTTCCATACAGAGAGGTCGCCCGTCTCCTTCCAGTACATGTAAGCCAAGCTCGACTTGGTACCTGCACCGTCGGCATGCATAATGTTACAATACTCTGGGTCGCCGCCCAAGATATCAGGTATGATCTTGCAGAAAGCCTGTGGGAAGATACCCTTGTCGATGTTCTTGATAGCGTTGTGAACATCTTCCTTTGCTGCGCTAACACCGCGCATCATATATCTATTGTTACTCATATTCTTACTTTGAACTTTGATCTTTGAACTTTATGATATGCTTATTTTTCCTGGTGCCAGAAATCCCATGATGCAAAGGCTTGCAACAAGAGCATTTCCAAGCCATTCTTTACTGTGGCTCCGTGTTCTTTGCCCTTCTTCATGAAGAGGGTTTCGTCGGGATTGTAGATGAGGTCGTAGAGCAGGGTGTGGCTGTCCATTGCCTCGTAAGGCAGCGCAGGACACTCGTCTACGTGTGGGTACATGCCCACTGGGGTACAGTTTACGATGACGTTATACTCCTTGATAACCTCAGGGGTGATTTTTTCGTACTGGATAGTACCCGGACGCTCGTATCGACTCACGAAGGCTGTTTCCAGTCCGAGCGATTTCAGACCGAAGTTGATAGCCTTTGAAGCTCCGCCTGTACCCAGGATGAGAGCCTTCTTGTGATAAGGCTCGATATAAGGTTCGATGCTCTTGGTAAAACCGATTACATCGCTGTTATATCCTTTCAGATAAACATCTTCGCCTCTGTGCTCCACCTTGATCACGTTGACGGCTCCGATAGCATTCGCCTCAGGGCTTACCACGTCGAGATAGCTGATCACTTTCTCCTTATAAGGTATTGTGACGTTGAGACCCTTTAGCTCAGGATTTGAGTCGAGAATCTCGGTAAGATTTTCTATAGAAGGTATCTCGAAGTTGATGTATTGGGCATCGATGCCCTCGTTCTCAAACTTTTCGTTGAAATAGTTTTTTGAGAACGAATGCCCCAGAGGGTAACCTATGAGTCCATACTTGTCCATAATATTTTTGTTTTATTTGGTTGCGAAATAGAGTGTGCAGATGCCGAAGGTGAGTCGCTTGAACTCTGCCTTTGCGAATCCTGCCTTTTTGAACACCTCCATCATGACCTCGCCCTGAGGGAATGCCTCGATGGTCTTGTTGAGATAACTGTAGGCGCTCTGGTCTTTGCTGATGAGTTTGCCATACATCGGCAAGACAGTGTTGCTGTAGATGCTGAACAGCTGCTTCATCGGGAAACTGACCGGCGTGGTGAGTTCTACGATGCAGAGATGTCCGCCTTTTTTCAGTACCCGGCACATTTCCTTCAGTCCCTGATCCAGGTTCTGGAAGTTCCTGATACCGAAGGCTGCGGTTACAGCGTCGAACCTCTCGTCCTGGAACGAGAGGTTAAGGCAGTCTTCCTTGGCAAAGGAGATGGTGTTTTCCAGTCCCAGCTGCTTTACCTTCTGTCTGCCTATCTCCATCATGCCGTCCGAGATGTCTGCTCCGATTAGCTGGTCGGGATGTAGCATCTGTGCGGCTAGGATGGCGAAATCGCCGGTGCCGGTAGCGATGTCGAGCATCTTTTTAGGAGAGAAGGGCGCAAGACGCCTGATTGCCTTCTTGCGCCATCCCTTATCGATATCCCACGAGAGACGGTGGTTCAGGGTGTCGTAGGTAGGAGCGATGTTGTCGAACATCTCCTCTACCAGCTTGCCCTTGTCTCCTGTGCCCTCGTAGGGCTTTATCTGTTCTTGCTTATACATTTATATATAGTTTACTTGTGTGCAGCAAGCCACTCGCTTACGTTCTTCTCGATGCGGGCAGCGATGTCGCCTTCCTCAGCAGCCTTGTCAAACTTCTCGCCGGTGATGTGCTCGTAGAGTTCGATGTAGCGGTCGGATACGCTCTCTGCATACTCGTCGGTAATCTCTGGCATGGTCTGGCCTGGCTCGTTCATGAAGTTGTGCTCGATGAGCCACTGGCGAACGAACTCCTTAGAGAGCTGGCGCTGTGGTTCACCCTTCTCAAACTTCTCCTCGTAACCGTCAGCATAGAAGTAGCGGCTAGAGTCTGGAGTGTGGATCTCGTCGATGAGATAAACCTTGCCGTCGCGCTTGCCGAACTCGTACTTGGTATCTACGAGGATCAAGCCCTGCTTGGCAGCGATTTCCTGACCACGGGCGAAGATGCGGCGTGTGTAGTCCTCCATCACAGCGTAATCCTCTGCACTAACAATACCCTGGGCGATAATCTCTTCCTTAGAGATGTTCATGTCGTGACCCTCGTCAGCCTTTGTAGTAGGGGTGATGATAGGCTCTGGGAAACGCTGGTTCTCGCGCATACCGTCTGGCAACTTCACACCGCAGATCTCGCGGCAGCCCTTCTGATACTCGCGCCATGCACTACCGGTGAGGATTGAACGGATGATCATCTCCACGCGGAAACCTTCGCACTTCAAACCTACGGTAACCATTGGGTCTGGAGTAGCCAACTTCCAGTTTGGACAGATGTCTGTAGTTGTGTCCAGGAACTTAGCTGCAATCTGATTGAGCACCTGTCCTTTGAAAGGGATACCCTTAGGCAGAACAACGTCGAACGCTGAGATTCTGTCGGTAGCGACCATCACGAGGAGGTCGTCGTTAATGTCATACACATCACGTACTTTACCGTGGTAAACACTCTTCTGTCCATCAAAATGGAAATCTGTCTTTGTTAATGCTTTCATTTTA
>JAJWOH010000290.1:0-1642 GCA_021635485.1 Segatella copri | reverse complement strand
GATACGGACATGAAGTATCTGCTTCTCTATCTGGAAGAAACCTACGGGCTTACCAATGAGAAAAAGATTGATAACGCCATCGGGATTGTGGCGAATGAAAACAAGTACCATCCCATCCGGGACTATCTAAGTGCCCTTGTGTGGGACGGGACAGAACGAATCCGTTTCTGTCTGCGGCACTTTCTGGGGGCTGACGCAGACGATTACACCTATGAAGCGTTGAAGCTGTTCCTGCTGGGTGCAATCTCACGAGCCTTTCAGCCGGGGTGCAAGTTTGAAATCATGCTCTGTCTGGTAGGCGGTCAGGGGGCTGGCAAGTCCACCTTCTTCCGTCTGCTGGCAGTCCGGGACGAGTGGTTCTCCGATGATTTGCGGAAGCTGGACGATGACAATGTGTACCGCAAGCTGCAAGGTCACTGGATTATCGAAATGTCGGAAATGATGGCAACCGCCAACGCCAAGAGCATTGAGGAAATCAAGTCATTTTTAAGCCGGCAGAAAGAGGTTTACAAGATACCCTATGAAACCCACCCGGCAGACCGCCCCCGTCAGTGCGTGTTTGGCGGCACTTCCAATGCCCTTGACTTCCTGCCCCTTGACCGTTCCGGCAACCGCCGCTTTATCCCGGTCATGGTGTACCCGGAGCAAGCCGAGGTTCACATTTTGGAGGACGAAGCCGCTTCCAGAGCCTATATCGAGCAGATGTGGGCAGAAGCGATGGAGATTTACCGAAGCGGCAGGTTCAAGCTGGCTTTCAGCCCCGCCATGCAGCGGTATCTCAAAGAACACCAGCGGGATTTTATGCCGGAGGACACCAAAGCCGGGATGATACAGGCGTATCTTGATAAGTACACCGGGAGCATGGTCTGCTCCAAGCAGCTCTACAAGGAAGCCTTGAACCATGCCTTTGACGAGCCGAAGCAATGGGAAATCCGGGAAATCAACGAGATTATGAACCAGTGCATTACCGGCTGGCGGTACTTCCCGAACCCAAGAATGTTTTCCGAATATGGCAGACAAAAGGGCTGGGAGCGTGAAAACCCGGCAACGGACTCCGGCAACCCGTCTGAAAAAACGATGGATGGTTTTGTGGAGGTCACAGAACAGATGGAGCTTCCATTCTGAAAATGACAGCCCGTTGCACCCCCTGTTGCTATCCCGTTGCCGAGCCGGTTGCCGGGGAAAACCCCTTATTTCCGGGCTTTTCTCCCTTATAACAACCAAAACAACAGAAAAATAAAAGAAAAGTATAAATAGTAACCATCGCCAGATTGAGATTGTTTGCAAGGTCTTTTGAAGCCCGTTGCCGGACTTCGTTGCCGACACCCTCTGTCTGGCTATTTTCATGTATGGAGGATAACTGCCTATGGCGAATAATAAGATGAATATTGAAGGAAAAAATTACTCGGATATTCCGGTGTGGCGTAGATATACGCTTACCATTGAGGAAGCAGCCAGATATTATCATATCGGCGAAGGAAAATTGAGAACGCTTATTGACACACATCCCAATGAGGATTTTTATGTGATGAACGGCAATCGTGCCCTCATTAAGCGTGAGAAATTTGAGAGGTATCTGGATCAGGCTACTGCTGTGTAAACAGAGCTGACAGATTTACCGATTTCACATGATATAACTATG
>JAJWOH010000133.1:0-8467 GCA_021635485.1 Segatella copri | reverse complement strand
AGTTTCGCATGTAAGCTCCACACGCCCTGAAAGGGCAGAAGCTCCTAGCCCAGGGCATCGCCCTGGGTAATTACGGCCACAAACTTGTCGCCCTGTAAGGGCAAAAGCTTTAAAATACTGGGCAATGTACAAAGCTTTTGCCCTTACAGGGCGCCTTGCTGATTGTCATTATACCCAGGGCGATGCCCTGGGCTAGGAGCTTCTGCCCTTTCAGGGCGTGCTGCTTCTGGAGCTTTTGGGCCTTCAGCCCGTTCTTGAACCACATTCGAAAGTTCAGTATCTAATATAGTATCTTATTTCTGGTCATATCCGTCAGAAATCTTCTTTCCCAGTGCTATCGCCAGTTCAACCTTGGCACCATATCCTTCCAGCTGGTCGGCAAACTTGGCTACCGAATTGCCGGATGCGATGATGTCATCAAAGAGAATAATCTTTTTGCCCTGGAAGAAAGCCTCGTCGATATGGAGTTCATCTACAGGATCGCCATCTTCATCTACATCATGCGTGTAGCTGAAGGCAGGGTAGGCGTTGGTCATGCCCGTAGCCTTGCATATCTCCTCGCTGAACTCCTTGAAACGGCGCTTGGTATGCGCCTCAAGAGCTGCAGGAATGCAGACCAGGGTAAACTGTGCTGCCTCTTCGCCCAAAAGACTCTTCAACTTGTCTGATACCATTTCAATAGCCTTCTTCAGGGCTTCCTGATGGTCAATCTCTGTTGTGAGCTCAGAGTTACCTTTAAAGTTGACAATAAGGTCGCGTTTTTCCCATTCCTCTGCTGTGAGTTCAAAAGTACCGAAGGCGCTGAATGCAGCGTAGTCGACAAGCCATTTGTAGTGCAGTCCGTTTTTCAGCACTGGCCACGAGTTGATTTCATTTTCGTAATTAGCCATAGACTAGAAATTTTTGATTATTAATAATGCATAGTTTCTGCAAAAATAGGAAATCTTTTCGAATTAAGGTGCCGGTTTCATAAAAAAGATTGGTTTTTTAAGTAATATTTCACGTAGCTGCCCTTTTTTTACTTATTTTTTAGTACCTTTGCACCGCATTTTAAGAAATACGTATATTTATATGACGAGAAAAACAAAACTTCATGAAATCCGCGACTACGTTATCATTGCCCTGGCGATGATAGAAGGTAGTATCGGTTTGAACATCTTCCTGCTTCCCAATCACATTACGATGGGTGGCGTAGGAGGTATCGCTTCCATCCTCTGTTGGGGATTTGGCATCCCTGCCTCTGTATCTTATCTGGCGCTCAATGTGTTCCTGCTTCTCATCGCATTCCGCATTCTGGGCTATAAGTTCTGTCTGAAGACCATCTATGGTGTCGGTATCTTCGCCTTAACTACCCGTCTGATTGAGACGCATACGGTAGGCATGACGCCGCTGCTCCACGACCAGCCGTTCATGGCAACGGTCATCGGTGCGTTCTTCATGGGCAGCAGTGCCGGTCTGGGTCTTTCCTGCAATGGTTCTACGGGTGGTTCTGATACCGTAGCAGCGATGATCAACAAGTATTGGAACATTTCCCTGGGTCATGCCATCATGATTTGCGACCTGTGTATCATCACCAGTTCTTATCTTGTATTGCGCGATTGGGAGATGGTGATTTACGGTTATGTCTGCCTTTTTGTGCAGTCGCTTTGTGTAGATCATGTGGTGAATGCGTTGCGCCGTTCGGTTCAGTTCTTCATCATCAGCGACAAATATCTGGAGCTCAGTGCAGCCATCAATACCGCCGCCGACCGAGGTTGTACGGTGATGGATGGTCATGGCTGTTACAGTGGCAAGGATGTCCACATGCTGTTTGTATTGGCGCGTCAGCGTGAGTCTCAGAAGATATTCCGTCTTATCGACGAGATAGATCCTACCGCCTTTGTCAGCCAGAGTGCCGTCATCGGTGTTTATGGCGAAGGTTTCGACCGTTTCAAGGTTGGCAAGAAGATAGGTTTGCCGAAGAAGAAATAGATAAACAGAAAAAGGGTGTGTCATAACTGCATGACACACCCTTTTTTTAAATTAACTCAAGTTTCGCGAGTGGTTCAAGTACGGGCTGAAGGCCCAAAAGCTCCTAGCCCAGGGCAACGCCCTGGGTATAATAGCAATCAGCAAGGCGCCCTGTAATGGCAAAAGCTTTAAAACTTGCTCGTTATTTAAACGCTTTTGCCCTTAGACTTCCAGTCGTCAATCGTCCCCGTCTTAGACGAGAAGTTGCAGCCTATCAGGTAAATCGTTCTGTTGTCTGTGGCATACTCACGGGCATATCCTTTTTCCTCGATTTGTTTCAAGGCTTCAGTCGCTGACCCATCACGCTTAAATTCGAAGATATACACAAACATTGGAGTCTCAATAATGCAATCAACCCGTCCTTCACTTTGCTCCTTTTCTATTAGAACGGTAAAACTGCTTATCATGCGAATCACCAGATAGAAGGTATATTGGAAGTATCGCTCTTTTTCCCGTTCGTCATCTTTGCGTCGCTGACTATATGGTATACTGGCGAAGAAGGAAGTGAGTAATTTCTCCAATTTGTCGCAATCTCCCGTCTTCATCGTATTAACAACTTCTACGACCCAAGCATCAGGCGATTCCTTTGGCTTCAGATAGTTGGCTGCCACCATGGTTACGAAACCAGCTTTTACCTCATCGTTTGGAAAATCCAAGAGATAAGAATCGGTATCCATGTTCCAATCCTTAATGGTGAGATAACCACTCTGGTAAATCATTGGCAATGGTGCCTCTGTATCCGCCTTGTAATCTATAAAACTGCTGGTTGGATAAAATTTCCCTGTCAGTTCATTGAGGTTTTCGTCGAAGTGAGCTAATAAGCGGACCAGATAAGTAGGCGAACCTGTACGGAACCAGAAATCACTCAGGATTTTCTTGCTCAGTGAGTTCAAGATGCTGAAAGGATTGTAGATGTCGAGCATGTTTGGACTGAAATGGTAACCGTCATATTTGCGCTTGAGCCGATATTTCATCTCATCCTCAGATACTTTATATCTTGCAGCCATTGCCTTGATTTGCTCATCAAAGACAGAATACAGTTCCTCTTCCGTGATGCCGCAAAGAGCCTCATATCGGTCGTCCATGCTGATGTCATCTGGTTGGTTGAAACCACTGAATACGCTTACTTGCGAGAACTTGGTAACACCTGTCAACAGCACGAATTTCAAATCTCTGTCAGCAGCCTTGAAGACACTGTAGAAACCTTTCATGATTTCACGATGTCGGTCTTCCAGCAAACGTTCGTTGCCTTCAGAATCGAAGGTCTTTAACCCTGTGTCTAAAACATCCAGTAAAGGTTTGTCATATTCATCAATCAGGACAACGGCGCCAAGTCCTGTCTTTTCGTGGGCAGCTTTCAAAACAGCCATAAATCTGTCTCCCAAAGTATTGGCCAATGGGTTTCTGCCATAAATCAGTTCTTGGGTTTCAACAAAAGTCTGCAAGGATTTTTCCAATTCGCCAGCCTGTGTGAAATTCTTGCCGTTGAAATCTATATGAAAAACCGGATATTGCTTCCATTCTTTTTCTAACTGTTCGATGGCAAGTCCTTTAAACAGTTCTTCCTTTCCTTGGAAGTAGCATTCCAAGGTAGAAATCAACAACGACTTTCCGAATCGTCTTGGACGACTCAGAAAATATATATTCCCATTGTGTACTAAATCATAAATCAAGTCTGTCTTGTCAAGATAGACATATCCATCATTTCTGATTTTTCCAAAGTCTTGTATTCCTATAGGATATTTCATATTGTTGCTTTTTATTGAATTTTTGGCAAAGTTACGAAAAAAAATGGTATCTGCAAAATAATGCTGAATAAAAAGTCTTTATTTTCAGATAAAAGCAATTCTCGGAAAGGCTTGCATTTTATCTTAAGTAGTTCAAAGAAGATGAGTCATAAATACATGACACACCCTCTTTTTAGTATCACAAAAGATTTTCATATCCCATATTTTTCTTCCAGATACTCATCACGCAGTTCTTTATCACTTTTATCTGAAGCGAACATACCGCCCATTTCATCCCAACTGAACATTTTTGACTCAGCAGGAGCTTTCATATCTTCCTTTTCAGATATATCAACAACAATTTTTTGCAGTATTTTATTTACCCAATCCTCAATATTAAGTTTATCTTTTCTTGCAAAGATTGCCGCTTTGTCATATACATCTGGTCTTAATGTAATTGTTGCCATAATAATCTTTTTCTATTTAGCAATTGCAAAAGCAATTTTCGGAAAGGCTTGCATTTTATCTTAAGTTGTTCAAAGAGGATGAGTCATAACTGCATGACACACCCTCTTTTTCATTTTTGCATAGATTATTCTTCATTACAAGCATATTTTGTCCCTTCAGAGAACACGCCAGGCAATAAGGTGGCAACATATCGAAGTTTTACATCATCCGAGATGAAGGTCTTCTTTTCGCAGAGGCCGTCAATAATCTCAGCCCCTTTCAGCATGAACTCCTTCTCTTTCTCGCTGAAAGCATAAATATCATTCCCAGAAACAGGCAAGCCTGAATTGAATGTATACATCTTGCCGCAAATGTCACACTCTTTCTCATTGAACTGTTGATATTCTACACTCGAAAACTCTCTAAAGTCCTCATCTTTAGGGATAAACCCTAGCTGAAAGATACTCTGTATGGCTTCACCGCCACCGAACAACAAATCAAAAAAATCCATATTTCTTAAGTCTTAAAATGAATAATATGACGGATTTCAGGCATTCGTAAAAACCTGACACATCTGTATATACTAATTTAAAAGTGTACCACTTTCTAATTAGTATATACAAATACCTCTTCTATTTATAGATAATATAGACAAGCCAATCCTATCATCAGAGAATAAGCGAACTCTTTCTCTGCGTCATCAGCCCCTCATAATATCTATCAAGCTTGTCATAACTTACAAATTTCACCCTATCCGAGATAGGCTTGAAATAATCATGGCTCAACTTGGCTATAAATTCATCATGGCGCCTGGCATCAGCCACGATAAACATCTGGGCATTGAAACACTGGAGGTCGGCAAACTTACAGAGAGAATTCTGAATATCCGTAGAATGCTCTACCTCAAAGAAACTATCGGGCATCATCACCTCGCTGCCCAAAGAATTAGGCTGAAACCACATAACGTCTATCGTGCTACTCCTATTCACGAATTCCTGATAGGAGAATGGCGGAACTTTCGGCAATGTGGAGATTTCGCCCAGCTTCACATTGATACATCTCCTGTTCTTATCCTGTGCAGGAACATAGGTTTCAAGTTTCTTCATGTTACCGATATACAGCAGAAGTCCCTGATAATAGGAATGATTGAATTCCTGCACCTGCTCTGAATCTGAATTAGTTGCATCTTGTGCCACAATCCCCCTATCCGCCAAGAGGCTTCTATATTCCTCCAAAGCCCATAATCCCGGACGAATGCGAAAGATTTCCTTGCGGTCTTGCACAATACGACGTATGGATGCAAATGGAGTCTTGGTATTCCATGTGCAATCCTCAATCTTGAACACCTCCTGATTCAGCTGACCGAATGTTGCACATCCACCCAACCTCTTCAAGGTCTCTATTACAGCTTCGTATTGTTTCATATCTCGCTAAGTTTTATTTCGTTTAAAGCCTGTATAAATAAACACTCTGCAAATTTACATCAATATTCAGAAAGAACAAAAAAATATATGAAAAACTTTCTGTTTTTATTCATTTTAATCAATTTTTCTTTTCTTTCTGCCGAATTGATCTTTTTTGATCATGAAAGTTAAAGTATGATCTAATCATTTATAAATCAAATATTTGCATTACCTTTGCACCCGAAATGATGAATAAAAAGGCGATATATCATAGGGCTGATGACTTCACTCTCCTTCACGGAGACTGCATACGGCTGATGGGCGAATTTGATTTCAAGTTCGACATGATCTTCGCCGATCCTCCTTACTTCCTGTCCAATGGAGGTATCAGCGTACAGAACGGGAAGGTGGTGTGCGTAGACAAGGGGGAATGGGATAAGGGCGGCTCGCCCGAACATATCGACCTGTTCAACGAGGAATGGATTGCGGAATGCAGAGAACACCTGACGGAGAACGGAACTATCTGGATTTCGGGAACTTATCACAATATCTTCTCGGTGGCAAACAAGCTGACACAACTCGGATTCAAAATCCTCAATGTCATCACATGGGCGAAGACAAATCCACCGCCCAATATCTCGTGCCGGTACTTTACCTACAGCACCGAGTTCATCATCTGGGCAAGAAAGTGCCCGAAGAAGCCGCACTACTTCAACTATGACCTGATGAAACTGCTGAACGAGAACAAACAGATGACGGATGTATGGAGGCTGCCAGCCATCGCAAGATGGGAGAAATCGCAGGGCAAGCATCCTACGCAGAAACCGCTCGCCCTGCTGGTACGCATCATCCTGGCTTCAACCCGGCACGGAGCATGGATCCTCGACCCGTTCTCGGGAAGCGGAACTACCGGCATCGCTGCCTCGCTGACCGGCAGGCGCTATCTGGGCATAGAAAGGGAAAAGGAATATCTGGACCTGAGCATCAGGAGAAGGGGGGAACTGGAGAACGGGAGTATCGTAAAGAGCTACCGCAAGAAGATAAGGGATATCGTGATTGCGGATGGAGAACCGGAAGAGGCTGATATCTTCGGGGTAACGGATGAGAACAGGATTCAGGATTTGCCTTTCTGATTTTTCGCCTACAAAAGCATCGCCATTACCTTTGCTTTACCCTTCGGCCAGCGATTTTCAATTCTGTTATGTGCCTGAAACCTCCATATAACTACGATGAAAAAGAAAAAGCCCCGCAGGAATATTACCTGTGGGGCTTGAATCAACTAAAAAAATAAATACAATGCAATCCTTTCCGAAATTCGGCTAGATGTGAAAATTTACTACCTTCAGCCATCGCTTGACATCAAACGACGGACAGTCTTTGTGAACGTTTGGCAAATCGCGGTGGCCCAGTATCTCTGCATCAGGATAGGAGAGGCAGAGGCTCTCCAGAAGCGAATACAGAGACTGATTCTGGGCTGGAGTACGCGTATCGGCAGGCTTGCCGTTCTTGTCGAGACCTCCCTCATAACAGATGCCGATGCTGTGGGCATTGTAATGACGGGCATGGGCTCCTACCTCTGATTCCGGACGACCCGGATATACCACACCATCCTTCGTGATGTAATAATGATAGCCGATACTCTTGAAACCGCGGGCAAGATGGCAGGCCTCCAACTGCTCGAATGTGAAATCCTGAGTCACTCTCGTGGCAGAACAGTGGATCACGATGAGTGAAATGCTACGATGTTTCTGTGTCATGGCAACCTCCCTTCTTTTAGCAGTTCTGTACACAGAATGAGCTGGCTACAGCTGTTAATACCGTGATGAGGAAATTGATGATGTTTTTCCAATTTACTTTTTTCATTTTGCTTTGTTTTTTAATGATTAATACTAAGTGGATAATGATAGTCACATGCTTGTTTTAGTGGTTGAAATTTAGTTTCAGTAAGCGTTTCTGGAAGAAGAAGGGCGGGGGAGGAACTGCCAGCCCGGATACCCGTAAAAGGCAGGTTCTTGGGTCATTATGATTTGCTGTTTATCCGTAATCGTCAGGATGAAAACCAGCCGCTTTGTGCCTTCGGAATATCCCTGTCGCCGGTCAGTTCACTCCTTCCTTCTTCTGTCGTTTCGCATATTTGAGAGACGGATCTCTACTCCAGGCCGTCTCCGTTGTCGCCTGTTCCGTCGGTACTGCCGCCTTGTGATGTACCGCCGCCCCCAGTGGTTCCGCTGCCCTGTGTGGTATCGCCAGTGGTGGTATCGCCTGCAGCGCTCTCGCTAGAGTTGAGGAGATCCATGGCGTTCTTGGCGTTAGCATCGAGAGAGAGCTGGGTGTTGCTGAGCTTGCCGGTAGCACGGGCTCTGAGGCGGTAGCCTTCTACAAACTTGGCGAGGCTCCACTCCTTGATGCTGGCGGCTCCCATCTTGTTGATGATGCCGATGGAGAAGATGGCGAGGTTGTCTATCTTCACTGCCTTGTTCTGGAGCACGAGCTCCTTCACACAGCTCACCATGTCGGTGAGAAGGCCCTTGATGGCACCCTTCGAGAACGGGGTGTTGTGGCTCGCCATGTGTTCGGCGAGTTCATCGATACCGATGGTTTCTGTTACTACTGGTCGCGCATAATACTTGCCATACGCTTCCTTGATTGTCTTGTTCTTGTTCTTCACTAACTTGATGAGAATCATACTTTTAAAAATTTAGTTTTAGTAAAAAGCAGTCTGTGTCTCCGCCGAGACCGTTGCTGCATCAACCTCTCTGATTGACGATACAAAGATACAACATTCCCGAACCCCCAACTATGCGATTTGTGCGATTTGCAGGGATTCGGGAAAAAAAGGTTGAAAAAAGTGGTATTTTTTATGTTAAAATCGAAAAAAGT
>JAJWOH010000289.1:0-1655 GCA_021635485.1 Segatella copri | reverse complement strand
CTGCGATGACGTTCTCTGCCTGCGGTACTGATGATTCGCTGCAGTTCTATTTTCCAGATAACGGCGGTACTACTGGTGGCGAATCAACCGACAAGAACAATACAAACAAGAATGTGTCTACTGCCAACATGCCACAAGTAGTAAGAAACGCTATCGGTGGTCTGGAATTCCCAAAGCTCAAGAATAATGGTACCAGCTATGCCATCGTTCACATGGATAATACAACAGGTATGTTGAACTATTCTACAGAATGGGATGACAACATGAAGAGCCAGAGATGGAGCTGCTATACTTTCCATACAGGAAACACGGCTTCTAACGTTGACAGATGGAAACCTGGTCAGGGCGAGCGCAAGTATCCATGGGATACAGATCTGAAAGAACAATGGGGAATCACAGATTTCACAGAAGACCCTACTCCTACAGCTCAAGGCTTTGACCATGGTCATATCTGCCCTTCTGCTGACCGCAAACTCAATCTGACACAGCAGAAACAGACTTTCTTCATGACCAATATGCAGCCTCAATATGCCAATTTCAACGAGCGTGGTACCTGGTATAAAATGGAGGAAGATCTTCGTGCCAAGGCTCCAAAGATTGATTCTGATACCCTGTTTATCGTAAAGGGTGGAACTATTGACCCGGTAGGCAGCGAGAGTAATCTCCTGGGCTGGAAGAAGAATGGTGCTTCTAGCGAAACCCAGAAGCCAGGCTATATCCCAATACCAAAGTATTTCTTTGTAGCTGTACTGAAAAAGGAGCTAAACAAGATCACCAACCAGTATACATACAGCGCTTTCGGCTACTGGTTCCCTCACGTGGACAAGGCATTTGAAAGGGGCGATAAACTCGGCAACTATGTGGTAAACATCAAGACTCTGGAAGACAAAACCGGCATCGACTTCTTCTGTAATCTCCCGGATGAAACAGAGAAGGAAGTGGAAAACGTAGATGCAGAAGCTCTCAAGAAACTTTGGCGCTTTAAATAAATCAGACTTTAAATAAAAGACTATATACAAACAAAGAATCCGCTCTCTCAAATCAATGAGTGAGCGGATTTCTTTTGTTTATATCATCATCTTCTCGGCAACTTCTTGATTGCATGTGGCATGAATGCCCTACCGATAGCCTTACCGAAGCTAGGAGCTACGGAATCGGTTGCAGCAGAACGGGTCTTCTTACGGGCCCCACTCGGATTGTAACGTTCCAGATCGATTTGCATCACATCACCCTTAGCTGCTCCTGTTCCTATCATATAACCATAGAACACATCACGGCCCTTTTCTTCACCTAGATAGAAACCACTCTGAGAAGAGCCCAAATCCATCACATAAGTAAAACCAGATTTATTATAACGGATATAAATATCACCATTATTATCGATATACCAGGTAAACTTCAGGGTCTGGGTTTCACCCGTTTCTTCAATATAATCCTGTTCTATACCATCACCGCAGAGAGTATTAACCCTGTTACCCGTCTGATAGAACGTCATCTCGGCATTGAAACTGTAATTGTCACGTGACTGCCCATCCTCTGCAAGCTCAGAGAGCAGCACAGAGCCTCTCCAGTCGCCAATAAGGGTCTGAGCCTCAGACAGCAGGTAATTGTTCTGAGAGCTGTTAGAACCATTATTCCAGTAGTCCTGGTTCCAT
>JAJWOH010000132.1:0-8615 GCA_021635485.1 Segatella copri | reverse complement strand
CAATTGTCACTACCCCCTCAAAGTAGCGCGTCTACCAATTCCGCCACCTCTCCAAGTATATTGTCATCAATTATCTAACCAAGATAAAACTTGATGTTGTTTCCAAAAAAAATGAGCGGAAAACGGGACTCGGACCCGCGACCCCAACCTTGGCAAGGTTGTGCTCTACCAACTGAGCTATTTCCGCAGTTTTTCCTATTACTTAGGAGCGTTCCTCTGAATGCGAGTGCAAAGGTACTACTTTTTTCTGAATTACCAAACTTTTCTTCGATTTTTTTGAAAAAAAATGTGCATTTTGCCCTTTTTAGTGAGCAAAACACACATTTTAAGCCTTATTTTGCCGATTTTTAAACTCATCCGGCAGAAAAATCGGGAAAATGGAAATTATACTAATCCATCCTACTGCGATAATCTTCGTAGCTGAAATCTCTTAGAATTTCCAATTTTCCATCTAAATGTACGATTCCTATTGATGGATGAGTGATTCCATTAAAGGTATTTGTCTTTACCGTAGTGTAATGCAGCATATCTTCGAAAATAACATTCTCGCCTATTTGCAATTCATGGTCAAATTTCCAGAAGCCCATAAAATCTCCACTCAGACAACTGTTGCCACCTATTCTATATATATGTGCGCCCTCAGGAGCCTTCGTCGGATTATCAACCTCCAGGGTTTCTGCATTTCTGACAGCTGGCATATACGGCATCTCCAGACAGTCGGGCATATGACAGGTAAAACTGGCATTTATGATAGCTGTCCTGATACCTTTATCTTCAACCACATCTACTACTTGAGTTACAAGCGGCCCGGTCTGCCACCCAAAGGCACTACCAGGTTCCATGATAATTTTAAGATGAGGATAACGCTGATGAAATCCCTTTATTATATTAATAAGGTGTTCCACATCATAATCCTTCCTGGTCATCAGATGACCTCCACCGAAATTGATCCATTTCAGCTGCGGAAACCAAGGAGAGAATTTCTCTTCGATATGAGCTAACGTACGTTCAAAGACATCCGCCCCACTCTCGCAGTGACAATGACAATGGAATCCTTCTATATCTGAAGGCAAAGTTTGAGGCAATTTATCTGCCGATACACCGAACCGGGTTCCAGGTGCACACGGATTATACAGCAATGTTCCGACTTCAGAATATTCCGGATTTACTCTCAATCCCAGTCTGATGTCAGAATTTGCCCTACGAGCCCGTTCATGATATCGCTCATATTGCGTAAGCGAGTTGAAAGTAAGATGACTTGAGCATTGAGCTGTCTCATCAATCTCATAATCGGTATAAGCCGGCGAAAAAGTATGCGCCTTACTGCCGAATTCATGATACGCCAGTTTTGCCTCGCTAAGAGAGCTGGCCGTGGTCGAAGAAATATACTCTCTGAAAATCGGAAATGTCTTCCAAAGAGCATAAGCCTTAAAAGCTAGAATAATTTCCATATCGGCACGCTCAGCCACACTCTTGATGAGCGACAGATTGTGTCGCAAACGTTCTTCCTCTAAAACGTAAATTGGTCGATGAATCTCATTAAAATTCGCTAAATTTACTTGCATAACTTGATAAATATTAATTTTATGGTGCAAAGATAGCTTTTTATCCCGAATATAATTGCTAGTTTGCGTTTTTTTTAATACTTTTGCATCATAAAAATCATTTTGACGATGAAATTAGCGATAATGACCAAGTCCACATTCTTTGTGGAAGAAGATAAAATACTATCCTCGCTGTTCGACGAGGGCATGGACAACCTGCATCTTTTCAAGCCAGGTTCGTCACCAATGTATGCTGAGCGACTGCTCACGTTACTGCCTGAAGACTATCTTCGCAAGATTACTGTTCATGATCATTATTACCTCAAACAGGAGTATGATTTAGCAGGAATCCATATAGACGATCCGCTAGCACCGGTACCGGATGGATACAAAGGCAAGTTCAGTCGCACCTGCACAGATCTCTCGATGCTGAAAGAGATGAAGAAGAAATCAAACTATGTGTTTCTGAAAAACATCTTCGACTGCATTGAGTTTAAAGACGAAAAGTCTTCCTTCAATCTGCAGCAGCTTGAGAATGCAGCCAAAGCAGGACTCATAGACAAGAAGGTATACGCCTTGGGAGGCATGAGTCTGGAAAATCTCAAGATTGCCAAGGAACTCGGATTTGGAGGAGTAGTAATCTGTGGAGATCTCTGGAACCGTTTCGACATTCACAACGAGCGCGATTTCAAAGAGCTGATTCTTCACTTCGAGAAATTGAGAAAGGCTATCAGCTAACCCGGTGTTTCCCGAAAAAGATTCATCCCCCTACATGAAAATAGATAAAAATAACTATTAATACACATAAACACTAATAGAAATGAGTGACAAGAACTCTTTTTTGGTATTCTCTGGTACTAACTCGAGATACCTTGCAGAAAAAATCTGCGCTAGTTTAGGTTGCCCACTGGGTAATTTGGTTGTAACCAAGTTCTCTGATGGTGAATTTGGCGTATCTTTCGAGGAGTCTATCCGCGGACGCGATGTATTCCTCGTACAGAGCACATTCCCTAATTCAGACAACTTGATGGAGTTGCTCCTGATGATTGACGCAGCAAAGCGTGCTTCTGCCCGCCATATTATTGCTGTTGTACCTTACTTCGGATGGGCCCGTCAGGATCGCAAGGACAAACCACGTGTCAGCATCGGCGCTAAACTGGTAGCCGACTTGCTCAGCGTTGCCGGTATCGACCGTCTCATCACCATGGATCTCCATGCCGACCAGATTCAGGGCTTCTTTGATGTTCCTGTAGATCACCTCTATGCATCTGGCGTTATTTTGCCATACCTGCAGAGCTTACGCCTCAAGGATATGGTCATTGCTTCTCCAGACGTTGGTGGTTCTAAGCGTGCCAACACTTATGCTAAGTACTTCGGCTGCCCTCTCGTGCTCTGCAACAAGACCCGTGCTCGCGCCAATGTAGTAGCAAGCATGCAGATTATCGGTGATGTAAAAGACAAGAATGTTGTCATCATTGATGATATGGTCGATACAGCCGGTACTATCACGAAGGCTGCCGACATCATGAAGCAGGCTGGTGCAAAGACTGTTCGTGCATGTGCATCTCACTGCGTGATGAGTGGTCCTGCATCTGAGCGTGTTCAGGATTCAGCTCTTGAGGAGATAGTATTCACAGATTCCATCCCTTACACCAAGCGTTGCGCAAAGGTTAAGCAGATTTCTATTGCAGATATGTTTGCAGAAACCATTCGCCGTGTTGAGGATAACGAGAGTATCTCTTCCCAGTATCTGGTATAAAGAAATATCATCATACAAGTTTACAAGGAGTCTTTCTTTTAAAAAGGAAGACTCCTTTTTTATGATTCCATTCTTCCCCAGTTTCTAATCTACATTCACTTTTCACAATTCACTTTTCACAACTACAATAACACTGTTCATTGTTCGGTTTCAAACAAAAAAATCCTGTATCCCCAAAAGAGATACAGGATTCATATATTTATAATGTGACAATGTCGCTATTATATTAGTTCAACCACTTTACGTAGCAGAAGTCCTGACGGTGTGGCAACTTATCATTCTTAGGATACATACGTACGCCTGTCTTGAATGAACCAGCATTGATTGGCTCAACCTCAGCCTCGAATGTAAAGTTGTTACCCTCGTGACCAACCATCTTGAATGGATAAACAGCATAAATCTGCTTGCCATCCTCTGGTTGCTCCTTCAATACAACAAGTTCCAAACCTACTGCATCGTTCAAGCCCTGCTCATCGATAACATACTGAACCTTGATCTTCTGACCAGTTTCAGCAGCCATCAGCATGCAGTCGTCCTTAGATACAACGTGGATACCATCCCAACGCTCAGCAACGCTCTCCTTCCAGAGTGCAATCTCCTTAGCAAGTGCATTGTCGTTAGCGCTCAACTTCTTGAAGCGGGCAGCCTGCTTATTGTAGAACTTATCATAGTAGTCATCCAACTGGCGCTTCATTGTATAGTGAGGAGCGATAGTAGCAATAGAGTTCTTTACTACCTGGATCCACTCCTTGCTGAAGCCTTCCTTATTCTTGTTGTAATACATAGGGATGATGTCGTTCTCCAAGAGGTTGTAGATAGTAGCAGCATCAAGCTGATCCTGGTAACCCTGGTTCTGGTATGTACGCTTCTCAGGAAGAGCCCAACCAGCACCCTCGCGGTAACCTTCTACCCACCAACCATCAAGTACAGAGAGGTTGACAACACCATTCATCTCAGCCTTCTCGCCAGATGTACCAGAAGCCTCCAATGGACGTGTAGGAGTATTCATCCAGATATCAACACCTGAAACCAGACGGCGAGCCAAAGTCATATCGTAGTCCTCCAAGAAGATAATCTTACCGAGGAACTCTGGACGCTGGCTAATCTCGAAGATTCGCTTGATCAAGCCCTGACCAGCACCATCAGCTGGGTGAGCCTTACCAGAGAAGAAGAACAATACTGGGTGCTCAGGATCGTTAACAATCTTAGACAAGCGATCCAAGTCGGTGAAGAGCAGGTGAGCACGCTTGTATGTAGCGAAACGACGGCAGAAACCAATCATCAAAGCGTTAGGGTTGATACGCTCGAGCAAAGATACTACACGAGCAGGATCACCCTGGTTCTTCAACCATGTCTGGGTGAACTTCTCACGGATATAAGCTACGAGCTTCTTCTTCAATGCCATACGGGTATTCCAGATTTCTGCATCTGAAACTTTGTAGATGGCATGCCAGATTTCCTCGTTGCTCTGGTCGTTCATGAAGTTCTTGTCGAAATATGTATCGTAGAGCTTACGCCACTCTGTTGCTGTCCAAGTTGGGAAGTGAACACCATTGGTTACATAACCTACGTGGTTTTCCTCTGGGAAGTAACCCTTCCAGATATTAGCGAACATCTGCTGGCTTACCCAACCGTGAAGCTTACTTACACCATTAACCTCCTGGCAAGTGTTGCATGCGAATGTAGAGAGGCAGAAACGCTCGTTGTGATCATCTGCATTTTCACGACCCATACCGATGAACTCATCCCAAGAGATGCCAAGGCGCTGTGGATAGCCACCCATGTACTTGCCGAAGAGAGCCTCGTCAAAGTAGTCATGACCAGCTGGCACTGGAGTATGAACAGTATAGAGAGAAGAAGCGCGAACCAACTCGAGAGCCTGGTTGAAGTTCAAGCCATCCTCCTCGATGTAGTCGCAGAGACGCTGCAAGTTGCAGAGAGCTGCATGACCCTCATTGCAGTGATAGATATCCTTCTTGATACCCATCTTCTTCAATGCAAGCATACCACCGATACCGAGCAGAATCTCCTGCTTCAAACGGTTCTCCCAGTCACCACCGTAGAGAGAGTGAGTGATAGGACGGTCGAACTCTGAGTTCATATCATTATCTGTATCCAGAAGATACAACTTGATACGACCTACATTCATCTGCCATACGTATGCATGTACCTGATAGTTTGTGTAAGGCACATCAACTACCAATGGGTTACCATTCTCATCATATACTCGCTCGATAGGGAGAGAGTTGAAGTTCTGAGCGTCATAGTTAGCAATCTGCTGACCGTCCATGCTCAAAGACTGCTTGAAGTAACCATATCTGTAGAGGAAACCAACAGCACACATATTCACGTTGCTGTCAGAAGCCTCCTTCAAGTAGTCACCAGCAAGCATACCAAGACCACCAGAGTAGATTTTAACCACTTGGTTAATACCATACTCCATGCAGAAGTAAGCAACTGAAGGGCGCTTAGCATTAGGCTTCACATCCATGTACGCACGGAACATCTTATAGACGTTCTTCACCTTAGCCATTGTCTCCTTATCCTTAACAATAGCCTCCTTGCGGTCGTAGCTCAAACGTTCCAAGAGCAATACAGGGTTAGCATTACACTTCTCGTACAAGTCTGGATCAAGACTCTTGAACAAGTCACGACCTTCATAATTCCATGCCCACCACATATTGTGAACGATTTCATCCAAGCACTTCAACTCCTTAGGAAGGCTTGATTTAATGGTTGTCTCCTTCCATTGAGGAGCATTAGCATAGTCTGCCTTAATTTTCATTGTGTTTTATTTTTAAGATGTATATTTTCTATCTTGCAAACATAGCGATTCTTGCAGAATCCAAATATTTGTTTTATGGCTTACGCCATCAAGAGAGAGATTATTATTTCTTCATACGAACTTCAGCCTTGCGCAGGGCAAGGTCATAAGCATCATAATAATACTCGATAAAGTGTTTCCACAATGCTTTTTCTGAAAGAATCTCAGCATTTTTACGACACTTGTTCACCTGTGTCTTGGTGAATCCCGAGTACTTAGCTACGGTATCCTTGATAGCATCAGCTACCTCAGAATAATTATAGTCGGTACGCTTGATAACCTTCACACCATCCTCTATCTCACTGTAACTTCCCTTCTCTGAGTTAGCCCAAAGACCGAAACCAGCCAAATCGGTGGTGATACAAGGCACCTTGAACGCAACAGCCTCCAATGGAGTATATCCCCATGGTTCATAATAAGAAGGATAGATACAGAGGTCATTACCCAACACTACATCATAGTAGCTCTTGTTGATAATGCCATCATCGCCTGTCAAGTAGCAAGGTAAGAATATCAGTTTCACCTTGTCTTCCTTATTATTATGCATGTTGAAGTACTTCAGCATACCCAATACATTATCATGACTCATATTATGCAACCAATGGGTAATCTCCGGAACCTCCAATGGCGTGTCAAACTTCTTACCGCTATTCAGACGATCCAACAGATCCTGACGTGGATCTCCTACCCAACCAGGTACGTCAATGAATGCCAATACATTCTTCTTCAAATTGTTGTCACGAAGCAAGCGGTTCATAGCCTCAATATAGACATCGATACCCTTGTTGCGGAACTCGTAGCGTCCGCTGGTAGAAACGATGAGCGTATCATCATCCAAATCTGTACCCATCAAAGCATTGGCTACATCGAGCAAACGCTTTCTTGCCTCCTTACGTTTCTTTGTAAAGGTACTTGCTTTAGGTACAAAACTATTGTCAAATCCGTTAGGCAAAACGAAATCTACCGGTTTATCGAGCAATTCCTTGCACTCGTTGGCAGTAATATCACTCACTGTTGTGAAACAATCAACATACTTAGCAGTCTGCTTTTCTATAGAATGCTTGCTTTGCATATTGAGTTCCTGCGCCATCTGATCACCATTATAGGCAAAAAGATAATCGTAAAGAGGCTTATTATTACCGGCAATACTACGACCGATACTTGTAGCATGCGTGGTGAACACAGTAGCCACCTCAGGAAGATGCTTGTTCACATAGAGCACACCAAGCCCTGTCATCCATTCATTTCCATGATAGATAACTTTCTTGCCTTTTCCAACGACATGTTTGTAGAAACTCTCTACTACCAGAGCGGCAGCATAAGAGAACATCGATGCTTCGTCATAGTCACCATAAGCATGAAGACTATCAACCTGATAGTCCTGCCATAGTTGTCCATAGATCTGGTCTTTAACAGCATAGTAAGGATTGAAATCTACTAAAACAGCTACTGGCTCTCCCGGTATATTCCATCTACCTACTTTAACCTTTAAGCCCTCTTTCAGAGCTTCTGTTTTCCACGCCGCATAAAGCGTATCATCTTGAGAGAAATAAGGATTAACCTTGTCTCCCCAACAATCAGGACCAATGAAGATTAGTTGATCCTTTAACCTTTCCGTAAGAGTCTTAGCTCGAGTTGAAAGAACGGTGTAGATACCACCAACTTTATTACACACTTCCCAACTAGACTCAAATATGTAATCTGGAAATAATCTTTTCTTTTCCATATATAATTATCAATAAACACCGCAAAGATAGATAAATATTTGCAAAAAAACGAATTAATCTTATTAAAATCCTAAAAAAAATGCAGTTTTCTTGATTTAAATGAATAACTTTGTCGCAGTTAATTGAAAAAAGAGATGAAAAGAAAGATTTTAGCAACATTATTATGCCTAATTAGTATATCTAGTATGGCACAAACAGACAGCACCCTATTCAAGGGGAAGATTACAAACAAAGAGTATGATGTCTATATGAATATAGACTTCTACCATAAGAACCTCAAGGTTCCAGGACAGGAACTGTTCGGTGAAATGCCCGGATATTTCGGTGACAGACGTGATAGTCGCAAATGGCTGATTACAGATGCTGACATAGAAGGAAAGACCGCTCATCTATCCATTATCAATGATTACGGGAGCGAAGATCTTACTGCCGACCTCATAGCCTTACCCGATGGTAGTTACGAGTTGCAGCAGAAAGATGGAAGTAACCTGAAAATTGCCCGAAACCGGAAATGGGTGAAGATTCCTAAAAATCTGAAATTCACCAAGCAGTAGGCAAAACACTCAGAATATCGCAAAAATACCCCTTGCTATTATGGTAAATAGCGAGGGGTTATTATATTATATAGCAAGGGTAATTATACTAAATAGCCAGTGTTATTAAACAGAAAAGCCCCGACTACTTTCGTAATCGAGGCTTCTGAAATTAAAAGGAGGCGGCTACCTACTCTCCCGCATTGCATTGCAGTACCATCGGCGCAA
>JAJWOH010000131.1:0-8671 GCA_021635485.1 Segatella copri | reverse complement strand
AACTAACATAACCCATAAAGGGACTTTTTCAGTGCCCTCCCTGGGCTAGGAGCTTTTGGGCCTTCAGCCCGTTCTTGAACCACATGCGAAAGTTCAGAAAGTAAAAAAGCGCAAGCCCGCTAGGCGTAAAAAGAACGCCTGGCGGGCTTGCGTTTATGGTTGTACAACTAAATAGGTTATGGTTGTACAACTAAATGGGTTATGATTGTACGACTAAATGGGTTATGGTTGTACGACTAAAAGGGTTATGGTCGTACGACTAAATGGGTTATTGTTGTACAACTAAATGGGTTATGGTTGTACAACTATAGGGTGTATGGTCGTACAACTATAGGGTGTATGGTTGTACGACTATAAGGGTTGTAGTTGTACGATTAAAAGGTGTTGTCACTAGGCTCGGCAGAGCTGCTGACTGCAGTCGGCAGCTCTGCTGACTAGGCTCAGCAGACCTGCTGAGCCTGGTGACAACCTTCGAGAAACTGTCTCCTTCAACCTAAGAAACTATCTCTTTAAACTAAAAGAGACGTTTCCTTGAACCCAAAGAGACGTCTCCTTGAACCCAAAGAGACGTCTCCTTTTGCTTATTTAATCACATCCTTTCGCAAGTTATGCCCCTTCAGCCCGTTCTTAAACCACTTGCTAAAGTTCAGTAAGAATAATAGAGGGCGTGTCATAAGTGCGATGACATTCCATCTTTTTGGGGAACTTCAACCACTTCTGTCAACTAACTCAGCCACTTCATTCAGCCAGCGCAGCCATATCTTCGAGTCAGCGCAGTCATATCTTCGAGCCAGCGCAGTCATATCTTCGAGCCAACAGAAACCTCTGACTTTTTAAAAATAACTGATTAGTCAACCCTCTTTATGCTATTTCTAACTTGTTTTCTTGTGGTTAAAGACTTCTGTAGAAGTTTTTCTTCGATTTTGTTATCACATCTGCCACTCGTGATATAACTATCTGATAATGAACGTATAACGGGTGGCAATAAGCGGTATTTTTATTGTCACTTATTGTCACCTATTACCACGCCCCTATGGTAAGCGGATCCGCTTACCTAGGGCTGCTGAAATTACGTCACGACGTAGCATTTGCTGCGTCCCGACGTAATAACCGGTGCGTCACGACGCAGCAACAGATACGTCGTGACGTAATTCCGGCTACCTCCTGCCCCATCAAATAAGCCTCACTTGCATGCCTGAATCAACACCATTAAAGGCTATATTGCTGAACTTTCGCATATCAGGAAGTTAAAGGAGTTAAGGAAGTTAAGGAGTTAAGACGTATGTCTTGCTGCTTAAAAAATACGCCAAAAAGACTATTGTCTTAACTCCTCAGCGACCGTAGGGAGCGATAACTCCTTTAACTCCTTTAACTTCTGAACTTGCGAAACTTGAATATATTGTAAAACCAACACTTCCGAAAACGTTTACGTTAGATTTTTCATTAATTTTATTCGCCATTAAATAATTTTTGTTACTTTTGTAGCAGAAATCTAAGATTATAATAAAAAATCTAAGATTCCTTATGATCTATTGAGAATTAAACACGACAACAACTAATCGCTAGTAAGTTCAATTAGACCAAAACTTAACAAGATATAATAATAACCTACAAAACAAACATCGTTATGTATCAACAACTGAAACGTGCCAGCATGGCACTGACCTTGAGTTCGGTTTGTTTCCTCGCTTTTGCGCAGAAAACAATCCAAGGTACCGTTAAGGATGCTAATGGCGAGCCAATGATTGGTGTAACCATTACTGACCAGAATGGTAAGGCTGGTGGTATCACCGACCTTGACGGTAAGTTTACCATCCAGAACGCTGACCCTAATGCGGTCTTGACTTTCAGCTACATCGGCTGTAAGCCTAAGAAAGTGAAAGTAGGAAGTCAGAAAACATGGAACATCGTACTTGAAGATGACAATGCAGCTCTCGATGAGGTCGTTGTCGTTGGTTACGGTACTATGCGCAAACGCGACGTAACCGGTTCTATCGCATCTGTTAACTCAGAAAAGATTGCCGCTCGTGGTACTACCAATCTTGCAGAGTCTCTGCAGGGTTCTGTTCCTGGTGTTAACATCACCCAGTCTGGTAGCCGTGCAGGTGCAGGCTTCAATATTCAGGTTCGTGGACAGGCTTCTATCAACAAGCAGGCACAGCCATTGTATGTTATCGATGGTGTAGTTTGCGACAACATGGACTTCCTCAACCCTGACGATATCGACCGCATCGACGTATTGAAAGATGCATCTTCTACCGCCATCTACGGTTCCCGTGCTTCTGCCGGTGTCATCATGATTACCACCAAGGGCAGCAAGGGTGCAGACAAGGCACAGAAGGCAACTATCTCTTATGATGGATATTATGGTATCAAGAAGACGGCACGCATGCCTGAGTTTATGGATGCCAACGAATTTATGGATTATCGTTTTGCCAGATATACCACTCTCGACGGAAAGAGCTACGATGGCTCAAGCCGCAAAGGTGTTGATGCAGACGGACATCCACATTACATCATCAAGGATACCGATTTGAATTCAGCCTTCCTTGCCCGCAAGGGAGCAACCAGCTATAAAGATTCCAAACTTTATGAACTGATGATGGATCCAAGCTTCGATGGTTACGACTGGAAAAAGCAAGTAACCCGTACAGCCGCCCAGCAGAACCACTTTATCAGTGCTGCCGGTGCTACTGACAAGGTCAACTACCGTGTAGGTATGGGGTATCAGGGAGAAGAGAACGTATTCAAGGGCAACGACTATGAACGTTTCAACTTCAAGGGATCTATGGATGCCAAGCTCTCCAAGATTTTTGAAGCAGGTTTCTCTGCCAACATGTCAATGAGCCGCACCCAGGATGTATGTACCGATGCTACTTATTCTCCATACGTGAATGCATTCTATTTCAACCCATTCGTATCTCCTACAGATGCAGATGGCAACCTGATTCCTAATCCGGGAGCAAAGGCTGCCTTTGAATCTGACGCACAGTTTACATCTACATACAACCCACTCATCGATTTGAATGACGGTAACTATACCAATGAGACCAAAAAGTACCGACTGATGGGTAACTTCTACCTGCGTGCCAACATCATCAAGGGATTGAAGTTTACAACCACCTTCTCTCCTAACTACTCTCACAAGCGCCAGGGCATCTTCTATGCAACAGGTATCAAAGAGGGTAATGATGTAGGTTCTACTTACTACCAGAAAAACAAGACCAACTTCGGTTCTGTTGCCAATACAACCCGTGTAGACTGGACTTGGGACAACCAGTTTGACTATAACCGCACATTTGGCGACCACACCATTGGTGCCATGGCATTGTTCTCACTCTACAAGAGCAACACTGAATACCAGTATGAAGAGGGCAAGGGTATCGCCAGCGACCACACGACATTCCACAACCTGGGAACAGCCAGCGGCGACAAGGTACTCTCAAGCGACTATACAGAGTCATCACTGGAGTCATTCGCTTTCCGTGCCAACTATTCTTACAAGGGCCGCTACATGGCTACAGCTACACTCCGTACCGATGGTAGTTCCCGTTTCGCAGACGGCAACCGCTGGGGCTGGTTCCCTTCTGTAGCTGCAGCATGGCGTTTCTCGGATGAAGCATGGATGAAGCAGTTCAGCAACTGGTTGGACAATGCTAAACTCCGTCTGTCATACGGTGTTACCGGTAACAACAATGTAGGTGACTATGTAACTATCGCTTCAGCTACAGGTCCAACATATGTAACTATTGACGGCAAAGAGGTACAGGGTTATCATCCTAACGGATTGATAAATACAGAACTCATCTGGGAGAAAGTAAAGGAGTTTGACCTCGGTCTCGACCTGAGTTTCCTGAAGAACCGCATCAATGTAACAGCCGACTTCTACAACCGTCTTTCTGATGGTCAGATCATGTCTCGTTCAGTGCCTATCGAAACCGGTGAGAAGACTTCAACCTTCAATGTAGGTTCTGTCCAGAACAGAGGTATTGAACTCGGTTTGAACTTTAACATCATCAACAAGAAAGACTTCTCCTGGAGTGCGAACGTAAACTTCGCCCGCAACTGGAACAAGATTAAGGAGTTGAGTAATGGTAAGGTTGATGAGGTTGCCAACAACTGGTTTATCGGTGAGCCACTGAACGTACTCCGTGACTATACCCATACAGATGTCATCACCGACAAGGGTGTAACCATGCACACCATGAATGGTGACAAGCACTATACCCTGAAGGAATTCTATGAGAAGTATGGCACTAAATATAAATGGTATGAAGGTCAGGTAGCCGTTAACGATTGGAACGATGACGGTAAGATTGACGACAATGATAAGCAGATTTATGGTTGCACCGATCCACGTTGGACCGGCAGTTTCTCTACCAATGTTTACTTCAAGGGCTTCGACTTCTCTATCATGTTCTATACCAAGAGCGGATTCTGGTCACGCAGCTACTTCCACGAGAAGTATATGAAATATAGCGACCGTGGTAATGCCCATATGCAGCTGGATTACTACATACCAAAGGGAGCGCCAATCATCGATCATGCAACAGGTGATATAACAACCGCAACAGAAACCCACTACGGAAAGTATCCTTATCCAAACAACAGCGATACATCCATGGGTGGTTACTTCGGCGACAAGGGTTCAGCCAAGGGAGAAGGCTTCCAGTATCAGAAGACCTCTTTCACCAAGGTTAAGAACATCACCCTGGGTTACACCTTGCCAAAGAACGTAGTAAACAAGGCAGGTATCAGAAACCTCCGTGTTTATGTAAACGTTCTGAACCCATTCTGCTTCACCAACTACAAGGGCTTCGACCCAGAGTGGGCATCACAGAATCTACAGAATGGCGGTCCATCATCTGTAACCTACCAGTTTGGTGTAAATCTTAAGTTCTAATCTCATTAAATGAATAAACAATTATGAAAAAGATATTATATAGCGTAGCATTGGCGGCGTGCTGCATGGGAACCATGACAAGTTGCAGCGACTTCCTGGATGCTAGCAACAAGTCGAATGTAACTGATAAACAGACATTTGCTACAAAAGAAGGCTTCAATAGCCTCGTCAATGATGCCTATCAGCATCTGCAAAACGTTTATGCAGCACCTCTGTTCACAAGCTGTTTTTCAGCAGGTACAGATATGTATGCCGATGCCCGTAACAAGATGAACGAGCCATTGAACACTTACGAGACTCTGACTCCAGAAAATACGGACATCAAGAATCTCTATACTTACCTCTATGCAGGTATCCGTGCAGCCAACTCTGTGTCATATTATGCACAGACAGCCCAAGTTGATGAAAAGACTAAGGGGCAGCTTGTAGGCGAAGCCCGTGTATTGGCTGCTTACGAGTATTATCTCCTGGTAAACAACTTCGGTGGTGTGCCTATCATGAAGGACTTCCTCACCACAGCAGACACAGGATATCCTAAGTCTTCTGCTGCAGATGTATATGCCTATATCATCAGCGAACTCGAAGATGTTATCAGCAAGAATGTGCTCCAAGCTTCTACAGCTACCAAGGGTGGCGGCAGAATCAGCCAGGAAACAGCCAAGGCTATCCTAGCCAAAACCTACCTTTCTGCAGCATGGGACCTCAACAAACAAGACTACTTCTCCAAGGCAGCAGCTCTTGCCGATGAGGTGATTGCAGGCAGAAAACTGACTACCCCATTTGCCAAGCTCTGGAAGGCAGACGGATCGGGCGATGACAACGAAGAGTTCCTTTGGGATGTGGAATATGATTTGGCTACAGCCAACAATACAACATCAGGTGGTACAGAATGGAGCGGTTACTACTGCAACTATCTGGGTGGAAACGAGGATAACATCAAGGCTACAACCTCCAGCTATGTACCAACCCTCTATGCCTTGCATTGTTTCAAGAAGGGAGACCAGCGTTACGATGCTACCTTCATGAAGGAATTGCCAGATATAAACAAAGGAAATGCTGCAGGTACCGGTTACTGGACCTGGTACAAGAATGGTGAGAGTCTGGTAGGTAAGCCAGTAACCCGTTACTATTCTGCGTGGTATGAAACTGATGCCGACTTTGAAGCATGGAAGGCTATAGATCCTGCCAACAGAGCAAACACCTATCGCATTCCGATGGATTCACAGAGCAAGGAAGCACAGAATATGGACGGCAGAGATATGGAATATTACGATAACCAGCAACTGGTATATGGTTCCAGTCCATGCAAGAAGTTTGACGACAGCAAGACTGCTAAGACAGAGAAGAACACCTGCTATCGCGACATCCATATCATCACTTTGCCAGAGATGTATCTCGTAGCAGCTGAGGCTTATCTGAAGGCTGGTGATAATCCTAAGGCATTGGCACGACTCAACGAGGTTCACCAGCGCGCTGGTCTTTCTGCACTTACAGGAACTATCACTATCGATGACATCCTTGATGAGAATGCATGCGAGAACTTCGGTAATGAGGCACGCTGGATGGATCTTCGAAGAACACAGACCCTGGTAACACGTTGCACCAAGTATAACCATGAGATGGGAGACAAGGCTGCCCAGTATATCGGCAAGAAGCTTCTTCGCCCTATCCCACAGGCTGCAATTGATGCCAATGACCAACTGACATTAGCTGACCAGAATCCTGGTTACTAATCAAAGTCATTATGTTGATAACAAAACCTATCAGGACATACGTTAATCATTAGGTTTAAGACCGTATCCTAGGGAGATAATTCCCTACGGATGCGGTCTTTCTTTTTGTTCTATAGGCAAGGTATACGTAATCGTTTTCGTAGTTTTTCGCTCACTATCTGCATGCGGTAAGCAAAAATGTCGTAACTTTGCACAAAATCTTATAGAAAAAGAAAATAATAAAATAAATAAACCTAAGAAGAAATGAAGAAATCAATCATTAAGACAGTCGTGCTGGCAGCACTCATGGCTCTGCCTATGTTCGCAAAAGCACAAACTTTCGCAGGTATCACAGCCGAGCAGAATGCACAGAACACTCCTGAAGGGTGGACTGCTGTTGCCCTGCCACAGTTGCCTGCCATCACATCGGCAAACACGTTTAACATCAAGGATTATGGTGCCTCTACTTCTGCTGCAGACAACACCAAGGCTATCCAGAAAGCACTCGATGCAGTGTCTACTACCGGAGGTATGGTCGTGATTCCTGCCGGTACCTGGATGTTTGGTAGCACAGATCAGATGACAAGTAAAACTGAGGTACTCAGCATCAAGTCAAAAACCATTCTCCACCTTTGCAAAGGTGCTACATTGAAGCTCGTGGAATATGGCAAGGCGCCTAACAACAAAACACTCTTCATCGGTTGCAAAAACAGAAAACAGAGTGATATTGTTATAGAGGGTGAAGGAGAAACTTCTATTATTGATGGTCAGGGAACACGCTGGTGGAAGGCACGCGACAACAAGGAGACTTTCGATCCAGGAGCTATGATCCGCTTCGAACAGGGTTCTCGTTTCATGGTTAGAAATATAAAGATTCAGAACACTCCAGGTGTAAATCTTACCATCAGCAATAGCGGTAAGGCTAGCCAAGCAACGATTCATGACGTGACGATTTATAATCCAGCCTCAGATACAAAGACAGAGCAACCATCACACAACACAGATGGTATCTCTATCTGGGGACACCATGTAAACATCTACGACTGTAACATCAGTACTGGTGACGATAACGTAGTTTGCGATGATAATGCTCAGTATGTACACGTTTGGAACTGTAAAATGGGTACTGGACATGGTGCTTCATTTGGCAGTTTCACCAATAACATGCATGACATTATTTATGAAGACCTCACTTTCAAAAATACTGATAGTGGATTCCGCTTGAAATCACAACGTGATAGAAGTGGCGATGTATACAATCTCATCTTCCGTAATTGTACAATGACAGGAGTGAGAAATCCTATCTATATCGAAACTTGGTACAATCTGAGTACAAAGCCAAAACCATCTGAAGCGACAGCAGCAGAAGTAACCGCAAAGACACCTGCCTTCCGCGATATTCTTATTCAGAATGTGAAGTCTACAGGCACACCATACAACAAGAGTGCCAAGGCTTACTTCCCTATCTATATCTACGGATTGCCAGAGAGTCCTGTCAAGAATGTTACATTAGACAATGTACAGGTAGAGGCACAGAAAGGAATGTTCTTAGCCTACGTAGATGGTCTTACATTTAAGAATGGTTGCAAAGTCACCAACACAAAGGATAAGAACAAACTGTTGGAAAGTACTAATTACGAGGTGAACAACCTAACAGGCGACTATACAGGAGCAACTTCAGGCATCGCCAATATCAACACAAATAAGCAAATCCTGCAAAACAACATCTATGACCTTGCAGGCAATCTTATTAAAGAAAAGGCGTCAAGTGAAGACCTGAACAGCCTCAAAAAAGGGATCTATATCTACAACAACAAGAAATACATAGCTAAATAATTCACTGAACTTTCGTATGTGGTTCAAGAACGGGCTGAAGGCCCAAAAGCTCCTAGCCCAGGGCATCGCCCTGGGTATAATAGCAATCAGCAAGGCGCCCTGTAAGGGCAAAAGCTTTATGTATTGCCTGGAGTTTTAAAGCTTTTGCCCTTACAGGGCGACAGGTTTGCGCCCGTAATAACCCAGGGCGATGCCCTGGGCTAGGAGCTTCTGCCCTTTC
>JAJWOH010000013.1:9396-46501 GCA_021635485.1 Segatella copri | reverse complement strand
GCATATATCTGTAGGGGTAACAGGAAGGAGTCCTTCCTCTTTGATTTTCTGGAAGTCGAAACAGATTCCTATTTTGTATGCATGTGGAATCTGGGCAAGAAATCTGTCGTAATAGCCTTTTCCTCTTCCTAACCGGTTGCCTTTCATATCGAAACTCATACCTGGGATTACGGCAAGTTCTATCTCAGGATATTTCTCTTCCGGATAAATCTTGCCTTTCGGTTCAAGTATATGATAGGCTCCTTCCTTCAGGTCTTGAACTCCGGAATATTCTCTCAGTTCCATATTCGTATCGTCCAGCACAACGGGCAGTATCACCCGTTTTCCCCTGGAAACAAGTTGGTCTATATAATGATGGGTGTCCACTTCATCAGGAAGCGAATAGTACATCAGTATGGTTTGGGCATTCTGAAGATGCGGGTTGGAATCTAAACGTGATAATACAGAAAGCGACAGTTCCTCAAGTTGTCTTGAGGAATACTGTCGCTTTCTGTCTTTTATGATTTTTCTTAATTCTTTCTTGTCCATGCCTTAAGCATTTGCTATCATACAATTATTATGGTGTAAGGAAGAATAGTTGTAGGGCGTATTCGCCATAGCTATCTTTTCTTTCTTCGCAGCGCGTTTTTTGGCTGGCTCTGGTTTCTTTGGAAATGCTGCATGGTTCTCAAATACATCCAGCGTCTTTTTGATGACTGGATCTTCAAGATTGATGTACTGGGTCCATGCCTGCTCGTCTAACATGTTGTAGATGATACGGCTGTCGATGACACGGTCTAACAGTTTGTGTGATTTCTTGATTAAAAGATTTCTACGTTTCAAACCACGTTTATCAGCATAGCTGGCAAACTTTTCAACCATGTCCTGACTGTCAAGATAATCGGCAAGTTCCATCATCTCCTTGAAGTTGTTCAACTTCGGACGGTTATCGTCTGTATAAGTGAAGGCAAACTGCAAGATGAGACCACTCAGACTAGCCTCCTTGAAATAGGATGTCATGCCGAGCGTATCTTCAGGAACAAAGATATCTGGGGTGATACCACCTCCGCCATAGACAATACGGCCGTTACCTGTATGATAAGCTGGTCCTGTATGCTTGATGCTATCCTGTGAGAAGAACTCTCCGTGCTGGTATCTGTCAAGCAAGTCTTGCTCATAATCCTTGTCATCGCCCAGCGTATATGGCTTCTGGATGCATCTTCCTGAAGGAGTATAGTAGCGCGCAATGGTCAGACGGATGAGGCTATGGTCAGGGAATTCTATCTGTTGCTGAACCAGTCCCTTACCAAACGAGCGTCGTCCGATGATGGTAGCACGGTCATTATCCTGCATGGCACCCGCAAAGATTTCTGCAGATGATGCCGAACCTTCATTGATGAGAACTACCATCGGAATCTTCTGGTAGGCACCTTTACCATCACTCATATAGTTATGTCTAGGCGATTTGCGTCCCTGGGTGTAAACGATGAGCTTCTTGTCTGGCAAGAATTCGTTAGCCATGTTTACTGCTGCCGTCAGGTAACCTCCTGAGTTATCCCGAAGGTCAATACAGAGGTTGCTGAATCCCTGCTGTGAGAGTTTGGCAAGAGCAATCAGCATTTCCGGATATGTGTTCTCGCCAAAGTTCTTGATACGGATGTAGCCAGTTTTGTCGTTAAGCATGTAAGCTGCTGTAACACTCTTTGTCGGTATTTCACCTCGGGTTACGGTAAAGGTCTGAACCTTCTTGCTTCCATATCGTATAACTCCGATTTTTACCTTGGTATCCTTTGGACCCTTCAGGCGATGCATTGCCTCCTGATTGGTTACAATCTTGCCGACAAAAGGTTTGCCGTCTACGGCTACAATCTTATCTCCTGCCAAAAGTCCGGCTTTCTCGGCAGGACCATTCTGTATCACATTCTGTATATGTATTGTATCTTGGCGGATGACAAACTCTACGCCTACACCCGAGAACGAGCCTTTCAGATCGTCGGTAGCCTGAGCAGCGTCTTTAGCACTGATATATACGGAATGTGGATCCAGTTCTGCTAAAATCTGTGGAATTGCCTTATCTACCAGCGAGTCGATGTTCACGGGATCTACATATTGGTCATCAATAAGATGGAGCAGGTTGTTCAGACGGTTGCTTCCACTATTGATAACGTTGAGGCGATTTCCAGAGAAATGGTTGGAAAAGAATGTTCCGATGATAATACCTATCACAACACAGAATGCCATGATGAATGGCATAAAGCGGTTGGTCTTATTCTTACTCATGTTCATAACAATTCTCTTTTTACTAACGTTTTATCTATCTTATCTCTAATCTTCTTCAGAAGATGTCTTTTCATCAGGATTGAGGTATTCTACCTTGATTCCTGCTCGTTGCATCAGTTTGATACCATCGTCCAGACGGTATTTCTCTGCATATACAACACGCTTGATGCCCGACTGTATGATCAGTTTGGCACATTCTATACATGGAGAGGCGGTGACGTAAAGCGTACTTCCCTCACTGTTATTGCTGCTGCGAGCCAGTTTTGTGATAGCATTCGCCTCTGCATGGAGAACGTATGGCTTGGTTACGTTGTTATCCTCACAGACATTTTCAAATCCGCTCGGTGTACCGTTGTAGCCATCACTGATAATCATTTTATCTTTTACAACCAGTGCACCTACCTGTCGGCGTTTGCAATAGCTGTTTTCAGCCCATATACGTGCCATTCGCAAATAGCGAAGGTCGAGCTTGGTTTGTTTGGAAAGTTCGTTTGCCATCCTTTTATCCTTTATGTTGTACCTTGATTTCGTTACGTTCCAGCAGTGCATCGATGGTTGGCTCTTGTCCACGGAACCGTTTGTAGAGAACCATAGGATGCTCTGTTCCACCCTTAGAGAGTACGTTGTCACGGAAACTTTGAGCAGTCTTCTGGTCGAAGATTCCATTCTTCTTGAATACGCTGAAAGCATCAGCATCCAGTACTTCTGCCCATTTGTAGCTATAATATCCTGCGGCATAACCTCCTGCCATGATGTGGGAGAACTGTACGGTCATACAGGTTTCCTGCAACTGTGGCAATATCATCGCCTTTTTCCAGGCTTCCTTTTCATAAGGCATGATGTCGGCAGTAAATTCTTTCTTTTGGGTGTAGTATGCCATGTCAAGCAATCCGAAACTTACCTGGCGCAAGCAACCGTAGGCTGTCATGAAGTTGCGACTCTTCATGATGCGCTCTATGAGTTCATCTGGCAATGGTTCACCTGTCTGATAGTGGAAGGCAAATGTACGGAGAAAATCTTTCTCTATTGCATAATTCTCCATAAATTGTGATGGCAATTCTACGAAGTCCCACCATACGTTGGTTCCCGAAAGACTTTCGAAGCGGGTATTGGCAAACATGCCGTGAAGACTGTGACCAAACTCATGGAGGAAGGTTTCTACTTCTCCTAATGTCAAGAGAGCAGGCTTTTCCTCTGTTGGCTTGGTAAAGTTCATTACCACACTTACGTGAGGACGTATGTTGTTGCCCTTATGGTCTATCCACTGTCCCTGGAATTCTGTCATCCAGGCACCTCCTTGTTTGCCCTTGCGAGGGAAGAAGTCGGCATAGAATACAGCCAGATAGCTGCCGTCTTTATCAAACACCTCGTATGCCTTGACGTCTGGGTGGTATACCGGTATCTCTTTGTTCTCCTTAAAGGTGATGCCATACAGTTTGTTGGCGAGGCCAAACACACCGTCTATCACTTTGTCCAGCTGGAAATAAGGGCGAAGCATTTCTGCATCGAGATTATATTTCTCCATCTGGAGTTTATGTGAATAGAAGCCGAAATCCCATGGTCTCATTTCGAAATCTTTACCCTCCAGCTTCTTGGCAAGGGCTTCCACTTCTTTCACTTCCTTTTCTGCCGTTGGCTTATAAGCCTCTATCAGGTCGTTGAGAAGTTTATATACATGTTCTGTATTGCTTGCCATACGGTGGCGAAGAACATAGTCGGCATAGGTTTCGAAACCGAGCAACTGGGCGAGTTCTCTGCGCAGGTTTACCAGTCGTTTGCAGATTTCCAGGTTGTTCTGCTCGTTATCATGGGTACATACCGTATTGCGTGCCATATACATCTGTTTGCGGAGCTCACGCTGGGTAGAGTAGGTCATGAAAGGAGAATAACTTGGATAATCGAGTGTGAAGATCCAGCCTTCTTTTTCCTGCTCTTTGGCGGTATGCGCAGCGGCAGCTTTTGCAGTTTCTGGAAGTCCGTCGAGCTGAGCTTCGTCTGTGATATGGAGCGTAAATGCCTTGTTTTCTTTTAAGAGATTCTGTGAGAACTGCAGAGTGAGCATACTGGCTTCTTCTGTAAGTTCGCGAAGTTTCTCTTTGCCTTCTTCATCTAAGAGTGCACCGCTGCGTACGAATCCGTCATAGCTGGTGTCCAGAAGCATCTTCTCTTCTGGAGTCAGTTCTCTGTTGGGATGATCGTGAACGAACTTGATGCGCTCGAAGAGTTTCTTGTTCAGCGTGATGTCATTTGCGTGCTTGGTGAGAATCGGACTCATCTTCTGCGCAATCTCTTCCATCTCATCGCAGGTTTCAGCACTCATCATGCATGAGAAAACGTTAGATACACGGCTCAAGAGGTCGTAATAGTGTTCGCCCTTTTCGGTATCAACTCTTGCAATGGTATTCTCAAAGGTTGGTTCTGCAGGATCGTTTACAATCTTGTCTGTGGCTTCGTCATCACGGCGGATTCCCTCCATGAATGCTGGTTCATAATCTTCGAGACGGATTCGTTCGAATGGTACTGTATCGTGCGGTGTATTGTAAGGCACGAAGAATGGGTTGGTTCTATTTTGTATTTTATTGTCTTGCATATTGTTACTTTTTAGCTGCAAAGTTAGCAAAAAAATGCTTTATTGCCTTGATAATAAACGTTTTTAACTTATATTTATCGGTCGTTATACTTTCTTTAGCGTTTGATGAGATTTTCCAGTGCTGGGATATAGATTCTGCCTCGTTCTAGCTGGATAAGTCCTTCTGACTGTAGTTCGTTGAGGGCTTTGGATACATAGATGCGCTTTACATTCATCTCTTCTGCTAAACGGGTCATCTTGATATGAAAGATTTTCTCGCCTGCCGGGCGCACGCTGTGGCTCTCGAAGAAACGGATCAGACGCTCACTCAGTGTCTTGGCAGGAACTCTGAACAGTCTGCGGTTGTTCTTCTGGGATTGGGTGCAGACCAAGTTCAGAAGATTGATGCGGAATATTTCATATTCATCGGATAACTTCATGATCTCTTGCTTGCTGACTGACATGATGCTGCAGTTGTTCTTTGCCACATAAGTGTGGGTGAAGCGCTGGGTAAGACCGAAAAGTCGTTCCAGCTGGAATGATTCCGGTGCCGAAATGTCTTCTTCTACCTGATAGCCGTAGTCGTCTGCTTGGGTTATCACCGTAATATCTCCACTGATTAAATAATATAGACGTGTACAACTGGTGCCTTCTTCAACGATCGTTTCACCCGCTTCCAGTTTTTGGAAGTCAAAACGGGTCTTACCTGCTACATTTTGGAAGTCATAGCGAGTCATTCCCAGGAATAAAGGGAGAGACAACAAACTGTCGTATAGTCTATCGGTTGACATGTAAGTTTATTTATTTAATATCTTGTTTTGTAGAGATGGTGAATACCAAATCTTATTTTGTCCTTTCTCGTCAGCATAGATGAGATATGCACAGAGATCGGGATGCTTTTTCAGAATCTGTTTTGCGCCTTCCATTCCCATCACCATAAACGAGGTGGCATAGGCGTCGGCAGTTGCACAGTTCTTGGCTAAAACCGTTGCTGATAAGATGTTATGCTGCACAGGATAGCCTGTTTTCGGGTCTATGGTATGTGCATACTTCTTGCCGTTTTTATAATAGAAGTTTCTGTAGTTACCGCTTGTAGCCATGGCTATGTCGGTAATATCAAGTACATCCTGTATTTCCTGGCTTGTATTGGTAGAATCGTCTGTTGGCTTGTTGATACCAATATGCCAAGGCACTTGTTTCTCGCTAACACCGTTTACTACAATTTCTCCACCAATCTCGACCATAAAGTTGCTGATACCCTTCTTTTTCAGGAATCTGGCAACAATGTCGCTGCCATATCCTTTGGCGATAGCAGAACAGTCAAGCATGATCTTAGGATTTTGCTTGATGATGCGTCCCTTTTCCAAGGCTACTTTCTCATAACCAACCAGCGTCTTGATACTGTCTATCTTGGCTTTCGTAGGAGGTACCCCCTGCTTGAATCCAAAGCCCCAGAGGTTTACCATTGGGGCAACCGTGATATCAAAGGCTCCATTGGTTTCTTTTGAGATGCTTTCTGCCATGCGGAATACTTCGGTAAACATTTCGTCTACCTCAATATCTTTACCTTGGTTTACCTGTGTGATGACAGAGGTCTTATTGAAAGGAGACAAGGATTGGTCTACCTTCTTGAGTTCTGTTTCTATCTCTTGCTGGTAGTTGGTATCACTCTGATAGGTAATGTGATAGATGGTGCCAAAGATAAAGCCGGTATCTTTCTGATAGGGCGTATTATGCTGCTGGCGTATGATAACGATGGTACCAACGATAAGTATCAACAGAAATGGAATTTGCCAGATAAGTTTCTTTTTTTTCATTCTTTACACATTATGATGTCTTTAAATCTCTAGGGTTACATTGAATGTTCCGCCAAGGCGGGAACCTCCTTGCTTGCCGTAGCCTGGCACATACCAGGTGTTGCCTAATTCTCCATCGTTCTTGAAGAGGCGGCGTTTGTATCTGAAACTCCAGCCCATGCGGACGGGACCCCAAATCTTGGCATCTATACCGATTACGCCTTCCAACCAATGATAGTTGCAGGAAATGCCATTTCCACCATAGGGTGTTTTGCCGCCCCATACTGGGTCTGTAACGGGTGGGGCGCTCAGGTCATATTCATAATAGGTGCAGGCATAACGGAAACCGCCAAACAGACGGTAGTCGTCGTGCTTGTTCTTCAGAAGATTCCAGTCTACACCCAATCTGAAATAGGGAGCGCTTGTCTTGTAGGTGATTCGGGTTGCCTCATCGCTGGCATCTGCCTTTCCATAACCCAATTCGAAAACAGGATAGTACTTGTCTTTCAGATTGATACGGAGAGATGCTTCGTACTGACCATAGTCGCTAACCATCAACTGTACGGGACCTATCAGGTCAACACCCACAGCCATGCCTCTAAAAAAAGGTATGGTATCTGGCTGCTGCTCTATTATCTTCTTCTTGCTTTGGGCCTGACAGGGGAGAACAGCAAACAGGGAGAGCATACTAGTTGCGACTGCCAAAATATATGTAGAAATGTGCTTTGGATGCATCATAATTTACCTCTTTTTGATTGATGACTATTGAGTCAATATAATTGTGAGTAGTCTTAACATCGGTTATTGTATGGAAGAACGATGGACTGCAGTCTACCGACTCAAAATGAGAGCGGTTTTCCTTTGATACTGTCACGGTGTCCTTGAATACTTGCTTCGATAGGGTATGTATCTCGAAAAACAATACGTCTTCATTCAGGCTGTAACTCATAGGCAGGCTGAAACTGTCTACGTCTACATCCTTATTGATCAGCACACTATCTGTTCCTGCTATCTTTTTCGTAGAAATCGTTAGCGTGTCTTTTAGCGTCTTGTTGTCGCCCATCAACTTATATTTGGTATATACCGTATTGTTGAGTGGGCAGTCGAGAGATGTACATCCCACCATGGCGAGAACCATGAAAACGACGAAAGGTATTATTTTCCGCATCTTATTTCTTTTTCTATTTGATAATCGTTACGGTTTGGGTTCTGACGGCTGATAAGGTCGCCCAGGAATCCGGCAAGGAACAGCTGGCTACCCAAAACCATCGCTACAAGAGCAATAAAGAAGTAAGGTGAATCGGTAATGAGATGTCCGTAGATGCCGTTGTGCAGATCGATGGCCTTGTCTATACCTAAGCCGATGAGCGATAGGAAGGCAATGAAGAATACGACGCTACCCAGGAAGCCGAATACGTGCATTGGCTTTTTGCCAAAATTGCTCAGGAACCAGAGAGTCATCAGGTCAAGATAACCATTTACAAAGCGGTTCCATCCCATAAACTTTGATTTGCCGAACTTTCTTGCCTGATGATGAACAGGCTTTTCGCCTATCTTGGCAAAACCTGCATTCTTGGCTAGATATGGGATGTAACGGTGCATCTCACCATATACCTCGATATTCTTAACTACGTCGAGGCGATAAGCTTTCAGACCGCAGTTGAAGTCGTGCAGATTGTGTATGCCGCTTACTTTGCGTGCAGTAGCATTGAAGAGTTTGGTAGGGATGGTCTTGCTCAGAGGATCTCCTTCTTTACGGTTCTGCTTGTAACCGGACACGAGGTCATACCCCTCTTTCATAATCATCTGGTAGAGTCCCGGAATCTCGTCTGGAGAATCCTGCAGATCGGCATCCATGGTGATGACAACATCGCCCTGCGCTTCTTTGAAACCACAGAAGAGTGCTGGGCTCTTTCCATAGTTTCTGCGGAATTTAATACCCTTTACTTGCTCGTTTTTCTCAGCAAGTTCTTCTATGACGTTCCATGAACGGTCGGTAGAACCGTCGTTCACAAAGATGACTTCATAAGTAAAATCGTTTGAGTCCATTACTCGCTTTATCCAGGCGAAGAGTTCTGGTAACGACTCTTCCTCATTGAAAAGAGGAATTATTACTGAAATATCCATTATCTTGTATTTATCTGTTTGTTTCTTATTTATTGTTATTTTGTATGCTGTTGCTTACTCTTCTTTGCCATTACTGCAGCAATAATCGGGCTGAGTACAGCACCTGCTACCAGGTCGGTAATCATAAACATCGAAGCCCAGGCTATCGGTTTCATCATACTGACGGCATCGAGGAGGGTTTTAGATTCTTCTGCAGTTAACTGATACGCTTGTGCTACAATCTGATAGTTGGTTTGCAGTTGGTTCATGAATAGGCCTGTATCCATAAAACGGAACCAAAGATATTGCACAAGGGTAAGCAGAAGGGTTGCATTGAAGAATGTCTGGATGCAATAGTAGAAAGCATGACGGAAAGAGATATGTCCGTCTCTTGCATAGTCACGGAATGCCTTCAGTCGCTTGGCCACAACAAATGGGGTTGCTATGATGAGAATGTTGGAAATGAATCCCAGCATCTGGTATTGCGGGTCTACTGCCAGCATGGTACATACGAAACTGACAATCCAGACAGCTCCGAGGATGGCACCATCTTGTCGGGCGAATGCTTTGGTTTGTCTTATCTTGCCTGTGTCGATGATAATCGTTTTAACCTTATGCATTTGCTGGCTTGTTTTCTTTTCTTCCTGATTCTCGTTATTTTCTGTATTCATTGTTTTTATTGTATTTCTACGGATGTGACATATCAATTTGCAAAAATACAACTTTTTTATTATATAAGGTGTAAAGGGTGAAAATATTTATATATAATTAAAGATAGAACCTCGTAAAACTGGAGTTTCAGGTGTAAAGTTATGATATATATTATGTAAAAGGGTATGCAAACAAAAAAAGGAACCTTCTAAAAGAAGATTCCTTTTTGAGCCTCTTGTCGGATTCGAACCAACGACCCCGAGATTACAAATCACGTGCTCTGGCCAACTGAGCTAAAGAGGCGGGTGGACAAGCGATTCATATCGCACCGCTACAACCAAGTACCCTTGCTATGTTCCCATCCTGGGGGATTCCGAGGGAGCTGGTCGTATGAGACTTGTCCGTCTCAATTTTTAAGCGGGTGCAAAGGTACGGTTTTTCTTTGAACCCGCCAAATGTTTTGCCGAAAAACTTCAGTTGTTTAACGTTTGTTTGCTAAAAATCAACTACCGTAATGCCTGATCCGCCAAATTGTACGTGTTCATCTGCATAATGGGTCACATTAGGCACACTACTCAGATATTGGCGAATGAGCTGTCTTAGGATGCCATTTCCCTTTCCGTGAAGGATTCTGACTCGTGGCATTCCTACCAGGATAGCATCATCGATGAAGTATTGTACCGCATTAAGTGCTTCATCGCCTCGCATTCCGCGAACGTCCAGATCCTGGTGGAAGTTGGATTTGTGTGAGTCAATGGTCTTTCTGGTTTCCTTACTGATACCATATGAAGCCAGATTTTCCTTGCGCTCTTCTGTCTTGTCTGCATTTTCAACAGGAGTTGTGGCATGCTCCAGACGGTTCAGGCGCATCTTGGTTCTCATTCCTCCAAATACGGCAGTTGCTGTATCTCCAGTAATGTTTTCTATCTTTCCGACAGTAGTCAGTCCTTTGATGCGAACCGTATCACCAACCTGAATATCACGTTTACTATCAGCTTGAGTCTTGTTCTGTGCATTCCTCAGTGCTGCTGCAGCCTTCTCCTGATTCTCTTTCTTTTCAGCTTGGCGCTTGGCATGGCGCTCTTTGCGTTGTTGAATCTGAGCTATCTTGCGGGCAATCTTGTCATCAGCCTCCTTGGAATCAATTTCTTGAACCTCTTGCTTGAAGGTATCAAGTTCCTGACGGATACGGCGGGTTTCTTCTTTCTCTGCCTGGCTTTCTTTGATTTCTCGGATGGCATTCTCTATTCTCTTGTTACTTTCCTTCAGGAGTTCTGCAGCTTCTTCTTTTGCCTTTTTGAGAATTGCCTTTCTGCTTCGTTCAATATCCTCAATGTCGTTTTCGTACTTGGAGATTGTTTTCTCCATGTCTTTTTCACGCTGATGGATATTCTGGCGTTTGTTTTCCCAATATCGCTTGTCACGAACAATATCCTGCAGATACTTGTCGCTTTGAATGTATTCTGAACCAACGATATCTGATGCTTCCTTGATTACTTCTTCGGGTAATCCTATCTTTCTTGCAATTTCAATAGCAAAGGAAGAACCAGGTCTGCCGATAGCTAATTGGAAGAGGGCTTTCATCTCATGGCGGTCGTAGAGCATGGCGCCGTTAACCACTCCTTCATGGCTGTCGGCAAAATGCTTCAGATTCTGATAGTGGGTGGTAATCACACCGTAAGCCTGCTGTTTGCAGAACTTGTCGAGTACAGCTTCGGCGATAGCACCACCTATGCCTGGCTCTGTACCTGTACCAAACTCATCTATCAGAATGATGGTCTCGCCATTGGCTGCCTTCATCATATTCTTCATGTTCAGAAGATGAGATGAGTAGGTACTCAAGTCGTTCTCCAGACTCTGTTCGTCACCGATATCAATCATGATGTTTTGGAAGACGCCTGTCTTTGAACGCTCACTTACAGGGATACTCAAACCGCATTGCAGCATATACTGTAATAATCCGACGGTTTTCAGACAGACAGATTTGCCGCCTGCATTTGGACCGGAGATGATGAGAATGCGTTTGTCCTGTGTAAGCATGATATCCAACGGAACAACTTTCTCGTTTTTTTTCTGTAGAGATAGCTGCAATAATGGGTGTATCGCACGGGTCCAGTCTATGTGAGGGTGGTCTTCTACCTCGGGTTCTATGGCTTTGAAGATTTCTGCCAGTTTTTGCTTGGCTTGTATCAGGTCAATGATGGCAAGGAAGCGGTAACTGTCCAGAATTTCTTTTGAGTATGGGCGTACCTTGTTGGTGAAGTCGGTGAGGATGCGAATGATTTCCTTTCTCTCTTCACCCTCCAGTTCACGTACACGGTTGTTTGCCTCTACCACCTCGGTAGGTTCTATAAAGACAGTTTTACCTGTGGCACTCTCATCGTGTACGATACCTTTGATTTTACGCTTCAGAGTAGGGATGACGGGAATAACCAGTCTGCCGTCACGCAGGGTAGGGGTAACATCTTTTTCTACGATACCTTCACTTTGTGCCGAGCGTAATATACTATATAAGGTACGTGAGATGCTGCCCTCTGTCTTTGCCAGTTCTCTGCGAATCTGAAGAAGTTCAGGGGTCGCATTATCTCTGATCTTTCCGAATTTGTCAAGTATCTGGTCGATGCGCTGAATCAGTTGTGGAAATGTAACTACATCTTGCGAAAGGCGATGTAGGGCTGGGTAGGGATACTTTTTCTCTCTTCTCCATCCGTCTTCCGGCTCGTCGTCGTCATCGCTGTGATTCAGTATTTTCACCATATCGGCTATGGTAGACAGTGAGCGTCGCAAGTCAAACAGTTCGTTCTCCTCCAGGTGACTGTTTTCTACACGGATACGGAGGATACTCTCCCTTACGTCATAGAAATATTGTAGGGGAAAGTCTTCTACTTCCTCCATCAGTCTGCGGAACTCACGCACCTGCATGAGCCATTCGTTAACTTGTTCTGCATCGCTGCTGAATGCCATCTTGTCTACCTGTTCCTTTCCGAGTGGAGAGAGGCATCTTTCGCGCAGCATCTTGCGGATTTCATTGAATCCTATCTTGTTTTCAAAATTATCTGGATATATCATGGGTGCAAAGGTAGTGCAAATCGAAGACAATACAAAATAAAAAAGCATTTTTTTATTTTTATTGTTGAGATTCGGCCTGTCTTATTAGAAAGTAGTGTATTTCCCTCTACCAAATGTTTGAACTGTTAAGCGTATTCTTGGCATTTCCGGGTGTAAGTTTCTGCTTAATTACGGCAAGGTATTTTGCCCAGTTCGCATCAGTTCTTCTGTTCCAGATGTCACCTAAGAATGCAGCTCCGCCAAAGTTCCATGCTCTCAATTGTGGAATATATTCAGGGGTGACACCTCCCAATGCAACTACTCGCTCATTGATGATTCCATTGATGCCTGCTTCCTCTAAGTCTTTGTTAGAGAAGGAATGCTTGTAGCCTTTCTTTGAAATGCTGTCAAAGATTGGACTGAGGAAAACATAATGGCAGGCAGGTTTGAGAATCGCGCTCTTTTCGTCTTTGTTCTTGGGTGATATAGTCTGGAGAGCTTGTTCTACTTCCTTAAAACTATGGCAGGATTGTGAGATGCTTCCTTGAAAGCCTTCTGGAATCTCGTGGTTTCTTCTGTTAAGATGGATACCATGAAGATGAAATTCCTGGCAAAGTTCGAAGTGGTCGTGTACTACAATCTTTTTATGCCATTTCTCGTCGATTTCCTGTATCAGTCGCTTACACTCCTCTATATTTGATTCTGGTTTGCGCAGATGTAGCAGGTCTATACCTGCTTTAAAGAGTTGGTTGATATAGGTTGATTCATTCTCTATAAAATCGGGCAGAGTGATTACTATCCATTTCATATTCGTTGTGATTTTATTTGTTTATATAAAGGTGTTGGCTGTTATTTGATAAACAGTGCCTTGGGTTCATAGAAATGATTCACCGGACCATGACCTTTTCCTATCTGTACATCTTTTCCTGCCAGAATTGCGCCTGAAAGATAGGTCTTTGCCATGGCGATAGCTGTATTCATATCCATTTCTCTTGCCAGGTAAGAAGTGATGGCTGAGGATAGGGTACAACCTGTACCGTGGGTATTGCGTGTGTTTACGCTAATGCCTCGATAACTGGTAATAGGTTTTCCGTCTTCGAAGAGGTAATCAATCTTTTCTGCTCCCTGGAAATGGCCGCCTTTGATGAGTACATATTTACAGCCTAACTTACTGATGGCTAAAGCTGCGTTCTGGATGTCTTCCTTATTCTGTATCTTCATTCCTGCCAGTATCTCTGCTTCCGGGATGTTAGGTGTTAGCAGGGTAGCTAGTGGTAATAACTCCTGTATGAAAATGCTGAGAGCGTCCTCCTGCATGAGTCTGCAACCACTGGTGGAAACCATCACAGGGTCAATGATGAGATGCTGGTATTCCCCTTGGTATCTCTTCAGGGTTTCTGCAATAGCCTGGATGGTGGCACGGTCGTTCACCATACCTACTTTGATGGCATCTGGGTGGATGTCGTCCATCACAGCTTCTATCTGGCCCTTTACTATTTCGGGGTTGATGTCTTGGATGGCATAAACTCCCAGGGTGTTCTGTACGGTAATGGCTGTAATGGCCGATGCGGCATATACGCCTAGTGCTGACATTGTCTTGATGTCTGCTTGTACGCCGGCTCCTCCGCAACTGTCTGAGCCAGCTATTGTCATTGCTGTATAATATTTCATAATTCCTATTAACTTCTTGCTTTTCCTCTAAAACTGTTTCTTACCAGGGCTGATTCACAGGTCTCACAGAGATGTTCTGTGGCTTGATGGTGCTTGAAACCTTCTATCATGGCTTGGGCACGGGGTGAAGCCAGAATTTCTTCCAGCGATTGTTCAAGCAGGTTCCCAAGTGCTACATCTCCGTTGTGGTCCAAACAGCAGGGTACCAATGTTCCGTCTGCCAATACGCCTATCTGTTTGAGTAAGGCTTTACAGAAAACTTCTCTTTTTTCTTCTCTGATACCTGATTTCTGATTTCCTTTTATCATTTCCTTTTCTTCGATATGGTTATCAAAGTTGGGCCATTCGAATTTTCTGTCAAACTCCAGATAGAGATTATTGGCAAGTCTGTAACCGTCAGGTCGTTCTTTCCAGGGTTTGGGGACAAATTTTTCGATGTGCTCCATTACTTCTTCATTTTCCCGGTCTTTTCCTCCTTGGTTCCAAAGTCTGAGAACTATGCAGGTTCCTTTCTCTGCTGCTTGGGTTGAAAAAGTCATCACCTCGTTCATGTAACTGGCGAGTTCTCCCTTGGCATTACTCTCGTGTGAGTGGAGCGAGAGCTGTATTTTGTGGGGAAGTGTGTCAAGGAGATCCATAGCTTTGGGTAGCAGAGTGCCGTTGGATGTAAGTACGGTTTTGAAACCTTTCTCTCTTGCCATATTGATAAACTCGGGTAGAAGAGGGTGTAGTAGGGGTTCGCCCATAATGTGGAAATATAGGAAACAGACCTTCCCGCGTATCTTGTCGGTGAGCAGGTCGAATTCCTCAGCACTCAACTGTCTTTTCTTCCTTGTATGTTTTGGACAGAAGTGGCAGTTGAGATTACATGTATTGGTGATTTCTATGTAACAGCGATCTATCATTGTCATGTCTTTTCTTGCATATAGCTTACTTTTTAGCAAAGTTACATGTTTTCTTTGATATGACCAAATAATATAGCATAATTTTGCATTTGAAGTCTTCTTGTCATGGATAGTGAATGAATATGAAGGAAATATACAAATACGGAAATAAAAAAGCCTTCTGAAATTTCTTTCAGAAGGCTCTTGCGGAGAGAGAGGGATTCGAACCCCCGGTACCTCTCGGTACGACGGTTTTCAAGACCGTTGTAATCGACCACTCTACCATCTCTCCATTGTTTTAGTCTGGATGACTATAGCTTGGTTTTCTTAAGCGGTTGCAAAGGTACTACTATTTTCTGGTTCCACCAAATTTTTTGCCAACTTTTTTTTGTTTTTCTTCAAAAAAATGCATTTTGGGGGCTAATAAGTGGCAAAATCGGCAAAATACAGTGAGGTAAGGCTGAAAAAGACAATAAAAAAGGGCTACCGCCGTAGCCCCAATCTTGATAACCTTAAATCTAATACTATGAAAAACACACTGCAAAAATACAAAATATATCTATTCGTTATGTCAAAAGAATAGAAAATCTGTATTTTGAAAGGGTGCTTTAATATTTTTTAAACCTTATAGGTAACCTTTCTGCTTAAACTCTTCCATCAGTGGCAAGGCTAAAATCTTGGCATCAGGATGTGGTGCACCGGTAGTACCTAATGCGCGAAGGTCGAAGAAATGTTTCCAGTCACTCACGAAAGCGGTATGAACCAGTTCTGTGTTGCAGTCCAATGGTAGGATGGCTCGTGCTTCCTGTGGTTTGCAACCTGCCTCTATCAGTTTCATGTAGGCATATTCGGCAGCCTGATTGGCGAATATCCAAGTTGTGAGTTTACTCCATTCAGCAGTTCTTCCTTCTGCAATGTCAGCACACATATCTTCTATTCGGTAGTCGCTGGGATCTTGTGAACCATCGAAGCCTTCTGCTTCTACCCATGTAGGCAGGTTGATGGTAATCTCGTTATCAAACTTATTCTTCGAATAGTTGCAGTATCGGGTACTCTGCTCTGCCATAGAGTTGGCACGATGACGGTTATATTCTCGGGTTATGGAAATCTGAGTAGTAAAATGAACGGTAATACGGAGTTCGTGCTTACCTTCTTCATAGTTGCTGAGGTATTTCAAATCATCCATCGCCTTGTTTTCTGCCAATACTCGGAGATTGGTTGTAATATAGTCTTTGCCGTCTAAAGTTTTCAGACGTGAGAACTTGTTGTGGGTATAAAGCGGCAACTCTCCATGTTTGCATACCAGATACACGGTTCCATGTTCCAGCATGGCAAAGTGTTCACTCTGCACCATCCGATCCACGAAAGGTTTGGCAGAATTTACCGTGGTATTATTCTCACTTTTATAGCATACTCTTCCTGCTCGTTCTATCTGCTGGTAGATACCGAGCTCACCTGGTTTCTGTAACCAGATTTCATACGATGGTCTTTGTATTTTCATTTCTTTTTGTTTTTTGTTCTGTCTGCAAAGGTACATTATTTTGTGCATACGGCAAAATAATTCATGCCTTTTTTCGTCTTATATATAATTAAGGTGTAATAATTAGTAAATATGGAGATAAAACCAATAGCATATTTTCGTTCTCCCTTCAGTAGCAAGTTTGGTATACCCAAACAGGCTGGATTGGTAGCAGAACTGGAAGGACAGATTGTTTTTGAACCCGAATTTCGTAACCCTGATGCGCTGCGTGGCATGGAGGGCTTTGATTATCTTTGGCTGATTTGGGAATTTTCTGCCAATAGACACAAAGCGCACAGTCCGGTTGTTCGTCCTCCTGTGTTGGGAGGTAATGAGAAAGTGGGTGTCTTTGCTACTCGAAGTCCTTTCCGTCCCAATAATATAGGTCTTTCATCGGTAAAAATTTCTCATATCGAATGGGAGACTCCTCATGGTCCTGTCATTCATGTTAAGGGAGCTGATCTTATGGACAAGACACCGATATTTGACATCAAGCCGTATGTGGTATATGCCGATTCTCATCCTGGGGCAAGGAGTGGTTTTGTTGATGACCGCAAATGGCAGAAACTTGATGTAGAGATTTCTGAAGATGTAGACAGGCATCTGCGTCTGCAGGGATTGAATGCAGAAAAGATTGAAATATTGAAAGAGGTACTTGCCCAAGATCCCCGTCCGCATTACCAGAAAGACCCTCAAAAGGTCTATGGAATGCCTTATGAGGGTCTTGATATTCATTTTACTGTTTGTGATCAAACGCTTACTGTTGTCAAGTAGACTTTTTGCTTATTGAACAGAAAACTTACTTTGCGAAACTTTCGAAACGTACGTTTTCCATCTGAATCTTGCATGCTGCATCGATATTCTTGGCTTCCTTGGTGTAGAAGATATTGGAGTTTTTGATGGTGATATCGTGTACCATACCTTCTGCACCATGTGCTTCAACACCAGTTTCGCAACCTCGTACGTAGATATCGCTCATGTGGATGTCCTGAAAGTTTGGCAGGAATTCCTGCTTTACGGGAGTTGTCTGCTTCTGGGCACCTACATGGTTGTCAAAATAGGTAGTCTCGAAGGTGATGGCTGCATCCTTGATATCGGTCATGTAGATATGGTCGATATAGATGTTCTCTGATGTTCCACCTCTCTTCACAGCACTCTTAAAACGTAAACCGGTATCTGTTCCCTGGAAAGTATTGTTGCGAACAACAATATTCTTCATGCCGCCAGAGAACTCGCTGCCGATAACAAAACCTCCATGGGCATGGTATACGGTGTTGTCCTGGATATTGATGTTTTCACAAGGACCTGCTGCCACACCTGCTGCGCCTGCGCCACCCTTCATGCAGATACCATCATCACCGGCATCAATCACATTGTTTACGATGAGTACATCCTTACAGCTGGAGATATCAATCGCATCACCGTTCTGTGCATTCCAAGGACATTTTACGGTGATTCCGTCAATAGTCACGTTCTTGCATCGGGTAGGGATGATGTGAAACTTAGGACTATTCAGAAGTGTAACCCCCTGTACGAGCACATTCTCGCAGCTGGTGAATCTGATCATGTGTGTGCGGGCTTTCTCCTGTTCGTCCATATTCTCTGCCACGTTAGGTTCATGCTTCAGATTGAATGGATACCAGATGTCACCTTTTTCGTTAAGAGTTCCGCCCATAGCTTGGAATTCTTTCCATTCTACGTCACTAACCTTACTGCGCTTTACCGGTCGCCACCATTCTCCGTTTCCGTCAATGGTGCCCTCGCCTGTGATGGAGATATTCTTTCTCTTGCTGGCATTGATGGCTGGAGTAGCACGGTTTTCTTTCTTTCCCGTAGTCTCGTCTATCTTGAAGTGATTATTCTTGTCTTCAGAAAGAACGATGATGGCATTCTTCTCCAGATGCAGGTCTATATTGTCCTTCAGTGAGATGAGACCGGTAAGATAGATACCTGCAGGCACATTGAGATGACCACCGCCCATCTTGTTCAGTTTGCTGATGGCTTTGGCAAATGCCTGGGTATTCATGGTGAGTCCGTCACCATTACCGCCACATTCCAAGATACTGACATGATTGTCTGGGATGCTAGGCAATGTTGGTTGCTGCATCTGAACTGGTAAGTTCTGATAATACTTACTGTAATCTTTGGCATTGGCTGTCACAAAAGAGAAACAGACCAATAAAGCTATTAAAATCTTCTTCATAAGCTTTTTAAGTTTAGTTTGTTTAATAAATTCTATACATTGTCTTGTTTGTAATATCTGTTACCTTAAGGTATGGATATAAAAAAAAGACGGCCCTAACCACAGTTAGTAACCGCCTTTTATGAAAGGAGGAGTGGTACCACCAGGAATCGAACCGGGGACACAAGGATTTTCAGTCCTTTGCTCTACCAACTGAGCTATGGCACCATCTTGCTTTTTGCGGTTGCAAAGGTACAATAAATATTTTAATTGAGCAAGAGAAAACGAAATATTTTCTCTTGCTTAATGTTTATTAACTAAATACCGCGTTGCTTGAAATTAATCTTTCAGCGGATTCCAACCTTGTGCTTTCAGTTCAAATTCCTGTCCGTCTCTGGTAATGAGGAACTTGCCCAGATTTTCTTTGGTGATGTAGCCAATCTGCCTTACACCCTCCATAGTCTCAATCTTCTCGTGGTCACCGATAGGTACGGTAAAGAGAAGTTCATAATCTTCGCCACCATTCATAGCACAGGTGGTAAGGTTCATATTGAATTCTTCTGCCTGCACGGCTGTCTGGTAGTCGATAGGTATGTTCTTCTCATATACTCTGCATCCGCAATGACTCTGTTCGCAGATATGCATCAATTCACTGCTCAGACCATCGCTCACATCCATCATGGCGGTAGGACGGATACCTGCCTCACGCAGTTGTGCTATCACATCTCCGCGTGCCTCAGGCTGCAGTTGTCTTTCCAAGAGATATTCCTTGCCGGCGAAATCTGGCTGGAAGTTGCGCATATTCTCTAAGTCTCTGTTCAGAAGAGCCAGTTTCTCGTTATCACCATTTGCTTTAGCCTCAGCCATCTTCTTTCGGATATCTTCTATCTGTCCGTAGTATACAGCCTTTTCGCGTTCCAGCAGTTGAAGTCCCATATAGGCACCGCCCAAGTCGCCCGACACACAGATCAGGTCTGTTTCCTTGGCTCCGTTGCGGTATACGATTTCTTCTTTTGCTGCTTCTCCGATACAAGTAATACTGATGGCTAAACCGGTGAGAGAAGAGGTAGTATCACCTCCCACGATATCTACTCCCCATTTGTCGCATGCCATTCGAAGACCCTTATAGAATTCATCAATGTCTTCTACTTTGAATCGTTTACTCAATGCTATGCTTACTACCATCTGACGTGGGGTTCCGTTCATAGCAAAGATATCACTGATGTTTACCATTGCACTCTTGTAACCCAAGTGAACCATGTCAATATAGGTAAGGTCGAAATGTACGCCCTCCATCAGCATATCAGTAGTCATGAGCACCTCCTTGTCTGGATAATGCATCACGGCACAATCGTCGCCTACACCATAAACTGTAGACTCGTTTTTCTTTTCATAACCTTTTGTGAGATGGTCAATAAGACCGAACTCACCCAACTTTGAGATATCCAAAATAATAAATAGTTTATAATTTATAATTAAGATCTGCGGATGATTTCTCGCATAATCTCTGTCATCTTAGGCTGTGCAGCATTGGCTGCAACCTGAACCTCTTCATGGCTGACCTCTACTGGTACGTCGAAACCGCCAAGGTCGGTGATGATGCTGATGCCGAAAACCTTGATTCCGCAATGGCGGGCAACAATCACCTCTGGTACGGTACTCATACCTACGGCGTCACCACCCAATACACGATACATGCGATACTCTGCCGGTGTTTCGAAGGTTGGTCCCTGAACGCCGACATATACACCATGCTTTGCATCAATTCCCTTCTCCTTAGCTATCTCATCGGCAAGGTCACGGAGTTTCTTGTCGTATGCTTCGTGCATGTCAGGGAAACGTGGACCGGTAGGGAAGTTCTTGCCGTGCAACGGATGCTCTGGGAAGAAGTTGATGTGATCGTCGATAATCATCAGGTCACCAATCTGGAATTCCGGATTCATACCGCCCGAAGCATTACTTACAAAGAGGGTTTCGATGCCCAACTCGTACATCACACGTTCAGGGAAGGTCACTGCCTTCATGTCGTATCCCTCGTAGTAATGGAATCTTCCTTCCATAGCCATGATGTCTTTACCTCCCAACTTACCGAAAATCAGCTTGCCGGCATGACCTTGAACGGTAGATACAGGGAAGTTTGGTATTTCACTATATGGAAATTCATAACTGTCAGTTATTTCTGAAGCTAATTGTCCGAGACCGGTTCCCAGTATGATTGCTGTCTTCGGACTTGTTGTCATCCTTTCTTTTAGCCAGGATGCTGTTTCTTGAATTTTTTCGTACATAGCTAATGATTTTGTCGTTAAAATTATCTTCTTGTTCCAGCATGAAACTTACCTTGATAGGCAGTTCGTATATGCTTTTCTTAACTATTTCATAGAGTCCCTCTGTCTCTTTTAGTCTCACGGCATCTTTCTCTGTCGTGATAATCAGACGGGGTTCTGGCATCTGTTCAAACGCCTCGTTGATGCGGGTGATGTCTTTGCTCTTGAATCGATGGTGATCACCGAAGCTCAGCGACTGCATACTTTTAACCATCGGCTTCAGGTCGTGTTCCATCTGCTTAGGCGATGCGATACCCGTTACTAGCAGTACATGGTAGTTCTTTAAGTCCTCCTTTGCTAGCTGCTGCTCTTCGAATACGCCCTTTGGGGTATCGTAATTGATGCAGGTGAAGTAGAGCTTCTGGAAAGGGTAGAGGTCCATAGCCTTGGTGAGTACACGGAATTCCATTGGCTTCAGATCCTTTGGACATTTAGTGATAATCACAATGTCTGCACGGTTCTTACCGCTTAGAGGTTCTCTCAGTCTTCCTGCTGGCAACATCTTGTCATAGATAATCAGACGGTGGTAATCTACCAGCAGAATGTTGATACCTGGCTTCACATAGCGATGCTGAAAGGCGTCATCCAGTAATACCACATCAACATTCTTGGTTGACTCTTCGCTCTGCAACTTTTCGATTCCTCTCACACGCTTAGCGTCTACGGCTACATAGATATCGTCAAACTTGCTGTGCATCTGGAAGGGTTCATCGCCAATCTCTGACATTGTCGTATCTTTATCTGCCAGCACATAGCCACTGGTCTTTCTTTTGTAACCACGTGATAGCACAGCTATCTTTACCTTGTCGTGCAACAAGCGTATCAGATACTCCACATGGGGAGTCTTGCCCGATCCGCCCACCGTGATGTTACCCACAGAGATGATCGGGATTGAGAATGACTGACTCTTTTTCAGTCCTATATCGAAGAGCCAATTGCGAAATCTGACCATGCCGCCATAAATCCAACTCAGTGGTAGCAGCCAGTCGTTGATCTTGATAAGATCGCCTTCTGTTCTCATGTCTGTTTCCTTTCTCTTAATTCGGTATGTCTATATAATAATGTACGCATACCTTATTATAAATGTTATTGTATGTTCAGTACGTAAGGAAGTGCAGCCTGTATAGGCTCTTTCTCCTTCATATTGCGTATCATGATGAATGGCTGGTAGAGGTCACCCAATGCCAGACGCAACTGTTCGTCGAGGTAGGTTCCCTTGTTTCCGCCCGCCATATCCAGCAACTGTTCCATCCATCCAGCCAATGCCGGATATTCTACCGCCTGATAACTGCTGAGATGAGCCAGTTCTGCAGCCTTGTCGATGGCGTCGCTCAGTCCGCCGAATCCATCAATTAACTTGATCTTCTTGGCGTCTGTACCCAGCCATACTCTTCCTTGAGCAATCTTCTCAACCTGTTCGGTACTCATTTTTCTGCCCTCAGCTACACGTTTGCGGAAGAGGCTGTATCCGCGGTTCACGTAGTTTTGCATGGTGGCAATCTCTTCTGCACTCCATGGGCGTGACATGCCTGCAGAAGCATAAGCACTGTTGCGGTTGGTTTTCACCTCATCATACTTGAATCCTAACTTCTTTGTCATCAGGTCGCTGAAGTCTGGCAAGGCTCCAAAGATACCGATGCTGCCTGTCAGTGTGGTAGGTTGTGCCATGATATATTGGGCACCCATACTCATATAATAAGCGCCCGAAGCAGCCATGCCACCCATCGAAACCACTACCGGTTTCTTTTTGTTCAACTCCTTGACCGCTCTCCATATCTGTTCCGAAGCATAGGCATCGCCACCGCCCGAATTGATACGCAGAACTACAGCCTTCACCTGGCTGTTATCTGCAAGTTCCTGAAGGTCCTTGATGACCTTTGTACTTACTATCTGTTGCTCAGAATCATAGATGCTAGGAGTCTCCATTCTCACGATAGAACCCTGGCAGTAGTATACGGCAATCTCTTCTCCCATCAGGTTAGAGTCGTCTATAGCCATATCTACGTCGTTATAATCTACCTGGTTGATGGCTTCGTCTGTCTTCAGTCCCAACTGTTTCTTTACCACGTCTCTGATTTCATCATAATAGCAGAATCCATCTACCATCTTTCGAGATTTCAGTAGTTTGGTATCATCAAACACCATCAGTCCGTCAGCATAGCGGTTTAGTGAATCCTTGCTGATGTTTCTGCTCTTGCTCACATCTGCCAGCATCTGTTGCCATAGTCCACCTATATACCGTGAAACCTGCTCTCTGTTGGCATCCGACATCTTGTCTTCGGTATATGTCTCAGTATAGCTTTTGTATTTGCCAACCTTCACTACCGTAAAGTGGACGCCAAACTTGGCTGCCACATCTTTGATATATTGTGGCTGCGATGCAATACCATGCCAGTCCACATTGCCTTCTGGGTTTACATATACCTTGTTGGCAACCGAAGCCAGATAATATCCACCCTGTGAGAGAGCATCACCATATGCGATAATCCATTTGCCGCTCTTCTTGAAATCGGCAAGTGCATTTCTGATTTCCTGCAAAGTGGCATAATCTGTCTCCAAGATACCTGTTTCCAGATAGATGCCCTTCACTTTATCCTCATTCTTTGCCTTGCGGATAGAAGAGAGAATCCTGTTCATGCCTATGTTGTTAAACTGCTCGCCTGTCAGTTCGCCGAGCCAGTTGTCTTCAGTACGGTCTTCAATCTGTCCTTGTAGTTTCATCACCATCACCGCATTGTCTTTCAGTGACGGTTTACTGTTGCTCGATGCCACCATTCCGATGATACAGATGAATCCCAGGATGGTCATGATCAGCCCGAAGGCAAACAGTCCTACGATAGTGGCTGCCACGTTCTTGAAAAAATCCTTCATTATTCTATGTCAATATTTTATAAGTGAGACTCCTAAATAAATGCCAGCGGCAGAAGAGAGATGTTTTCTCCGATTGCCGTTTACAGCAATTTTTCTGCAAATATAGCAAAAAAGAACCAATAATCAAAGCGATTGGAACAAAAACACCAAAAAAAGAAGAAAAAATAACATAGGGTTAACGAAAAAATGCCTATCTTTGCATTATCTTAGCAAAACAGAATAAAGATATAAACAACATAACAAAAAAGAAAAATGAAAAAGACAATGATTTTTTTTCTTCTGATGCTGACAGCAATTACAGCATCAGCTCAATCTACCGCTCGCAAGTTCGTATTGAAGAACAGTAGCGACGGTCTAAGTGAACTCACCTGTTATCTTCCTAAGAATCCTTCAGGAAGAGCTGTAGTAGATTGTCCTGGAGGCGGGTATTCACATCTTGCAATGGATCATGAGGGACATCAGTGGGCAGAATATTTCAACAAACAGGGTATCGCTTTCTTCGTCTTGAAATACCGTATGCCTAAGGGAGACCGCAATATTCCGTTGAGTGATGCCTATCAGGCGATGCGTACCGTTCGTGACAGTTCTGCAGTATGGAGAATAAACAAGGAAGATGTCGGAATTATGGGATTTTCTGCCGGTGGACATTTGGCTTCTTCCGTCAGTACTCATGCTGAGGCGGCTGTGCGACCTGATTTCTCGATTCTTTTCTATCCGGTGATTTCAATGGATGAGCGTATCTCTCATAAGGGATCATGTGTGAATTTCTTGGGTGAAGAGCGTAATACCAATAAAGAACTGGTTGAAGAGTGGTCTAACGACAAGGCTATTCGTCCTAATCTTACCCCTCGTGCCATCATACTGATGTCTTTTGATGATAAGGTTGTTCCTCCTGTAACCAATGGCGTAGCCTATTATTCTGCCATGAGCAAGGCGGGCAACGAGTGTACCATGCACATCTATCCGACTGCCGGACATGGATGGGGATTCCGTGATGCTGCCCATGGTTTCCCATATCACGACCAAATGTTGAATGATCTTACCTGTTGGCTCAACAGGCTTCCGTCTAATAAGTAAATGAGTAAAGAGAATATCTAAAAAGAGGGTGTATCATAAGTTAATGATACACCCTCTTCATGTTGTTGGAAGAGCTAGGATATGTCGTTGGAAGAGCTAGGATATGTCGTTGGAAGAGCCAGGATATGTTGTTGGAAGAGCTAGTATATGTTGTTGAGACAGTTAGTATCTCCGGTCGCACAACAGCTGTTGTGCGCTTGCATAACAGCTGATATGCGCATGCACAACAGCTGATGTGCATGCGGTGACCAACTGTTGTGCGCCAACTATTTTCCAAACTTATGGCACATCCTCTTTTTCTTTTTATAGACTCCTAATAAGTTATAGACTCCTAATAAGCATTCTTGTCAGGGCAGATAATGCTCTTGGCTGTCATGAAGATAATCTTGATATCAAGCCAGAACGACCAGTTCTCTATATACCAGATATCACGGCGGATACGTTCCTCCATCTGCCAGAGCTCCTTGGTCTCACCACGGAACCCGGTAACCTGAGCCCAACCTGTGATACCCGGCTTGGAGAAGTGGCGAACCATATACTTATCTATCAGGCTTCCATACACCTCTGTATGATGCAGCATGTGAGGGCGCGGACCCACAATACTCATGTCTCCCTTAAGAACATTGAAGAATTGAGGAAACTCATCTATGTTCGTCTTTCTCATAAAGTTGCCGAAAGCAAATTTACGTGGGTCGTTCTTTGTTGCCTGTGCCTTGTCTGCATCCTTGTTCACATGCATGGAACGGAATTTAAGACAGTAGAAGGTATCACCATTCAGACCCGTTCTTGCCTGTTTGAAGAAAATTGGACCAGGACTCTGAATCTTGATGATGAGAGCTATGAATGGAATGAATGGTAGAATGCACAAACATGCAAGCCCGCTCACCACGATGTCGAAGCTACGCTTGATAATGCGGTTTGACGTGCTTGTTAGGGGTTCTATGCGGTTAGAATATACCGTCCTTCCCATGAAATTCTGGGCATCAAGATGCAATTTGTACTCACCAAACACACGTGGCAGGTAGTAGAAGTGTATCACATTCTTATCACAGAAGTGTATGATATTGATGATCTCAGGATCTTTATGCGACAGGCAGCAGAAAACCTCGTCAATATTGGAAGGTTCACCATTGATGGTATCATTCATGGTAGAAGAGATAATCTCTTTGAGCTGTTTCATGTTTCCTATTCTTTTCAACCCTTCCGGATTATCAGTGATGTCTTCATCTGCATAATATCCTTTTACGATATAACCTGCCGAGGGATCTTCTGTCATCGTCTTGTACATCTCGCTCACGGCAGGATCGTTACCTACAAAGACGACGGTGCGTGAGTTGCGGCCCTTAGAGCGGAAATACTTTAGTAATTTGAGCTCGCAGAGTCGGCTTATGATGAGAGACAGATAGAATGTTATGCCGAAGATAATGCTGAAGGAGAACATCTTTCCCCCGTGACCGAGTAGTCTTGAGAAGGTAAAGAAACAGAATGTTGTTGCTGCAGCCAGATATAAAGTACGCTTTGTAACCTGCAGGAACCCGATCTTTCTGACATGAATGATGGTGGAATAGAAGTATTCGCCTAGGAACAAGGCAGCATTGGCAACAAAAAAGGTAATCTTTGTTGCTTTGTCGAAATACGCAGGTATGAGTTCTTGACCATATTGGGTATAGAACAACAGTACGATGTTGAGAATAACGAAATCGGCACCTATCACCAGTCTCCTTATCATTTCATTTCCTTTATAATGCTTGTTCGTCATTTGCTTATGTTTTTTATACTCCTAGTTATTTATATATCTTTTTAAGTTATTTGAGGTTTGCTTAAATGATATTTGGTCGCAAAGGTAATAATAATAGTTGAAAATCGGAAATAAATCAGCAAAAAAATATCGAAATAGACTAACTTGAACCAACTTGAACCAGCTTTTCTTGTTTTTAATCTGTTTAAATGATGTTTTTTCTTCCTTTTTACTTTCTTGCGCATATCTAGGTATTTTTATATGAATAGGTAGTTTTTTTAGAATTTGCTTGGTGGTCTCAAAAGAAAAACGTACTTTTGCAGCCGGATTATCACGGATGATTCTTCTTTGAGACCTGTTGGCACTGGGAGTGAACTCCTGATGTGATGCAGTCTCTCACTGTTATTTTGTGAAATCTTAAGTATGAACAATAAACGATTTAGATAGTAATAATATGCAATTAATTTTATTATCGGGTGGCTCGGGTAAAAGGCTCTGGCCACTTAGCAATAATGCTAGAAGCAAACAGTTCTTGCCATTGCTCGAAAAGGAGAATGGGGAGATGGAAAGTATGGTTCAGCGCGTGGTACGTCAGGCTCAGGAAGCAAATCTGACCAACGATATTACGCTTGCTACAAACGCCAGTCAGCTGGATATTATCCAGAACCAGCTGGGAGAGCGGGTTTCTGTGGTTACCGAACCGGAGAGGCGTGATACTTTCCCTGCTATCGCTTTAGCTGCAAGTTATCTGAAACTGAAGAAGAAATGTGAGGATGATGAGGTTGTGGTTATTATGCCTTGTGATCCTTATACCGAGTTGGAATATTTCCATACCATAGCCCGTATGGTGGAATGTGTGGAGAAAAACGTCGCCGACCTCGTGCTGATGGGTATCAAACCTACTTATCCAAGTGCAAAGTATGGTTATGTGGTTCCTTTTGCTGAAGGAGAGAAGTATCAGATAGTGAAGAGATTTACCGAGAAACCGGATGTGCCTACAGCAGAGAAACTCCTGGAGGAGGGTGCTTACTGGAATGGTGGTGTCTTCGCTTTCCGTTTGGGCTATATGATGCAGATTGTACGTAAGTATATGCAGAGTGAGAACTTTGAAGATACTCGTGCAAGATATAGCGAATTTCCAAAAATCTCTTTCGACTACGAGGTGGCGGAGAAGGCTGAATCGGTAGCGGTAGTACCGTTTAATGGTGAATGGAAGGACCTGGGTACCTGGAATACGCTCACTGATGAGTTGCATCATGCCAGCATCGGTAATGCGGTGATGGGCAGTCATTGCGAGAATACGCATGTCATCAACGAACTCCAGTTGCCTCTGTATGTGGATGGCTTGAAGGATGCTGTTGTTGCAGCGAGTCCTGATGGCATCTTCGTCTGTGCAAAGAAATATTCCGAGGACATCAAGAAGGCGGTAGAACATCTTACTCCGCGTCCGATGTATGAGGAAAGAAGATGGGGTACTTATCGTGTGATTGACGATTCTGAGTATGCTGACGGCAATCATTCGCTCACCAAGAGTATTACCTTGAAGCCAGGTAAGAATATCAGTTATCAGCTTCATCACCATCGTTCAGAGGTGTGGACATTCGTAGAAGGTGAGGGCATCTTTGTACTTGATGGTGAGGAGAAACATGTGAAGGCTGGTGATACCGTGGTGATTCCTCTGGAGCATTATCATGCCATCAAGGCGATAACACAGCTGACTTTCATCGAAGTTCAGAATGGTAATCCACTGGTTGAGGAGGATATTGAAAGATTCGATTATCAATGGAAAATGAAATAAAACACAAGTTTTTGTGATATAATGTCAGTATTTAAACGTGTCAAAGTGTCAGTATGGATGCTTTGGCACGTTTTTCGTATACTGGCGGGGTGACGGGTAGCAATACCTGTCGACAAAATAAATGTATAACAATTAAAATATTATAGAATCATGAACATTAAACCATTAGCAGACAGAGTGCTGGTACTTCCTGCACCAGCTGAAGAAAAAGTAGGTGGAATCATTATCCCTGATACAGCAAAAGAAAAGCCACAGCGTGGTAAGGTCGTTGCTACAGGTAAGGGTACGAAAGACGAAGAGATGATTCTCAAAGAAGGTGATACCGTACTCTATGGTAAATATGCTGGTACAGAACTCGAATTCGATGGTACTAAATATATCATGATGCGTCAGAGCGATGTACTCGCTGTAGTAGAAGAGTAGTTTTAAAGGTAAAAAAGTAAAAAGGTAAAAAGGTAAAAAACTTTTTTTGCTGATATTTATTTAAACATTATTAGAAAGAATATATTATGGCTAAAGATATTAAATATAATATGGATGCTCGCGACCTCTTGAAGAAGGGCGTAGATCAGTTGGCAAATGCAGTAAAGGTAACTCTCGGTCCTAAGGGCCGTAACGTGGTAATTGAAAAGAAGTTTGGTGCTCCTCAGATTACCAAGGATGGTGTTACCGTGGCTAAGGAAGTAGAGTTGGAGAATAAGTTCGAGAACACTGGTGCTCAGCTCGTTAAGAGTGTTGCCAGCAAGACTGGTGATGATGCCGGTGATGGTACTACAACTGCTACTATCCTGACTCAGGCTATCGTAACAGAGGGCTTGAAGAACGTTACTGCAGGTGCTAACCCAATGGACTTGAAGCGTGGTATCGACAAGGCTGTGGCTGCTGTCGTTGCTTTCATCAAGGATCATGCTGAGCAGGTAGACGACAACTATGATAAGATTGAGCAGGTAGCTACTGTTTCTGCCAACAACGATGCAGAGATTGGTAAGCTCTTGGCTGACGCTATGCGTAAGGTTTCTAAGGATGGTGTCATCACTATCGAGGAGAGCAAGAGCCGTGATACCAACATTGGTGTTGTTGAGGGTATGCAGTTTGACCGTGGTTACCTGAGCGGTTACTTCATGACAGACGCAGACAAGATGGAGTGTGTAATGGATAACCCATACATCCTTCTTTATGATAAGAAGATTTCTAACTTGAAGGAGTTCTTGCCAATTCTCCAGCCTGCTGCTGAGAGTGGTCGTCCTTTGTTGGTTATCGCTGAGGATGTTGATTCTGAGGCTTTGACAACATTGGTAGTTAACCGTTTGCGTGGCGGTTTGAAGATCTGTGCTGTGAAGGCTCCAGGTTTCGGCGATCGTCGCAAGGCTATGTTGGAGGATATCGCCGTGTTGACTGGCGGTGTCGTTATCTCTGAGGAGAAGGGCTTGAAGTTGGAGCAGGCTACTTTGGATATGCTGGGTTCAGCAGACAAGGTTACCGTCAACAAGGACAATACAACTATCGTTAATGGTCATGGCGAGAAGGCTAATATCCAGGATCGCGTAGCTCAGATCAAGAACGAAATTGAGAATACCAAGTCTTCTTATGACAAGGAGAAACTTCAGGAGCGTTTGGCTAAGCTCGCCGGTGGTGTAGCTGTCCTCTATGTAGGTGCCAACTCTGAAGTTGAGATGAAGGAGAAGAAGGATCGTGTTGACGATGCACTCTGCGCTACCCGTGCCGCTATCGAGGAAGGTATCGTAGCCGGTGGTGGTACCACTTATATCCGTGCTCTCGAGGCATTGAAGGATATGAAGGGTGACAACGCTGACGAGACAACAGGTATCCGTATCGTAGAGCGTGCTATTGAGGAGCCTCTCCGTCAGATTGTTGCCAATGCCGGTGGCGAGGGTTCTGTAGTAGTAAATAAGGTACGCGAGGGCGAGGGTGACTTCGGTTACAATGCCCGCAAGGACGTTTACGAGGATATGCGCCAGGCTGGTATCGTAGATCCTGCCAAGGTAGAGCGTGTAGCTTTGGAGAATGCTGCTTCTATTGCAGGCTTGTTCCTGACAACAGAGTGTGTGTTGGTTGACAAACCAGAGCCTGCACCAGCTGCACCAGCTGCAGCACCTGGTATGGGTGGAATGATGTAATTAGATGAATAATTTGCGCAAACAAAGCACATCGTAAGACTGCGAGTTTGCAAACCGAAAATATCAAATAGGGGTGATTCTCAGAGAATTATCCCTATTTTTTTGTTTTTTTAGTTATAAAGATGCAAAAAATAGCAAAATTATTTGGCTCGAATAATCTTTTTTTGTAACTTTGCATCGTTGATAAAAGAAAGTATCATCCGCAGGGATGGCAAAGATATTTTTTTGATTTGTTTTAGTAGATTAGTTTTTAAGTAGTTTGTTTTTGGAAATCGGTTGTCGTGAGACATCCGATTTTTTTTTGTTTTTATTTTGTTTTCTCAATTTAATTGTGTAATTTTGCAGCATAATAGAAAATTCATAGTATGAACAATATTGATTGGAAAAAAGCAGTGGTCTTTCTGATTGTTATCGGAGGACTGATTTATATTACAAAGGCAGAGTTGGGAATGACGACTACAAACTCGTTCCTTACTACGCTGGGTATCTTATTGCTTCTCTTTATCGGAGATAACTTCGCACAGAAGATTGATGATGATCGGAAACGACGTAAACTGAATAATGATGGAAAAGCTGATTGAACTTTATAAAAAATGGGCAGGTGAAGAACCGGCTGATGTCATAAAATTGGCAGGGCAGGGGAGTAACCGGCAGTATTTCCGTATCATTGGGCATGATGGTGATACGGTAATTGGTGTGATAGGAACCAGTCGTGATGAGGATCATGCCTTTGTATATCTGGCTCAGCATTTCCAGCTCAGACAGTTGCCTGTTCCCCAGATTCTGGCGGTGAGCGATGATGAACTCTGCTATCTTCAGACAGACCTTGGCGGTACTTCGCTTTTCGATGCCATCAAGGGCGGACGAGATGCGGGCGGACGTTACAATCAGAAAGAGAAGGAACTCCTTAAGAAAACCATTCGTGAACTTCCGAATATCCAGATTCGCGGTGCAAGAGGATTGGATTGGCAGAACTGCTATCCGCAGCCAGAATTCGATGTAGACAGTGTACTCTTCGACCTCAACTACTTCAAGTATTGTTTTCTGAAGCCTACCGATTTGGATTTTCATGAACTGAAACTCGAAGCCAACTTCCGCCTTTTTGCCAAGGATCTGACTTCAGAGCCGATGGATTGTTTCCTTTATCGCGATTTTCAGGCACGCAACGTTATGCTGGATGATAAGGGAAATCCATACTTTATCGATTTCCAGGGAGGCAGAAAGGGACCATTCTATTATGACCTCGCCTCATTCCTCTGGCAGGCATCAGCCAAGTATCCGTTCAAACTGCGCAGAGAACTGGTTTGGGAATACTACCAGTCATTGAAGCATTATACCGAGGTACCATCGGTGCGCCATTTTGTAAACCGGTTAAGTCTTTTTGTGCTTTTCCGTACCTTGCAGGTATTGGGTGCCTACGGATTCCGCGGCTATTTCGAACGCAAGAAGCATTTTATCGACAGTATTCCTCCAGCTATCCAGAATCTGCGCGATCTTCTGAAGATGGGCGACAAGGTGTTCCCTTATCCTTATATGATGGATATGTTGAGAAGACTGACTGAATTGCCACAGTTCAAGGTGATAGAGAGTGTGGCGCTGAGTCGTGCTGATGGCTATAAGACTACCGACAACAATATCTATCGTGCGCATCCGCAGGACGGACCTGCCACCTATTCTAAATATGATGGTAAGGGACCGCTGGTGGTAAGAGTGTATAGTTTTTCTTTCCGTAAGGGCATTCCAGAGGATCCGTCGGGCAATGGTGGAGGTTATGTCTTCGACTGCAGAAGTACCCATAACCCTGGCAGATACGAGCCTTATAAGAAGTTGACGGGTCTGGATGAGCCTGTTATCCGATTCCTGGAGGATGATGGAGAGATATTGAAGTTCCTGGAGCATGTCTATGCACTTGCCGACCATCATGTAAACCGCTATATGCAGCGTGGTTTCACCTCTCTGATGTTCTGTTTCGGATGTACCGGCGGTCAGCATCGCAGTGTATATTCTGCCCAGCATCTTGCCGAACATATTCATCAGAAGTTTGGTGTAGAAGTGCAGATTTGTCATCGTGAACAGCATATTGAGCAGGTTTTACCGGCAAAACAATAGAAAATAGCGTGCAAATTTGGCTATCTCGCAAAAAGTTAGTAAATTTGCACGCACATTTTAAAATAGCTATTTAGCAATGATGCAAGCAATGATATTCGCAGCAGGTTTGGGCACTCGCCTTAAGCCACTTACCGACCGCATTCCGAAGGCTCTGGTAAGTGTCGGGGGAGAACCTTTGCTCAAACGTGTCATCTTTCAGTTGAAGGATGCCGGTTTCACTCGCATTGTAGTGAACGTGCATCATTTCTCCCAACAAATTATCGATTATCTCAGAGAACATGACAACTTCGGTATGGACATCCGTATCAGTGATGAGAGTGAAAAGCTGCTCGAAACGGGTGGAGGTATCCGGAAGGCATGGCCGCTCTTCAACCAGTCAGAGCCTATTCTCATCCATAACGTGGATATCTTGAGTAATGTAGACCTGAAGAAATTCTACCAGATGGAAAGTCAGGATATGATAGCGGCACGTCTGATGGTGAGCGAACGTAAAACCAAGCGTTATCTCCTCTTTGATGACAGCATGCGACTGGTGGGATGGACGAATATAGAAACGGGCGAGGTGAAGAGTCCTTATCCTGATCTCAATCCCAAAGATTATAAGATGTATGCTTTCTCGGGCATCCACATGGTTGCCCCATCGCTCTTTCCATTGATGGAGGAGGAACCGGACAAGTTTCCTATCATGGACTTCTATCTGAAGCATTGCGACAAGGTGCGCATAGAGGGATATGTAAAGAACGACCTCAAGCTGATGGATGTGGGAAAGCAGGAGACGCTGAAAGATGCGGAAGCATTTCTGAAATCGTTAGTTAATAGTTTATAGTTAATAGCGGCTATGCCGTATAGCAAGATTACTATAAACTATAAATTGTAAATTGTAAATTAAAATTAGATATTATGCAACAGAAGATTATTATTTTGGATTTCGGTTCTCAGACCACACAGCTCATCGGCCGTCGTGTTCGTGAACTCGATACCTTCTGCGAGATCATGCCTTACAACAAGTTTCCAAAGGATGACCCATCAGTCATTGGTGTCATCTTGAGCGGTAGCCCTTATTCCGTTCATGATCCGGAAGCTTTCAAGGTAGATCTGAGCCAGTTTATCGGTCGCATTCCTGTGCTCGGCATCTGCTACGGTGCTCAGTTCCTCTCTTTTGCTCAGGGCGGAAAGGTGGAGGCTGCTGACAGCCGCGAGTATGGTCGTGCTAATTTGGAACATTTCGACAAGGAGAATCCTTTGTTCAAGGGATTCATCGAAAACTCTCAGGTATGGATGAGCCATGGTGATACCATTACTGCCATCCCTGAGGATTACAAGTGTATCGCTTCTACTGCCAATGTGAAGTATGCTGCTTATGCTTCTACCAAGCAGCCTGTTTGGGCTGTTCAGTTCCATCCAGAGGTGTTCCACTCTCTGCAGGGTACACAGCTTCTGAAGAACTTCGTGGTAGATATCTGCGGTAGCAAGCAGGACTGGAGCGCTGACTCTTTCGTTGAAACTACTGTTGCTGAATTGAAGGCACAGTTGGGCGATGACAAGGTTATCCTCGGTCTCTCTGGTGGCGTTGACTCCAGTGTAGCTGCCGTTCTCCTGAACAAGGCTATCGGTAAGAACCTCACCTGTATCTTCGTTGATCACGGTATGCTCCGCAAGAACGAGTTCCGTGATGTAATGGAAGATTACAAGTGCTTGGGCTTGAATGTAATCGGTGTGGATGCATCAGAGAAGTTCTTCGCTGATTTGGCTGGTGTTACAGATCCTGAGGAGAAGCGTAAGATTATCGGCCGCGACTTCGTAGAGGTGTTCAATGCTGAGGCTAAGAAGCAGACTGGTGCCAAGTGGTTGGCTCAGGGTACTATCTATCCAGACCGTATCGAGAGTTTGAATATCACCGGTAAGGTCATCAAGAGCCATCACAACGTAGGTGGTCTTCCTAAGGAGATGAACCTTCAGTTGTGCGAGCCTTTGAAGTGGTTGTTCAAGGATGAGGTTCGTCGCGTAGGTCGTTCTATGGGTATGCCTGAGCACCTGATTACCCGCCACCCATTCCCAGGTCCTGGTTTGGCAGTCCGTATCTTGGGTGATATTACTCCAGAAAAGGTTCGTATCCTTCAGGATGCTGATGATATCTATATCCGTGGCTTGCGTGAGTACAAGGTGAAGTTGAGTGGTGAGGAAGCTCGCCGCGTCCTGGCTGCCGGTGTTCCTGCTGATATGCAGAATGGCGAAATCGAGGTTTCACTCTACGATCAGATCTGGCAGGCTGGTACCGTATTGCTTTCTACTGTCCGTTCAGTAGGTGTAATGGGTGATGAGCGTACCTACGAGCACCCGGTTGCTTTGCGTGCCGTAACAAGTACCGATGCAATGACAGCCGACTGGGCACATCTTCCTTACGATTTCATGGCTAAGGTAAGTAATGAGATTATTAATAAGGTGAAGGGTGTGAACCGTGTATGTTATGACATCTCTTCAAAACCACCTTCGACAATTGAGTGGGAATAAACAGAATAAAAAAAGTCGCCTCGAAAGGGCGACTTTTTTTATTTCTGATTCTTCAGAAGATCACGAATTTCCATGAGGAGCTTTTCTTCATTGCTTGGTTCCGGAGCCTTAGGAGCTTCTGCCGGTTTTTCTTCTTCCTTCTTCTTGGAAATCTTGTTCACCACCTTGATGAGCATGAAGATACAGAAGGCAACGATGAGGAAGTCGAAACAGGTCTGGAAGAAGTTACCATAGTTGATGGTAGCCGCCTTCAGTTCCTCACCCGCTACATTGACGGTAGGTAGGGTGAATTTGAGGTCGGCGAAATTCACGCCGCCAATCAGCCATCCGATAGGAGGCATGATGACATCATCTACAACGGAACTTACGATTTTGCCAAAGGCACCACCGATGATAACACCGACAGCCATGTCGAGTACATTGCCACGCATGGCGAATTCCTTGAATTCATTCAAAAATTTACTCATACTTTTATCTTTTTATTAAAACTATAGTTTGATTGTTCTTCTATTTCTCTTTCCTTATATATATAATAAGGTGTAGAATGCAGAGTTTTTTCTTTGCTTTTTGCAATATGGAGTTGTCAGTATGGCATGTAATGAGTGAAAATAATGCCAATATTAAAGCTCTACTATTCTTTTTTAACTTATTTAATACTCATTCTGGTTGCAAAGTTAGAAAAAAATTAGTAACTTTGCGCTCGAAAAGAAGAAAAAATGCTCTAAGGCGTAAAATTTTGAATGTTTCAGCATCAGATGAACGCTCGAAAGCAGTTAAAAAAGTAATTTTATTAAACTTTTAATTTAAATATTAAGAACAATGATTAAGATTGGTATTAACGGATTTGGCCGTATCGGTCGTTTCGTATTCCGTTCTACAGTTGAGGCTGAGAACGCAAAGGAAGTACAGGTAGTAGCTATCAATGACTTGTGCCCAGTAGATTACATGGCTTACATGTTGAAGTATGATACAATGCACGGTCAGTTCGACGGTACTATCGAGGCTGACGTTGAGAAGAACGAGTTGATCGTTAACGGTAACCACATCCGTGTTACTGCTGAGCGTGATCCTGAGAACTTGAAGTGGGATGAGGTTGGTGCTGAGTACGTAGTTGAGTCTACAGGTCTCTTCCTCGCTTACGATAAGGCTGAGAAGCACTTGAAGGCTGGTGCTAAGTACGTAGTACTTTCTGCTCCTTCTAAGGCTGACGCTAACGGTAACCAGGCTGATATGTTCGTTTGCGGTGTTAACACTGACAAGTACAATGGTCAGAAGATCGTTTCTAACGCTTCTTGTACAACAAACTGCTTGGCTCCTATCGCTAAGGTATTGAACGATAACTTCGGTATCGAGACTGGTTTGATGACAACTGTTCACTCTACAACTGCTACACAGAAGACTGTTGACGGTCCATCTATGAAGGACTGGCGTGGTGGCCGTGCAGCTGCTGGCAACATCATCCCTTCTTCTACAGGTGCTGCTAAGGCTGTAGGTAAGGTTATCCCTGAGTTGAACGGTAAGTTGACAGGTATCTCTATGCGTGTTCCTACTTTGGACGTATCTGTTGTTGACTTGACAGTTAACTTGAAGAAGGCTGCTTCTAAGGAGGCTATCTGCGCTGCTATGAAGGCTGCTTCTGAGGGTGAGTTGAAGGGTGTACTCGGTTACACAGAGGATGCTGTTGTTTCTTCTGACTTCTTGGGTTGCGCTTTGACATCTATCTTCGACGCTAACGCAGGTGTTTACTTGACAGACAACTTCGTTAAGGTTGTTTCTTGGTATGACAACGAGATTGGTTACTCACACAAGGTTGTTGAGTTGATCAAGATCATGAAGAAGCACAACGGTTAATTC
>JAJWOH010000013.1:0-9296 GCA_021635485.1 Segatella copri | reverse complement strand
TCAATAATTTCATTTAACTTTGCGGCATGAAATATTCGATGATAACCATATTGGGACCTACAGCGAGTGGTAAGACGAGTCTTGCTGCCGCTCTTGCAGCCAGGATCAACAGCCTGGATGCTCACTTGTCGGGTATCCCTGCCAAGGGCGCTGAAATCATTAGTGCTGATAGCCGGCAGGTGTATCGCGGTATGGATATTGGTACGGGTAAGGATTTGGCTGACTATACCATTCATGGCGAGCAGATACCTTATCACCTCATTGATATCTGTGAGCCAGGTACGAAATATAATCTCTTTGAATATCAGCAGGATTTTTATGATGCCTATCAGGATATTCAGAAGAGGGGAGCCTTCCCGATATTGTGCGGAGGCACAGGACTCTATATCGAGTCGTTGCTCAAGGGTTATCATCTCTCACCTGTTCCGCAGAACCCGGAACTCCGTGAGTCGCTGGCTCATAAGAGTTTAGAAGAACTTACCCAGATGCTGAAAGAGCTGAAGGCAAAAACCGGTTCTAATATGCACAATCGCACAGATGTGGATACGGCACAGCGAGCTATCCGGGCGATAGAGATAGAAAGCTATAATCTGGAGCATCCGATGCCGGAACGTGAACTCCCACCGGTTGATTCGCTGATTATCGGTGTCAGTATCGACCGCGATGCGAGAAGGGAGAAGATTTCCCGCAGACTGAAACAGCGATTGGATGAGGGAATGGTAGATGAAATCAAGGGGCTGCTAGACCGTGGCATCCCTGCCGAAAATCTCATCTATTATGGTTTGGAATATAAGTTTATTACAGAATATGTGATTGGTAAGACTTCCTACGATGAGATGTATCGCGGTCTGGAAATTGCAATCCACCAGTTTGCCAAAAGGCAGATGACGTGGTTCAGAGGTATGGAGCGCAGAGGCTTTACCATCCATTGGGTAGATGCATTGCAGCCAATGGAGAAAAAGGTGGAGACGGTTTTGGGGCTGATGAGGAGCTAGGCTGCGGGCTGGAATCTGGCTAGGGCTGGCATCCGATGGAATCGGATGCAACGGTGGCTAGGCGGAAGTAATATTTTTCTAATTACAAAGAAGAGACAAATTACAAAGAAGAGACAATGGTAAACGAGAATAAATGGGGGCTGCTTTATTGCCCTAGAGGAGGCTGGCGAAGTAACAAGCGCTGGGAAAAAATAGAAAAGGTGCTCAAGCAGCAGGGCGTAGATTACGACTTTGTGCAGAGCGAGAATCAGAAGAGCGTAGAGAGGCTCATCAGAATGTTCATCAACAATGGCTACAAGACTATTGTCGTGGTGGGCGGAGATTCTGCACTCAATGATGCCGTAAACTGTCTGATGCAGATAGATCCGAAAGAAAGAGAAGAGGTGGCACTGGGTGTTATTCCTAACGGACTGATGAACGACTTTGCCCACTTCTGGGGATTCAGCGACAGCGATATCGAGAAGACGGTGGCGTCGCTGAAAAAACGTCGTATCAGAAAGATTGACCTCGGTTGTATCCGCTATGTGAACAAGAAGGGGGAGAAATGCCGTCGCTATTTCCTCAACTGTATCAATATCGGACTCATCGCTGCCATCATGAACCTGAGACGGAAGACCCATCATATCTTCGGTTCGCGTACCCTCTCGTTCCTCTGTTCCTTTATCCTGATGATTTTCCAGCGTATGGACTATAAGATGCATGTGAAAATCAATTCGGATGTCATCAAACGTAGAGTAATGACGATGTGTATAGGCAACGGAACTGGCTACGGACAGACTCCGAATGCTGTCCCATATAATGGTCTGCTCGATGTATCGGTGGTATCCCATCCTAAGATGACCCAACTCTTCGAGGGTATCTATCTCTTTGTGAAAGGCAAGTTCCTCAACCATAAGAGTGTGTATCCTTACCGTACCCGAGAGGTAGAGGTGCTCGATGCCCAGCATGCCCTGATAGGTATTGATGGCAGATTGATGAATACGCCGGTAAGCCCATTCCAGATTACTGTAATTCAGGAGGTTATCAACTTCCTGATACCTGTATAACCAGTATGCCCGTAATAAGGGGAATGTATCAAGAAAAACGTATAATGTAAAACATATAAATAAAAAATAGCAGAACTTTATCCGAGTTCTGCTATTTTTATGATTTCTTCTTCCTGTAAGATTTTGATTTTCCTTCCTTCAGTTTTGATGAGTTCTTCTGCCGTAAAGGCTGAGAGCGTACGGATGGCATTGCTCGTTGTCATATTACAGAGATTTGCCAGATCTTCACGACTCAATCGGATGTCAAGAGTTTTTCCGTCTTTTTCTAACCCATAAGAGTCTTTCAGAAATATCAGTCCCTCGGCAAGTCGGGCACGGATATGCTTCTGGGTGAGGTTCACGGTACGGTCGTCCGATTTACCTATTTCCACACTGAGATATTTGATAAAGAAGAAGCCGATGTTGAAACTCTTGGAGAGCAGTTTCATGAGAACTGCCAGCGGGAACTGGGCAACGACGCAGTTTTCCAGCGACATGGCTGCCGTCTTGTATATCTCATCCGCAAAATAGGCTCTGAAACCAAAAAATTCAATCGGTTTGATAACACGGATAATCTGGCTCTTGCCACCGATACCTTCTTTGTATATCTTCACTTTTCCCGCTATGAGACATAGTGCATATTCGGGAGTACCCTCATTCTTGTAGATGATATCGTTCTTCTTATACTTCTTGATTTCCAGATGTTCTTTCAGTAAATCGAACTGGTCATCCGTGATGCCTCCCCATAGCTTAGCAATCAGCATTGCTATATTTTCTTTATCGTATTTTCCTCTAGCTGCCATGTGTACAAATCTTTTAAACTGAAAACTGAGTGCAAAAGTAATGCTTTTTCTCGAAATAATCAAGCATTTTTGTCTAAAAATATGTTTTAAAACATAAAAAGGCATTTTTTTCTAAAAATGGCATACAAAAAGCTTTGTTATACCACAAAAAAGTGTTACCTTTGAAAGCAATTAATTTAGTCAACAAAAATATAGAACCTTAATATAGATCTATGAGTTATCTAAAATTCGAAAAGGCCCTTATGACGAATCTTCAAGAGTCGTTGCCTAAGGAGTTGTTGAGAACAAATCGCTCGGGTGCATATTCGTGCTCAACGATTGTAGACTGTAATACCCGCAAGTATCACGGATTACTTGTCGTGCCGGTTCCAGAACTGGACGATGAGAATCATGTGCTCTTGAGTTCGCTGGATGTTACGGTGATTCAGCATGGAGCTGAGTTTAACCTCGGCTTGCACAAGTACCAGGGCAACAACTACAGTCCGATGGGCCACAAGTACATTCGTGAGTTTGATTGTGATAAAGTGCCAACTACCCTTTATCGCGTAGGTGGTGTTATCCTGAAAAAGGAAGTTGTATTCCAGCATTACGAGAATCGCATTCTGATTCGCTATACGCTGGTAGACGGTCATTCGGCTACAACCCTTCGTTTCCGTCCTTTCCTGGCTTTCCGCAGTGTCCGTCAGTTTACTCATGAGAATGCTACCGCATCTCGTGATTATGCTGAGGTAGATCATGGCATCAAGACCTGTATGTATGCAGGTTATCCTGATCTCTATATGCAGTTCTCCAAGAAGAACGAGTTTAAATTCTGTCCAGATTGGTATCGTGGCGTGGAATATCCAAAGGAGCAGGAGAGAGGTTATGCTTCTAACGAAGACCTCTATGTTCCTGGCTATTTTGAAATGGATATCAAGAAAGGCGAAACCATCGTCTTTGCTGCTTCTACATCAGAAATCAAGGCGGTCAGCCTGAAGAAACTCTTCGACAAGGAAGTGGATGAGCGTTCGCCTCGTGACAATTTCTTCCACTGTCTGGTCAATGCGGCCCATCAGTTCCACCGTCGTGAAAAGAACGATGACCGTTATATCCTGGCAGGTTACCCTTGGTTCAAGTGCCGTGCCCGCGATACATTTATCGCTCTTCCGGGTCTCACCCTCTCTATCGAGGAGGATGACTACTTCGAACTGGTGATGAAGACAGCCATGCGCGGTTACTACGAGTTTATGGAAGGTAAGCCGATTAGCGTTCATATCGCTGAGATTGAGCAGCCGGATGTTCCTTTGTGGGCTATCTGGGCTTTGCAGCAGTATGCCAAGGAAACCAGCAAGGAAGAATGCTTCAAGAAGTATGGACAGTTTATCAAGGATGTTATCTCCTTTATCCAGGATAACAAGCATCCGAACCTGAAACTCGAAGAGAACGGATTGCTCTATACCGATGGTAGGGACAAGGCTGTTACCTGGATGAACTCTACTGCCAACGGCAGACCGGTGGTTCCTCGTACAGGTTATATTGTAGAGTTTAATGCACTGTGGTATAACGCTTTGTGCTTCTGTGCATCTCTCGCAGCAACAGTAGGCGAGGAAGAAAGCCAGCAGAAACTCCTGGCTCAGGCAGAGCAGACCAAGCAGGCATTCCTCGATACCTTCCTCAATGAATATGGCTATCTCTACGATTATGTAGATGGCAATATGATGGATTGGAGCGTTCGTCCGAACATGATATTTGCAGTGGCTTTCGACTATTCACCATTGTCGCAAGACCAGAAGAAGCAGGTTCTTGATATCTGTACACGCGAACTCCTTACTCCTAAGGGATTGCGTTCACTCTCGCCAAAGAGCGGTGGATATAATCCTGTTTATGTAGGTCCACAAACCCAGCGCGACTATGCTTACCATCAGGGTACAGCGTGGCCATGGCTCGGCGGTTTCTATATGGAGGCAAGTCTGAAACTCTATAAGCGTACCCGCTTGAGCTTTATCGAGCGTCAGATGGTAGGTTATGAGGACGAAATGTCTTCCCACTGTCTCGGTACCATCAGCGAACTCTTCGATGGAAACCCTCCATTTGCAGGTCGTGGTGCCATCTCTTTCGCCATGAATGTGGCTGAGATTCTGCGTGCGCTCGAGTTACTTGAAAAATATCAATATTAATAATAGGAGGACTGCTATATGAAAGTTTTAATGTTTGGATGGGAGTATCCTCCTCACGTATTTGGTGGTTTGGCAACTGCCAACTTTGGTATCTCCCAGGGACTTCATGCCCAGGGCGATGTTGATATCACATTGTGTCTGCCTCATCCTTTCGGTGATGAGGACCGCAGTGCCTGCAAGATTGTGGCAATGAACAGCGTGCCTATCGCCTGGCGCGATGTAAATCACGACTATGTGCAGCAGCGCGTAGGCAATATCATGAATCCGGACGATTATTTCCGTTACCGTGACCACATCTATGCCGATTTTAACTATATGCATGTAAATGACCTCGGCTGTATGGAATTTGCCGGTGGTTATCCGTCAAATCTCCATGACGAGATTAACAACTATAGCATCATTGCCGGAGTTGTAGCCCGTTCAGAAGAATTTGATATTATCCATGCTCACGACTGGCTTACATTCCCAGCCGGAATTCATGCTAAGCGCGTGAGTGGCAAACCATTGTGCATCCACGTTCATGCTACTGATTTCGACCGTAGCCGTGGAAAGGTGAACCCTACCGTTTACGCTATCGAGAAAGACGGTATGGATAATGCTGACTGCATCATGTGTGTATCCGAACTGACCCGCCAGACGGTGATTCACCAGTATCACCAGGATCCACGCAAGTGTTTCGCCATGCACAATGCCGTATACCCATTGAAGCAGGAGTGGCAGGATATTCCACGCCCAAATCATAAGGGCAAGGAGAAGGTAGTAACCTTCCTGGGACGTCTTACCATGCAGAAGGGACCTGAATATTTCGTTGAGGCTGCCAACATGGTATTGCACCGCACCCGCAATGTGCGTTTCTGTATGGCAGGTTCGGGCGATATGATGGACCAGATGATTTATCTCGCTGCCGAAAGAGGCATTGCCGACCGATTCCACTTCCCTGGTTTTATGCGTGGCAAACAGGTTTATGAATGTCTGAAAGACAGTGATGTCTACGTGATGCCATCTGTGAGCGAGCCGTTTGGTATCTCACCTTTGGAAGCTATGCAGTGCGGCACACCAACTATTATCTCCAAGCAGAGTGGATGTGGAGAAATCCTGTCCAACTGTATCAAGGTAGACTACTGGGATATCCATGCCCTTGCCGATGCAATCTACAGCATCTGTCATAACGAGAGTCTTTTCGATTATCTCTCAGAGGAAGGCAAGAAAGAAGTAGACCAGATTACCTGGGAGAAAGTGGGAGCCCGCATCAAAGACCTGTACCTCAAGACCTTAGGGTGGAAGTAATGTTTAATGTTAAATGTTGAATGTTAAATGTTAAAGGGCTAATCATAAAGTTCAAAGTTCAAAATTTAAAGTTCAAAGTATGAAAACAATTTGTTTATATTTCGAGATACATCAGATTACCCATCTGAAACGCTACCGCTTCTTTGACATCGGTACCGACCATTATTACTATGATGACTACGAGAACGACCGTAGCATCAACGAGATTGCTGAGCGCTCTTATATGCCAGCCTTGAATGCCCTTCAGGAGATGATTGAAAAGAACGGCAAGTATTTTAAGGTGGCTTTCTCGCTTTCGGGTGTGGGTATGGAGCAGTTGGAACTTCATGCTCCTCAGGTACTGGAGAAGCTTCAGCAGCTCAACAATACGGGTTGTGTAGAGTTCCTGGCTGAGCCTTACTCTCACGGACTTGCTTCTCTGGTTAATGAGGCAAGTTTCAAGGATGAGGTGATGCGCCAGTGTACTAAGATTGAGGAATATTTCGGAAAGAAACCTACCGTATTGCGTAACTCTTCGCTCATCTACAGCGATGATATCGGTAACGATGTTGCCAACATGGGATTCATCGGTATGCTCACCGAGGGTGCCAAGCACGTGCTCGGCTGGAAGTCACCTCACTATGTTTACCATTGCGCCCTGAACCCTAAGTTGAAGCTCCTGTTGCGTGATGTGAACCTGAGCGATGATATCTCTCTGCGCTTCAGCAACAGCGATTGGGACGGTTATCCTCTCTTTGCCGACAACTATATGAACCGGATTGCTGCCTTCCCAGAGGAGGAGCAGGTTATCAATATCTTCATGGAGCTTTCTGCTCTCGGTATTGCCCAGCCTCTGTCTAGCAACATCCTCGAGTTTATGAAGGCTTTGCCTCAGTGTGCCAAGGACCGTGGCATCACCTTCTCAACACCTTCAGAAATCTGCAAGAAGATCAAGTCGGTAGGCGAGGTGAATGTGCCTGATACCTTGAGTTGGGTAGACGAGGAGCGTGATGTAAGTTCGTGGCTGGGTAACCCGATGCAGCGTGAGGCTTTCAACAAGCTTTACAGTGTGGCAGACCGTGTACGTATCGCCAACGATCCACGTATCAATCAGGACTGGGATTACCTGCAGGCAAGTAACAACTTCCGCTTCATGACTACCAAGCCAAGCAATGTGGGTCTTGACAGAGGTATCTATTCAAGTCCTTTCGATGCTTTCACTAACTATATGAACATTCTTGGCGACTTCATCACCCGAGTAAACGACCTCTATCCTGCTGATGTTGATAACGATCAGCTTGAGGGCCTGCTTACTACCATCAAGAATCAGGATGAAGAGCTTGAGATGAAGGACAAGGAGATTGTCCGTCTTCAGGCTAAGATTGAAAAGATAGAGAAGGAGGCTGAGAAGCACCATGGCGAGAAGCCTTCTAAGGCTGCTCCTGCCAAGAAGACAGCAGCTAAACCAGCAGCCAAACCTGCAGCCAAGAAGGCTCCTGCTGCGAAGGCTCCTGCCAAGAAGACAGTAAAGGCTAAGCCTACAGAAGAAAAGAAGGATTAGAGTTTTAGATTCCTCATAAATATTAATCCCCCTCGATGCATTGGTTTGCAAAGAGGGGGATTTTTTGTTTCCCAAAATATTCTCTGAAATAACGTGTTGACTGGTAAGCGTTATTTGTCGAAATGAATCCAGTCTACGTCGAAGAAGGCAGCATCGTTCTTCTTGGCTGTGCGGGTGTTGAAGAAACCGAGCTTGGCACCTATCCACTTGCCTTCACGCACAGTGAAAGGATTGCCTATCTTGGTAAACTTCTTACCGTCCAGACTGTAACTCCATTCTGCAATAGCCTGTATCTGGTTGGCGATACCTTCGCTATGAACCTTCACGCGGAGCCATACATCTTGAGTAGCGATGCGGGAAGAAGGAATATCATCTACGGCATACTTCACGGTGTAAGGCTGAGGCTGCTTGCTGGTCTTGATGGCAACTTGCTTTACCACCTTCTCAGCCTTTCCCTTCTCAGCTTTCTCGCAGGTTACATATTGCAAAACGACACCTTCTTCCTTGGTATCAACAAACTTGAGTGCCGCATAGTCCATGCCTTGCATAATCATACCGGCGCTTTCGCCCAGTACCTTTTCTTTCTCCTTGTAAGCCTCGGTGCGGTTAGGTATGAACTTCACCTTGGCAGTAGCAGTAAAGTTCTCGGTAGGGAGCTTCTGGAGCAGGAGGTTAGGCAAATCATACAGGTTCTTTACATCTTCTGCCTGCTGCACACCATAGAGACGCAACTTGGAGTTCTTGGCATCACAGAAGTACCAGTACTGACTGTAAGGACCGTTCCACTGCCATTGCAGACCTAAATCTACGCTGTTGAAATCATCCGATTCCTTAGGCTGGAAGTTACCACTTGATGGCAGGTTTGGCTTCTTCCATTGCTGCACTGGGTCACCGCAGCCGTCACCATCCTTGTCGTCGCCGATAACGAGCCAGTCATTTACCCATTTGGCTGGTTGCAGATGAACCACACGACCATAGGCATGCTTATCCTGGAAGTGGAGGAACCAGTCTTCGCCGTTCTGGGTATCAACCCAAGCACCCTGGTGAGGGCCGTTCACCTTCTTGTTCTTTCCCTGTGCCATACCCACATACTCCTCGTAAGGACCAAATGGATTCTTGGAACGCAATTCTACCTGCCAGCCATACTTCACGCCGCCCGCAGGACTCATGATGTAATAATAGCCGTTGCGCTTGTAGAACTTGGTACCTTCGATAGTAGGTTGGTCTTCATGACCATCATATACGATGCGTGAAGGACCGATAACCTTGGTGCCGTCAGGTGACATCGGAGCTACGAAGAGCACTGACTTGATACCGGCTCTTGAACCGGCGCATCCATGCGAAAGATAAGCCTTGCCGTCTTCATCCCAGAGAGGACAGCAGTCAATAAGACCCTTTCCCTTCATCACCCAGGTGATAGGCTCCCAAGGACCGCGTGGGTCTTGTGTCTTGGTCATGAAGAGACCCTGGTCAGGATCGCCACAGTAGAT
>JAJWOH010000288.1:0-1707 GCA_021635485.1 Segatella copri | reverse complement strand
TAGGGATAGTCATTTAATTCCTTCAATTTGAGTTAACCAGCAGACTTTCCCTTATTTTTCCGATCATACTCATCGTTTTTTATATCATCGGCTCTGTTTTTAGGGCCGATTTTTTCATTTTCAGTCACGTCTGGAGCTACCACTCCCGTAAAGTCGTGTTCCATGCGTGGAACATCAGGCTGCAAGAGCTACTTGGACTGACTCTCGTCTTGCAAGGTTTACCACATTTGCTGTGTGGATACCGAAGAAGATCAGCATGATCTCTGTCGATTTTATCCTTGCAGCAATCTTTCGCAGACCATAATGCTCCTTCTGAGTTCCAAAAGAGCCTTCCATTGCTGTAGCTCGAACGCGTGCAAGTTCTCGTTTAGTAGCGTTCTTAACTTCATTCTTTCCAGTTCGTCCTTTCTGAGTGAATGAGGTTTCAATACCATTCTCCTTGCAGAAAGTTCTGTTGTCATTACCCGAGTAACCCTGGTCGCCACCTATCTTTTTTACATCAACGCCTGTAAGTTTCTTCGACAATGACACACAGTGCTTAAGTCTCGTTCCTTCATTGAATGCATTGAATGATAGCTTCTCAATAAACGATATTCCGTCAATCAATATGTTGTTGCACTTCGCTCCAAATTCGACTATCTTGGTCTCCTTGCCTCTGACTATCGGTCTGATGTAAGGCTTGCTGAGACTTACAATACGGTTAGGGATACTCTCACGAGAGTCACCACTCTTGAAGTGGTTCTTCTGCTGACGATATACCCTTGTGACAGTCTCAAGCATATCCAACTGCTTGTAATTCAATAGTTCTTCATCCGGATGGACGCGCATCTGTCTGCGGATTTCTCCCAGTATCTTGCCCAGCAATGCAAGCAGTCTCATTATCATCTTTCTGGTCTGCTTATGAGTATGTTTGCGCTGCTTCCTATATGCCAGGTTCGCCTTGTCGATATCATTGTACTTTGTTCTCATTCGATGCTCACCAAGCTGAGAACTGATACCGCACATCATCTTGTATGCTCTATCTACACATTCCCAAAGCAACTTCACGTCAGTTGGAAAGCGCATCAGGCTTTCATAGCAGCTGGCATCTGTATAGACAGTATCAAGGTTCTTCATGTACGGCTTCCATGCATCTGCAAGTACCTTCTGCTGCTCCTGAATCTTCAGTTTCTTGGACAATTCTACCAGAATGCTGTCGATCAGCTTGTAGTTTGTCAACTGGTTCTCAGGACTGATCCTGATCCCGCAGAAGATCTGATAATGGATGTTTCCATTCAACGCATCCATCAGCTTCGGAGCTGACAATCCTGTATACATCTTCAAGAACGCCAACGCCACCTTGCCCTCAGGTGTGAAGAAGGACTTTCGTCCTCGCTTCACTCTCAAACTCTTCGGCTTCTCTTCTACTAAACCGAACGATATCGCCATCTCTCGAAGAGGAAGAAGTGACTTGATCCGTCCAAGTTCCGATGTTTTGAAGCTCTCTTCGTATCGCTGATAAAAATCAAACTCTGTAAATGCAATCTCTTGCTGAATGTCAGATAAATTTCGTACTTTTGCCATGAGTTATTTTTGCTCATTTCCTCCGAAAGTCACTTTTCCAGGGTGTTCGGAGGAATTTTTAATTCCTGTAGCTAAGATATGAAATTTTTATCACATTGACAATCAATTTGTTATAATTTTAAGCCTATTTCGCGACTGTCCCTA
>JAJWOH010000130.1:0-8895 GCA_021635485.1 Segatella copri | reverse complement strand
CCCAGGGCGATGCCCTGGGCTAGGAGCTTCTGCCCTTTCAGGGCGTATGGGGCAATACAGGGCGTATGGGGCAATACAGGGCGTGTGGGGCAAAACATACGAAAGTTCTGTTCATTGTTCATTATAAATTAGACATTATAAATTATACATTATAAATTAGACGATCGTGGATTACAAAAATATGAAATTCAGGATGTGTAACGGCTGCGACCGTGGTCTGTGCGCTAAGGGCGTAGGACGACAGGACAGACAGCTCAACACATACGACTGGCTTGCCGATGTACCTGGCAATGCCGAAAGTACTGACCTCGTGGAGGTACAGTTCAAGAATACCCGTAAGGGATATTATCACAATGTGAATAACCTCGACCTGAAGAAGGGCGATGTAGTGGCGGTAGAGGCTAACCCAGGTCACGACATCGGTGTGGTTACGCTGACCGGAAGACTGGTAAAACTCCAGATTAAGAAGGCAAACCTCAAGTCGCAGGATGATATCAAGCGTATCTACCGTATCGCCAAGCAGGTGGATCTTGACAAATGCAAGGAGGCTAAGAGCCGTGAACACGGCACCATGATCCAGAGCCGACAGATTGCCAAAGACCTCGGACTGAAGATGAAAATAGGTGATGTAGAATATCAGGGAGACGGCAACAAGGCTATCTTCTATTACATCGCTGACGAACGTGTGGACTTCCGCCAGCTCATCAAGGTTCTTGCCGATACCTTCCATGTGCGCATTGAGATGAAACAGATCGGTGCGCGACAGGAAGCAGGCCGTATCGGTGGAACGGGTCCTTGCGGCAGAGAACTCTGCTGCGCTACCTGGATGAAGAACTTCATCAGCGTAAGCACCAATGCAGCACGCTACCAGGACATCTCTCTGAATCCGCAGAAACTTGCCGGTATGTGCGCCAAACTGAAGTGCTGCCTCAACTACGAGGTAGACAGCTATGTAGAGGCTAGCAGAAAGTTACCTCCTAAGGATGCCGTACTGCAGACTGCTGACGGTGATTTCCATCAGTTCAAGGTGGATATCCTGGCAGGTCTTATCACCTACTCTTCTGACAAGAACCTGGCTTCCAACCTCGAAACCATCAGCATCGAGCGTGCCAAGGCAATTATCGAAATGAACCGTCAGGGCGAGAAGCCATTGAGTCTGCTGGAAAACGGTAAGGCAAAGCCAGCAGCCAAGCCAATCGACCTGCTTGCCGAAGCCGATTTGAGCCGCTTTGACAAGGCTAAGAAAAAGAAGAAGAAGAACAATAAAAACAAGGGACCTCGTCAGCAGGAGGGCGATAACAAGCCGCAGAATAACGAGAACCGTGCGCAGAATGGAGAGAGGAAGCCTCAGAAGAACGAAGGCAAGCCAAACAACCAGCGCCGCGACAACCGTAATCAGGGCAATCATCCTAAGGGTGACAACCGCCAGCCAAGAAACGACAGACGACCAAACAAGGGCAATAAACCACAGAATGGCAACAAGCCACAAGGTAATAATGCCCCTCAGAATGGCAACAAGCCGCAGGTAAACAATGCCCCACAGGGCGGAAACGCCCCACAAGAATAAAGAATAGGAGCTAGAAAAAGATGAAAAAGATAGTTTATTTCATCGTTTTGACAGCGATCGTTCACATTCTCTCTGCCTGCAGCGGTTCGACCGTATACGATGAGTATGCACATACACCGATTGCAGGATGGGAGAAGAACGACACCCTATCATTCGAAGTATCACCTCTACTCGAGGCGGGGCATTACAGGCAAAGCCTAGGACTTCGCATTACAGGTGCCTATCCGTTCATGGGACTTACGCTCATCGTAGAACAGACGGTTTATCACCGAAACAAAAAGATACCGGGCGAATGCAAGAAAGATACGGTCAACTGCCAGCTGATTGACAACAACGGTGTGAGCAAAGGACAAGGTATCAGCTACTATCAGTATAACTTCCCCATCAACATCTATCAGATGCATCAGGGCGATTCTATACACGTAGCCATCAGACATGATATGAAAAGAGAAATCCTGCCCGGTGTGAGTGACATCGGCATCAAGATTTCAAAGATACAATAAAAAAAGAGTGAACAGATTCATCAACAATCTGTTCACTCTTTTTTTTAACTTCTCACTAAGTTCCTTCCCGCATCAATTCGCAAGAAGATGAAAAGAAGGATGGTAAATCCCCATAACGAACTACCACCATAACTGAAGAACGGCAGCGGAATACCGATAACCGGCGTTAAGCCCAACACCATTCCCACATTAATAAATAGGTGGAAAAGGAATACCGACAGGACACAATATCCGTAGATACGCCCGAATTTATAAGGTTGCCGCTCAGCCAGATGCATCAACCGCAATATCAAAGCCAGGAAAAGCAGCAGCACGCCTGCCGAACCGAGGAAACCTTCCTCCTCGCCTACCGTACAGAAGATAAAGTCAGTATCCTGCTCAGGCACGAACTTCAGTTTGGTCTGCGTACCATTCAGGAAACCTTTTCCCTGAAGTCCGCCGGAACCAATGGCAATCTCACTCTGATGCACGTTATATCCCGCACCAGCCAAATCTTCATCCAGTCCCAACAATACGTTGATACGCACTCGCTGATGAGGTTCCATCACATGATTCAACACATAATCGGCTGAATAGAAGAAAGCGATACTTCCCAACGAGAAGATCGAAATGAGGAAGTAATTCCGGAACCGGGTTCTCAGACCCTGATACACCAGGAATCCAATCATCATGGCACACAGGAAGAGCTGGACCCACACAATGTCGAACGGAATGACATAGGTAGAAAAGAGCACAAAGAGCAGCGTTATGCCTACCGAATAGGCAAGGAGCATCAGTGCCTGTTTCCTATCGCCCGTATAGGAGTTCACCATGCCAGCCGTAAAAATCTGCACCAGCAGAAGCACAACAAACTTACCCACAGAAGTATAGGTATCCCACATCATCACGTTTTCATACTTCACACCCACTACGAAGTAAGCCACCATCGACACGCCGGTAAAGAGAATGGCACCCGGCATTCCTTCGCGGTAAAGCATGAGGAAGAATGAAAGATAAACCAGGGCAGAACCCGTTTCGCGCTGACCTACGATACAGAGCATCGGCAGAACGATAATGCCTACGGCTGCCATGAAATGCTTCAGGTTCTGCATACTGAAACCATAGCTCGACATAAACTTGGCTACCGCCAGAGCCGTAGCAAACTTACCGAACTCAGCCGGTTGCAGTCGGAGCGGTCCCAACACCAGCCAGGAGTGGGAACCCTTGATGCTATGCGGATTGAATATCGTTGCAAAGAGCAAGAGTATCAGGACGCCATAGATGACATACGAGAAGGTATCGTAAAACCGGTCATCAAGCAGCAGGATTACCAATCCCAGTGCTATGGATGTGCCAATCCATATAATCTGCATACCCGAACGGGCACCCAGACTGAATATCTCATTGTCACCATAGTTATAGCTGGCTCCACAGACGCTCACCCATCCGAAGATGAGGAGAGCCAGATAAATGCCTATCGTCCACCAGTCAAGTGAAGCAAGCACACTAGGTTGTTTATTATCGATCATAATCTATAAACTATCAACTATAAACTGTTAACTGAAAACTATCTACTGCTTAATCCGTAGGCGATTCTGCGGGCCTGCATCTCTGCTGCTCTACGCTCTGAATCAGGAGATAACTTACCCTTCAGATACTGCTCCATCATCAGACCACCGATAGGCACACCATAGTCAGCACCCCAACCACCATTCTCAACATATACGGCAATGGCAATCTTCGGGTTGTTCATCGGAGCAAAGCCCATGAATACAGAGTGGTCATGGCCACGATTCTGTGCCGTACCCGTCTTGCCGCAAGCTTCGAAATCGTAGCGGCCGAGCAGTTTACAGGTTCCCTTCAGTGCCGAACTTCTCATACCGGCTACCACATAGTCGTAAGCCCGTCGGGAAGCCTTGGTATAATGACGGCGGGTATAGAGCGTATCAAGCGGTTCACCCTTCACCTTTCTCACTACATGAGGCACATAATAGTATCCCCTGTTGGCAATGGTAGCACCTAGGTTGGCTATCTGCAACGGCGTGAGGTTTACCTCACCCTGACCGATAGAAATACTGATAATCGTCAGTCCGTTCCATGAACCTTTATAAGCTTTATCATAGAACTGTGCATTCGGAATCAGACCGCGTTTCTCTCCTGGCAAGTCAAGTCCCAACTTATATCCGAATCCCATGCTCACCATATAATCTTTCCATACGGTCATCGCATTCTGTACGCTGCCATACTTCTTGCGGTTACCTATCATATAGTAAAGACCCCAACAGAAGTAACCGTTACAGGAGGTACTGATGGCATCAACCAGCGCAATAGGCGACGGGTGACCATGACAGCCTACATGCAGACCCTTATAAGAGAAACCGTGATTACATGGGAATGCTGTTCCCGGTGTGATGATGCCTTCGGTAAGATAAGTCAGCGCCTGGGTAGTCTTAAAGGTAGAACCCGGAGGATACTGACCCTGAATACTACGGTTCAGGAGCGGTTTCCAAGGATTATGCGAGAGCCACTTGTGCATCTTACCGCGGTTTCTACCCACCAGACGTCTCGGATCGTAAGAAGGAGAAGAAACCATAGCCAGCACATCGCCCGTTCTAGGATCGATGGCAACGATACTGCCGATTTTACCCTGGAGCAGACGTTCGCCCAAGGCTTGCAACTTGACATCCAATCCCAGCGTCAAGTCCTTTCCTGCCACAGGTTTCTGGTCGAGTTTACCATTCTGATAGCTACCCTGTATTCTTCCGTGGGCATCTCTCAGCATGATCTTCACACCCTTCTCACCACGCAGCTGCTTCTCATAAAACTTCTCGATACCCAGTTTTCCGATATAGTCACCAGCCTGATAGTAGTCATCATCTTCAATATCGCTTTGCGAAACCTCACCCACATCACCCAGCACATGGGCTGCATAAGGGTAGGTATATTCTCTGACGGTACGTTTCTGGACATAGAAACCGGGGAATCGGAACATCTTCTCCTGGAACACACTGAAATCCCGGTCGCTCAGCTGTCCCATAAAAAGCTGCTGGGTATAGCGCGAATAGCCCGGGTTCTTAGAGCGGTCCTTGATATCGTTCATTCGCTTGATAAAAAACTCTTTCGTGATACCCAGCGAATTACAGAAATCCATCGTATCAAGCCTGCCGCTCTCCTCGTTCATGACCACCATCAGATCGTAAGACGGCTGATTATACACCAGCAGCTTACCATTACGGTCGTAAATAGCACCACGGGCGGGAAACTCAATACGCTTCAAGAAGGCATTACTGTCGGCATTCTTCTTGTAGTCGTCGCTCATAATCTGAAGCGTAAACAGACGAATCATGTAAATGACCACAATAGCAATGGCCACTCCACCGATAACGAATCTACGTTTTTCAAGATTGTAATCCAACATACCTTATTATATATAGCAAACTAAAAATCGTGTTCTTTTCTCTCTCATCACTTATCCGGAATCTTACTTCCTGAAACTTTCTGTCGCCATCACCAATATATAAGTGACAACTGCACTTCCACCTATACATTCCAACCAGTGAACCCAATTAAAGAAATTGAATGTTTCGAGTGTAAAGAACAATAGATTATAAACGAGAATGATTATAAATACGTACCAGCAATATGCACCTACGCCGATAGAACGCATGGACGGTTCCAGATCGTCGGCACTGTCACGCGGTACGAAAAGTTCAAACAAATAAGGTTGTAGCAGTCCCACGGCTGTCATCGAAGCTGCTGCAACACCTGGCGTATTGGCAAATACGTCCACACAAAGCCCCATCATAAAGCACCACAATAACACCGCCCATTTAGGATGGTTGCGGCGGAAATGCAGTACCATAATGATATACAGCAAGGGGGTGGCACAATTGAATAGATGAATATGATTAAACACCAATCCCTGCACCAGCACGAGCACCACAAAGGTAGCTAGTCTTTTCACTAAATCTATACTCATTGCTTTTTATATCCTCTTACTATACGTCATTATTGATTATTGTCTCCATTTGATCCGATGCTATCCTCTGCTGCACGCATAATCTCCAAACGCTCTTTCATGGCGGTATCATCAATTACACACACATCACGCAGACGGGCAAAATCGGTAGAGAGGCGAAGTTGTACGCGATACGACAGACCATCGGCAGAGTTGAACACGTGCAATATTCTGCCCACTCTCACTCCAGGAGGGAATACTGCAGAATAGCCACTCGTTACCACATAGTCACCCAATTTGAAGTGAGCATGACGTGGCACCTCTTCCAGATAGGCAAGGTCTGACACACCACCCTTCCAGCGCAGATAGCCAAAATAGCCTCTATTCTGAATCATACAACTGATGTTCGACTTCGTGTTCAATACCGGAATCACGATAGCGTAATGTTCTGCCACCAGATACACGATACCCACCACACCAGTACCGCTGATGACACCCATATCCTTGTGGATGCCATCCGCACTACCCTTGTCAATTGTCATCAGGTTGCCGGGTTTATCGATACTATTCGCCACCACCTTAGCCGGAATCAGACGATAGTTTCTCAGCAATGCAAACTGATCACGATGGTAGATGCTGCTATCCTTGGTCACACTCACGAGACTGTCGGAAAGTTTCTGCACCTCCTGTTCGAGATACGCATTGCGCTGTGTCAGTTCCTGGTTCACCTTGGTAAGCGAGAAGAATGTTTCCACATTTGCGTCCCATTCATACAACTTACCCGTTACGGCATTAGCCGAGGAGAACCAGGCACTGCCCTGATAGCTGTTATACTGAAACAACAGCACCATACTCACCACCTCAAGAATCAGGAAGACAAACCAATGGTTGTATTTCGCTAAAAACTCTAAAAGGTTGCGCATACTTTATTCTTAATATTAGAATAAGTTCTGATTATCTCATCAAGAATGAGAATCGGTCTACATTCTTCAACGCAATACCAGCACCCTTTGCAACACTGTGCAATGGATCTTCTGCGATGTGGAATGGGATATTGATCTTATCCTGCAAACGCTTGTCGAGACCGCGGAGCAAAGCACCACCACCAGAGAGCCAGATACCATTCTTCACGATATCGGCATAGAGCTCAGGAGGTGTATTCTCCAATGCTGAAAGTACAGCGTTCTCAATCTTAGCCACTGTCTTATCCAGACAGTGTGCAATCTCCTGGTAGCATACAGGCACCTCCATAGGCAACGCTGTAATACGGTTAGGACCATGTACGATGAAGTCCTCTGGAGCCTCATCACCCAGATCGGTCAGAGCTGAACCTACATGAATCTTGATACGCTCAGCCATACGCTCAGAAACCTTCACGTTGTGCTGACGGCTCATATATTCCTGGATATCGGCAGTAAGGTCGTCACCGGCTGTACGGATGGAGTTGTTCGATACGATACCACCCAATGAGATGACAGCGATTTCGGTAGAACCACCACCTATATCAACAATCATATTACCCTCTGGAGCCTCAACATCGATACCGATACCGATAGCGGCTGCCATTGGCTCAAAAATCAAATATACATCACGTCCGTCGGCATGCTCGGCAGAGTCGCGCACAGCACGAAGCTCAACCTCGGTAGAACCAGAAGGCACACCGATAACCATACGGAGTGAAGGAGAGAAGAGACGGCTACCTGTATGAACCATCTTAATCAATCCACGCATCATCTGCTCACAGGCAGTAAAGTCGGCAATCACGCCATCACGCAATGGTCTGATAGTACGGATATTATCATGAGTCTTCTCGTACATCATCTTAGCCTTCTCGCCCACAGCAATCATCTTGTCAGTACGGCGGTCAAGGGCTACAACAGAAGGTTCATCCACTACAATCTTATCATCACTGATAATGATGGTATTGGCTGTACCCAAGTCCATTGCGATTTCCTGAATAAATGAAAAAAATCCCATTTCGTTTCTAAAATCTATATTATTTTAAGCTTAAAATTTTCTTTTTATTTAAGGAGTTAAGGAGTTAAAGGAGCATAGAAGCCACGGCAACAGTCTGTCATACATGGAGGATAGAATCCCCACAGACACTTGTCCTGACTTCTTCCACTTCTTAACTCCTTAACTACTTTATTTTCCCGAGAGTTTACTTAGCAAACCATGCATGGATTGCAGTATCGTAATGAGAGCTTACACCGAATGCACGCTCTGCAAACATCTTGCGGTCTTCGATATCAGTCTCAGCACCCTTCTTCTTCAGGATATCGAGCAATACGCTGTATTCAGCCTTGCTAGGAACAATCACCACGTCCTTGAAGTTTTTGGCACCTGCACGAATCAAAGAGATACCGCCAATATCGATTTTCTCGATGATATCAGCATCGCTAGCACCGCTAGCTACAGTCTGTTCAAAAGGATACAAGTCTACGATGACGAGATCGATAGAAGGGATTTCGTATTCCTTCATCTGCTCCTGGTCACCCTCGTTGTCACGGCGAGCCAAGATACCTCCAAATATTTTAGGATGAAGAGTCTTTACGCGACCACCCAAGATAGATGGATAGGTAGTGACCTCCTCAACTTTCTCGCATTCATAACCCAAAGATTCGATAAATTTCTGGGTACCACCAGTACTCAGGAACTTTACACCCTCTTCATTCAACTTGGCGAGCAATTCGTCCAAGCCATCCTTGTGGAAGACAGACACCAACGCTGTCTTGATTTTCTTTGTTTCAGCCATTGAACTTATAAATTATAATTTATGATGGTGCAAAGGTACGAAGATTATTTTGATTACGCAACATTTCCCCTCATAAAATAGCATTATTTAAAGGATATTTAAAAGATAATTGAGAGAAATCAAGAAATAAGCA
>JAJWOH010000129.1:0-8902 GCA_021635485.1 Segatella copri | reverse complement strand
AAGCATTTCTGGCCGGAGAATCCGTTAGAGAGCCAGGCCGTGAGAGGTGTCAAACGATGATAAGAAGATGTATGAACCCGTCAATGTAGCATAGCCTGCCAGCTTACACTCCTTAGACTCCGAGAAACTGAAAAAGTTAAAACAAAACGTTGAAAAAAATCCTCTCATCGTTGGCTTTGTCAAATAAAAATAGTACCTTTGCAGCATCTTATTAATAATCATAGAGCTATGGTAGTAAAAGAAAGAAGAAAGCGAATCTATCGCAAGCGCATACCATACGGTATGCAAAACTTTGAGGATGTGATAAAAGATGATTGTTACTATGTTGACAAAACACCTTTTATCGAGGATATAGAAGAGGCTAACAAATACTTCTTCTACATTAGGCCTCGCCGTTTTGGCAAGACCCTTACCCTCTCCATGCTCGAAAATTACTATGATGTCAATAAGAAAGATGCCTTCGAGGACATTTTTGGCAAACTGTATATTGGACAAAACCCTACGCCTGAGCGCAACCAGTATTTGGTTCTTCATCTTAACTTTGCCCAAATAGTTGGCGGTTTGGACGATTATCAGCAGGGCATGGACAATTATTGCAGTATCCGTTTCAACCTTTTCGTAGATCTTTACTCTCACCTATTGCCCGAAGGCACTAAGGAAGGCTTAAATCAACAGAAAGATGCAGTTTCACAGTTGAGCTATCTTGACGGACAATGCCAAAAGACCAATCAGAAGATTTACCTCTTCATTGATGAATATGATCATTTCACCAATCAGATACTTGCCAACCAAGCGCATGAAGGCAACTATCGTCAGCAAACACATGGTGAGGGGTATCTGCGTAAGTTCTTTGATACCATCAAGGGTGCATCAGTCACAAGTTTGGGGCGTATCTTCGTGACGGGTGTCAGTCCTGTTACGATGGATGACCTGACAAGTGGTTTCTACATCGGAACCAACTATTCATTACATCCTCAGTTTAATGAGATGACAGGATTCACGGAAGAGGAAGTGCGTGAGATGTTGGAGTATTATTCCAGCGTGCTGCCTTTCAATCATACTGTAGATGAACTCATTAAAGAGATGAAACCTTGGTATGACAATTATTGCTTTTCTATCAAAAGATATAGCAAGACCACAATGTATAATTCTGTGATGGTACTCAATTTCTTGGACAACTACATCCACAATGATTATGACATTCCTGATTCCATGATAGAAAGTAACATCCGTATCGACTATGACAAGATACGCATGCTCATCCGTCATGACAAGGAGTTTGCCCATGATGCCAGCATCATCCAGCAGTTGGTAACCAAGGGATATGTAACAGGCAAGTTGGTGGAGCACTTCCCTGCTGAGCGCATCAATGACCCAGATAATTTTGTAAGCCTGCTTTTCTATTTCGGTATGTTAACGATAGACGGAACCTGTGATGGTGACACTAAGTTTATCATTCCTAATGAAGTGGTGCGAGACCAGATGTATACTTATCTACTAAACACATACGAGGAAAACGACTTGACATACGACACCTACGGAAAAGGCAAATTGGAGAGTCGATTGGCTTATCATGGCGACTACAAAGCATACTTTGACTTTATCGCAGACAGTTTGAAGCGTTATTCTTCTCAGCGAGACAAGCAGAAGGGAGAGGCATTCGTGCATGGCTTTACCCTGGCAATGACATCCCAGAATCGCTTCTACCGTCCTATCTCAGAGTTGGATAATGATGGTGGTTATGCCGACATCTTCCTTTGTCCGTTATGTGACATCTATAAGGACATGGTAGACTCGTACATCATCGAATTGAAATATTGCAAGTCCAGCACCACCGACGAGCAGGTGAAGCAACTCTTCAAGGATGCCTCAGCGCAAATATGCCGATATGCCGATAGCGACATCGTGAGGAAGTCCGTCAAGACCACTACGCTCCATAAACTCGTTGTGATATATCGAGGAGCCGAGATGGTAGCATGTGATGAAGCCAATGAGCAATAAAGACAAAAGCATACCACATAGGTAGCAGCCCTCGCTCTCCGAGCGTGGGCTGCATTAGAGGCAATGCCGCCGCTCGGAGAACTTCGGCTACTAGATGATGGTGATCCAGATGCTCTCGCCTCGGTCTCTCGCCGCCGTGATGGCATTGACGAGGCGATGCAGCCAGATGCGGGAGTTTACCACCATGCCTCGGAGCTTGTTTTCGCCCGGCAGGATGCAGCCCTGCGTATCATCGGGGTAGTTGCCGGCATGGATGCGGATGCCCTCAAAGCCAGGAACGCCCTGCAGCAGGGGCAGCCACTGCTTGAATCTCGGCGACTTGGTGATGAGCAGCGGATAGGTGCCCTCGGGTATGGCAGTCTTACCCTTCATCTTCTGCGCCTTCTTCCCCGACACTCGCCCCAGGCGCACATTCTCCTCTTGGGGCAACAGGGTGATGCCCAGCAGGTTGCGCCACGTAGGCTCCAGGGTATCGCAGAAGTAGTGCTCCCCGTCCAGCTTGCCCACATCTACCACATGGCAGAAGCTGCGCTTCTGGTCCTTATTGAGCGTATAGTTCACCTTGCGCTCCACCTCCTCGTCCTTCAGGATATACATACGCCCTATGGTGTAAGTATTCTGCTTAGCTATTCTTTTGAGTACGATTTCCATAATTGTTTCTATTTAGATTCTTTATTGAGAAAACATAGCTTACGATAAAAACTGTAATTACCGTAATTGTAATTGCAATGGCTGTTATCAGCTTTGTCATTACCAGCATTAACGCCTTGTTCGCCTGCCTCCACTTTCACGATATACTTTCTGAACACCCAGGTGGCTATCATCCGTCGGGTGCCCTTGGTATCCAGCCCCAAGTCGCTTCTCAACTGCTCAGCCTGCTGATAAGAGAACTCATTTGGCAGAAGTTGCAGCATATTGGAAGGCCCTCTTTTGCTCGACTTCACTCCCTCCTGCTCCGACTTCACGATAGCATCTCGGAAGAATCTCATCTTGCAGTACAGGTCATACTGCTCGCTCCAGCGCACAAACTCCTCTATCTCGGATTCCCATTGGCAACCATTCGCCACATAGAGCACGCAAGCCTTCAGATAGGCAATGACATTGGCTCTGAACGAGAGGTTCTCGTAAACCCTGTCTTGGCTCATACGGGCAAAGTCGGCATTCTCCTCTTTCAGCTTCTGTGCCAAGGCGAAAGCCTCAGGGCAACTGATAGTACCAGAAGCCATGTTAAGATGCTCGATATAGGGTTTTAAGTTCTCTCTGAATGTGTCATCGTATGTGCCATAGACAGGCATCTCGGCTCCTATCTCACGCTCTGGGATAGTACAGAAGTTGATTCTAGAGATAGGACCATCGGTCAATACCTTGGAGAAATATCGGATACCCTTGTTGATGGTGGTCGAGGCATTCCAGTTAAACCGGATGGTTACTCGCTCCGTAACACTCTGCGTGCCCACTCGGGTTTGTCCATATTGATTACCAGGGTCGAAGGCGAGGCACATGATACGAAACTGCTGGTTGCCAATGCCCCTTAGGTTATCAAACTGGTCTATCTCGTTGAGAGCAGTATAGAGGAAATGCTCCTGCGCCTCGGCGGTACGCATCACGAAGGCAGGGTTGGTCATATCGGCGTCTATCTCCTGGATCACGAGGTTTTCAGGTCGCTTACGCTTATCCTTGTTAGCACCTTTTCTTGTCACCTCATCCTTCCACTCCTTCTCTCGTTTCAGGTTATCTTTGTCTCGTTTTCTGATGTCTTCCATAATCAGGTTGATAGGCATCTGCACGCAGTTCTTTCCTGCGCCCGTACCAGCAAAGAGACAACACATTAGCGTAGCCTCATGCTCCACATTGTCGATGTAATTAAAATAGGTGCGGCAGAGGTGGGTGGCTAGCGGAGGAAAGATGGCATGGGCTACGGCAGGCTTATAGATATCCGGTGTCTGAGACACGAGGAGCTCCACGAGCTTAGGCAGCTTCTTCGGCATCTCGGGCGGAGCGGGGTAATCATCTTCGGAACTTTGAACATTGAGGTTTGAACTTTGAACTGTTTGATTACCTGCACTTGCGCCTTGAATTCTTAATTCTTCATTATTAATTCTTAATTGATTAGCCTGACTCTCTGCTTGCGCATTGATGCGGATCACATCTCTAGAGAATGGCTTCGAACTGTCTCCATATTTCTCATAGAAGTCATGGATCAGCTGCAGGCAGTCACGCTCTTGGGCGAAGCTAGGCATCTTCACTGCCACCACTCTTCTCAGTTCTTCCTCACTCATCACCCTGCTCGCTCCTGCGCTCATGATGGCTAGCAATGAGGAGTGGCGAGAGCCCTCTGTGTCAATATTCACATTCTTCAGTCCTGCCGACTCCGCGAAGAGGTCGAAGGCTATCAGGCTCTTCGCGCTGGCGGTACCAGAGGTTGGTAATCCGTCAGGAATCTGATAGTCTCCAGCAGAGCCGAGATTACTTTGAACTTGGAAATTTGAACTTTGAACTTTATGATTACTATTAACTTTTAACTTTAAACTATCAACAGCCTTGCCTCTGCCGTCGATGGTGAGACCACGCTTAAGATAAGCCTCTCTGCGAGCCTTCAGCTCATCGGCAGGAAGCACGGCATACCAGTCCTTGGAGCGATAGATCTCCGAGTCCTGATCCGTGATAAAGAGGATTCTCTCTGGGGTGAAGCAACTCTCATCGCAGGGCACGCCAAGTGCCTCACAATACGCTCTCTGCGTCTCCTCGATAGTCATACCTATCGGCATTCGGATGTCGATGTGGAGCTTCTTTCTCGCCGAGTATTCCAGATGCAGTAGCATTCCCTTCCAGATGGAGTCGCTGCAATTCAGCTGCCTTGCCATTTCGATGGCGATACCCACCAGTTCCTTATCGTCAATGTCGATGGTGGTCTGGAAGAGGAAACTCGTAGGGTCAGCATCCTTCTGCGAGCGATGATTCTTGAGGAATCGGCTGTAGTGGCCGCAGCGGAAGGGCATCAGCCCCTTCAGTTTGTCATTGCCCCCACGTATCTGCTCCACCATATCGTGGAGCCAAGGCTGAGCTATCAGCTTGTCATATTCAGCCAGGGGCAGGCAGCTAGCGCTGCCCTTATTGCCCCCACGCTGAGGATTCATTGCAATAAAGTGGTTCATGCTTAATTATACATTATTAATTATACATTATCTATTACTCCTTATAGTCCTCCCACTCCACATTTTCCTTGAAGGGCTTGATAGCCTTCACCATCTCCTGGTGCTCACTCTTGAGGCAGCGCAGAATCTCCGCCTTGCTCATGTCCTTAGAGAAGGCATAGTTCACCTGCACGGTTCGCTTGCTAGTGCGCACCACCCCGTGCTTGGTCTTGAGAATCTCCGTGAAGGGCTTCTCTCGCTTGCCCTGCACATAAGGCTTGAAGTCCACCCAGTCGCCTCGCCCATTCTCGCCACCCGAGAATATCATCCTGCCCCTGATCACCTGCGGCTTGTCACTGATTACCTCCGTCTCGTTCCATGGCGCCTTGCGCACTGATACGTTACCATTCTCCTCGGTGATCACTGCACCGTCCACCTTTACTGCATTGAGCAGCTTCTTGCTAGTTGCTTTCTTCATAACTTTATAAATGTATTAAAAGATTGAGAACCCGCAATACGCAAAGTCCCCGCAACCAGACGCGCTGTGCATCTGATTACGGGGGCAAAGGTACTAAGAAGTAAAATGTTATCTTTATAACAGTTATATAATATTATACGATTATATCAGCTATAAGTATCTGAAAATCAAGAGATATATTCCAATAAAATTCTTCGAATATTTTTTGCCTCATTACACCAGGCATTATAATTACTAAACTGTGATATGTTATTGCTCACCGATGCTTTAGCCACACCTTCGATATGCGAAGCATTCAAGAATAGGGCTTGAAAAGGTTTCCACATGATAGTATTGTTAGCAGGGTGCTTCACTCCCAGAATATCGGCTACGATATACACCATATATCCATACTCAGCCTGCGTACGATCCCATACATACCAAGAGCCCTCAGTATGAATATACTTATGTTCTGCCAGTGTTTTCCATATCAGGGCAGCCTTCTCAGTCTTGAGTCTGGGGTCCACCTTGATTTCCTGGTCTCCTTTAAGATTTTGGGTACTAGCAGCTGTATTCTGCAAAAAATCACTCACCTGCGCATTGCTACCAATGACAACAGAGCAATTCAGTATGGTTACTCCACCAGTCAGAATTGCCTGGGCAAAAATTTCTTCTAACGACATTTTCCTTTTCTTGTTAGAATGTTAATGATAAGAGCAAGTCACGTTTACCTATCGTTGGGGAAAGGACTTCTAGCAAACGGTGTCCGTACACAACCTTGTTGCATATGGTAGTTTTTAAGGCAAATGATCTTCGCCTAATCGGATATGAACTTTCATTTTTACGAGATAATTTATTAATTAATAGCATATTAGGTTGCGCTACCCTGGCAAACTCTCATTCTTCACCACTTGGCGCAAGTCTTTCTTCTTATATAAATCCTCCACAAAGCTAGCCATCATGCCATATATCTTCTCATAGCGCTCTTTCAGTTTGTTGATTTCATTCATCTCATCCTTCTTTTTTTGCTCCTTGTCTCTTCCCCATCTTATCTTGCGTTCTCTGGCAGCCTCTTCTTTCATAAGGTAATAGCCTATGACATAACAAAACTTTCGGATGCTCTCAAAGGTAACAGATGTCTTCTTCTTTCTCAGCGCAGCGATAGTTTTAGGGTCTACACCAAACTCCATATGAATCTCCTTGGGGGTCATCATATCCTCATTCATCATCAGATCGAGCAGTGTTCCCACCTCCTCAATCATATTTTCTCTCATGATTCTATCAGCATAAGAGTTAATGTAACTTCTACCTTTAGTCATTGCTTATTCCAATTTTTTGCCTCAAAATTAGCTTTCTTATTTGGAATAAACAAGCGATATGGGATTCCTTAAATCCCAAAAAGAGTGCTATTTTTTTACTATCTCACAGAAAATTAAGTAAAAATCTAGCAAAAGTGTGCATTTTCATAGTAAAGGAACTGGCAGCCCGGAAGCTACCAGTACCTTCTACTTTTTGAGAAAATTCACGGTAGATGTGCCCAGCACATTGTCGTTTATCCTTTATAAAATTCCTTATCATAGGTTACTGCTGGGGCACCTCTTTATTTACCACTTGATAGCTCACCCCACATGGGTAATTATTATATACTAAAGTTTCGCAAGTGGTTCAAGTACGGGCTAGGAGCTTCTGCCCTTTACCTTTCCCTTCGGCCGGTGACCGTTGGTTCAGGGCGTGTGGAGCAAAACTTGCGAAACTTGAGTAATTTACCATTTAATATTTTTCGATAAATACCAGGAAAACGCATCACTGAAGGGAATAAATCGTTAAAAAGGGGGCCTACTTGCAGGAAGTAGACTCTTTTTTATAGGAATGCAACACTTTTTTATAGGAATGCAACACTTTTTCGAAAAAAAACACTATATTTGCACCATGGAAAATATGATAGAGACTTTCATGAAAGAGGAACAGGCTATTTTTATAGTGGCATTGTTTCTTCTGCTGTTCGCCATAGTCATGAGCTATGCCATGATTCAAGACTACAGGATATTATTAATTCAAAAACAAAAAATATGAAAAAGAATTTTGTAAAATCGAGATGGTTTTTCACGATGCTCTTGTTCGTGACAACCATGATTATGCCATCCATGATGTTGGCGCAAAGTATTACTCCAACCACACCGAAAGGTAAAGGCACCGCAGAAGAACCATATCAAATTAGTACTGCTGCCGAACTTTATTGGTTTGCAGGTCTGGTGAATGGTACGCTTCCAGACGGGGGGGGAAAAGGATGCATCTGCCAATGCAATCCTCACGGATAACATTACCGTGAACGAGGGCGTTCTTGACGCAGTTAATAAAGGTCAGGTAAGCGAAAGCGACTTTATAGAATGGAAACCTATTGGTACCTATGATTCTTATGATGCTGTATATACTGGCACCTTTGATGGCCAGGGACACACCATCAGCGGATTGTATTTCAATCATCCTGACGCATCTTATGTTGGCTTGTTTGGCTACATAGGAGCCAACGGCAAAATTTCCAACGTAGGAGTTTCGGATTCATATTTTCAGTTCAGAATGAAGGGGGGAGGTGTATGCGGAAAGAATGATAAAGACGGCGTACTCCAAAACTGTTCTAACAGCAGCACTGTAATTGGCAAAAATCAAAATAGTAGAACAGGCGGCGTGTGCGGTGATAACAGCGGCACTGTCAGAGATTGCAAAAATACAGGTTCTGTAAGCGGAGAAAATTTTGTCGGCGGCGTGTGCGGAATTAACCTGGGCACAATCAAAAGCTGCTATAACACAGGTTCTGTTCATGGAACAGATATTTATGTCGGCGGTGTGTGCGGAAACAGCTATAGGGTAACAAATACAAATTATTGCTATTATCTTAGTGACACAGCCACACGCGGTATAGGAAATCTGATGGCGGATGAGAAAGACAAGGCAGAGAAAATGTTCAAAGAGCAGTTTGAAAGTGGCGAGATGGCATGGCTGCTGAATGGCAAAGGCTCAGGCGAGCAGGTATGGGGACAGCAGTTAGGCATAGACCAATCTCCCGTTCCCGGCTCTGCCTATAAAGTAATCAAGGCAGCACAGGGCGACAAGGATGCAAATGGCAACTATACATATTGGGCAACATTCAGCAATCTGACAAACGATGTAACCCTTTCTGTTCCATCAGGCAGAAATCTTAATGTCTACAACGCAACGGTAAGCGGTGGCAAGATGACATTGACAGAACGCGACAAACAAGTGGCAAAGGAAGAGGGTGTGCTACTGAAGACTGACGGAGAGTATGTCAATG
>JAJWOH010000128.1:0-8949 GCA_021635485.1 Segatella copri | reverse complement strand
CCCAGGGCGATGCCCTGGGCTAGGAGCTTCTGCCCTTTCAGGGCGTGTGGCGAAAGTTTAGAAATAAATAGGAAGCGACGCGTTTTACGCGAAAAGATAATTTTTTAAATCAAACATTAAAAAGGAAAATGATTATGAAAAAGCTATTATTTGCGGCATGTTTAGCTGCTTTTTGCTTGACCAGTTGCAACAACGGCAAGAACAACACCCAGGATTTGGCAAATCAGCAGAATGATTCGCTAAACAGTATCATCGCTCAGAAAGATAGCGAAATTAATGATATGATGGGTACATTGAATGAAATCCAGGATGGTCTGAACCAGATCAATGAGGCTGAACACAGAGTAACTCTCCTGAAGAACGGTGAGGGTGCCAATAAGAGACAGCAGCTCAAGGAGGATGTTCAGTTCATCGCTACCCGTATGCAGCAGAACCGCGAACTCCTGGCTAAACTGCAGAAGCAGTTGGCTAACAGCTCTTTGCAGGCTGACCAGCTGAAGAAGACCATCGCAAACCTTCAGGAGCAGATTGCACAGAAGGATAAGGAACTCCAGGTGCTTCGCGAGGAGTTGGACAAGAAGGATATTCATATTGCAGCGCTCGATGAGACGATCAACAATCTGAATACCAAGACCTCTCGTCTTACTACTGAAAGCAACCAGAAGACTGAGACCATCAATGCACAGGACAAGCAGATCAACACTGCCTGGTATGTATTCGGTACCAAGAAGGAGTTGAAGGAGCAGCATATCATGGAAGGTGGTAAGGTAATGACCGGTAATTTCAACAAGAGTTATTTCACCAAGGTTGATATCCGCAACATTTCTGAAATCAAGTTGATGTCAAAGTCTGCTAAGTTGCTCACTACCCACCCATCAAGCTCTTATGCATTGGTACGTGATGCTAACAAGCAGTATACACTCCGCATCACCAATCCACAGATCTTCTGGAGCACCAGCAAGTATCTTGTAGTGCTCGTTAAGTAATTATCTCTTTCTCTGAAAGAAATCCTGCATGAGTGCGCGGCACTCATCTTCCAATACGCCCGATGTAACTGTCGTCTTAGGATGCAGTGCATCGGGCGCATATTTTGTATACCCCCTTTTCTCGTCGCTGGCACCATATACCACGCGGCTGATCTGTGCCCATCCCAGCGCTCCGGCGCACATCACGCAGGGTTCTACCGTAACGTAGAGGGTGCAGTCTTTCAGGTATTTTCCTCCCAGCATGTTGGCTCCCGAAGTGATTGCCTGCATTTCGGCATGAGCCGTAACATCGGTCAGCATCTCCGTAAGATTGTGGGCACGCGATATGATCCGGTCTTTACAAACGATGACAGCGCCTACCGGAATCTCGTCTTCATCGAATGCCGCCTGAGCCTCCATCAGGGCACGGCGCATGTATACTTCGTCTTTATTCTTATTATCTTCCATTGTTTTTCGTGCAAAATTACATAAAAAAGTTTGAAGTGTGGACTTTTTTTGTTATTTTTGCAAGGTAAAAGCATCTTTTGGTGCAAAATAAAGGAAATGGACTATGGCAGAGCATAATGAATTAGGCAAATGGGGAGAAGACGAGGCTACGCTCTATCTCGAGAATGAAGGCTATGTCGTCATCGACAGAGACTGGAGAGACGGCAAGCGCGATCTGGATATCCTTGCCGTTTCGCCGGATGGAAAGACTTTGGTTGTGGTAGAGGTAAAGACCCGCTCGGGTGAAGAATACCAGCAGCCCGAGGAAGCCGTTGATGCCAAGAAGATGCGTAATCTGGCAATGGCCGCCAATACTTATGTCAAGGAGAAGCAGGTGGACAGGGAGCTTCGCTTTGATATTATTACCGTGGTAGGGGTAGGGCATCAGGTGAAGCGCATCGAACATCTTGTGGATGCCTTCAATCCGTTGCTGATTTGACAATCCGTTGTGTATCGCTATACATTATTATATAGACATGGAAAAGAAGATTATACGATTAAAGGAAGTGGATTCCACGAATGCCTTCCTGAAGAATTTGGGAACTTACGATGAAGATGTGCTGACCATTGCCATTGCTGACTATCAGACGGCGGGCAGGGGACAGGGCGTGCATACCTGGGAGAGTGAGCCGGGCAAGAACCTCCTCTTCAGTATGATGATGTGTCCTAAGTGGGTACCTTTGCGCCAGCAGTTCCTCCTTTCCGAGGCTGGTGCGCTCGCCGTGAAGGATGCACTGGATTCCTATACGGATGGCATTACGCTTAAATGGCCGAACGATGTGTACTGGTATGACAAGAAAATCAGTGGCACGCTGATAGAGACTGCCATCGACTCCAAGGGCATCAAGCGCTGCATCTTCGGTATCGGCATTGATGTCAATCAGACTGAGTTCCACAGCGATGCGCCTAACCCTGTATCTCTGGCTCAGATTCTGGGTCATGAGGTGGATAGGGAAGAGGTGCTGCAGAAGGTGATTGAGGCTTTCTGCAGATACTACGAACTTCTGCGCCGTGCCGACTATATGGATGTGTCGGGGCTCTATCATCTTTCGCTCTACCGTCGCAAGGGCTATCACTGGTATGAGGATAAGGACGGTAAGTTTGAGGGTGCTTTCGTAGAGGTGGAGGACGATGGTCATCTCATCCTTCATGACAAGAAGGGAGTGATACGCTCGTATGCCTTCGGAGAAATCAAGTTTATAGTTAATAGTTAAGAGTTAATAGTTAATAGTTTATAGGAGGCTACGCCTATAAACTGTTAACTGTAAATTGTAAATTAAAATAAAATGGCAAAGTTTAAAAGAATTCTTTTGAAATTGAGCGGCGAGAGTCTGATGGGCAAGCAGAGCTTCGGCATCGACCCAGAGCGCCTGAGTGATTATGCTAAGCAGATTAAGGAGGTCCATGAGATGGGCGTTCAGATAGGCATTGTGATTGGTGGCGGTAACATCTTCCGCGGTTTGAGTGGCAGCCAGAAGGGTTTCGACCGTGTCAAGGGCGACCAGATGGGTATGTGTGCTACCGTTATCAATTCCCTGGCATTGAGCAGCGCACTCGGAGCCTTGGGCGTAAAGAACAAGGTGCTTACTGCCATCCGCATGGAGCCTATCGGTGAATTCTACACCAAGTGGAAGGCGATTGAGGCGATGGAGGCAGGCTATATCTGCATCTTCTCTGCAGGTACAGGTAGTCCATACTTCACTACCGATACCGGTTCTTCTCTCCGCGGTATCGAAATCGAGGCTGACGTGATGCTCAAGGGTACCCGTGTAGACGGTATCTATACCGCCGACCCTGAGAAGGATCCTACAGCTACCAAGTTCAAGGACATCACCTATGATGAGATTTATACCAAGGGCTTGAAGGTAATGGATTTGACTGCTACCACCATGTGTAAGGAAAACAACCTTCCTATCTACGTGTTCAATATGGATGTTGTAGGTAACCTCAAGAAGGTGATGGATGGTGAGGAGATTGGTACGCTCGTACACAACTAATCATCTCTCTCAACAGGAAGAAAAAAGCAAATGCGACTGGATTCACATCTAGCCGCATTTTTCAGTTAATAACCTTCCTAAATACCAAAATATCCCAATATAGGGGATTTATTCTACTTTGTCTTCTTCAGATAAATAATCGCCGAGATGATGACGTATGCCACGATGACAAGCCACCAGCCGGTGAGAAAACCGGTCAGACCATCGAGTGCTACCGAAGTAGCGAGGATGATGAGGGTGAGCGCGGCAAAGCCATATTTCACCTCATTGCCCTTGAAGCCCCACTGCTTGAACTTCAAGGCGAAAAGAGGCATCTCGCAAACCAGCAGGTAGCTGGTGATGAGAATCAGAGCCAGAATGATGAATACCGACCATGAATATCCTTCGAGCCAGCTAGGATTGAAAACAATCAGCGAACCCCAGAACAGGGCGTTGGCTGGTGTAGGAACACCGATGAAAGAGGTAGTCTGGCGCTCATCAAGATTAAACTTAGCCAGGCGCAATGCCGAGAAGGCTGCGATGATGAAGGCTGCGTAAGGCAGCCATGGGCGCAAAGGCTCCAGAAACTCCGGATATTCCATCACAAAGAGCTGTGAGAATACGATGGTGGCAGGAGCCACACCGAAGGTTACATCATCTGCCAGCGAATCGAGCTCCTTGCCTATTGGCGATGAAACGTGCAGCAGGCGGGCGCTCATGCCGTCAAAGAAGTCGAATACGGCTCCGATGATAATCCATAACAATGCCATCTTTGGGTTTCCGCCGAAGGCAAACGATGTTGCGATGCAGCCCGAAACCAGGTTGCAGCAGGTTATCGTGTTTGGAATATGTTTCTTAATACTCATTTCTTTACAGTATATATTATGATAGAGTGAAAGCCGGAAGTAAGTTCCGGCTTGTCTTCTATCTGTCAATATGTTATTTCAATTTTGCGATGATGGTCTGGTCGCCCGTAGTTGACTGTCCCATCTTTACGCATACTTCTGTACCTACAGGCAGGTAGACATCCACGCGTGAACCCAGCTTGATGAATCCCAGGTGCTCGTCGATGAAGCATTCTTCACCCTCCTTGGCATAAGTCACGATGCGGCGTGCTACTGCACCTGCAATCTGTCGGCAGAGTACATCCACTCCCTCAGGTGTGGTAATCATCACGTCGGCATGCTCGTTTTCCTCGCTAGCCTTAGGCAGCCATGCCTTGTGGTAGTTGCCGTCCACATGCTTCACGAATTTCACCTTACCATCCACCGGGAACCAGTTGGCATGAACATTCCAGAGGCTCATGAAGATGGAAATCATCAGGCGGCGGTCACCGAAGTAGGGAGCATTCTCCACCTCTTCTATCACCACAATCTTTCCGTCGGCTGGTGCTACTACCAGTTTCGAAGTATCCTCTACGTTGAGGTATCTGACAGGACAACGGTAGAAGTTGAGCACGATACCATATACCGTGCCGAACACAACAACAAAAGCCCAGAACGGAATCTTGTTGTCTAAGGTTGTCCACAATATAGCCGCAATGGCTACTAACGCTATCGCTCCGGTAACCAGCTGATCGGTACCTTCGCGGTGCAATCTTATCTTTTTTAATTTCTTTATTTTCTGTCCCATATATTAGGATTAAGTTTTTATTGGTGCAAAGGTACGTCATTTTTATCACTTTTGCAAATTTTTTGTGGGTTTCTTTTACCTTTTTCAATATTTTCGCATATTTCTTTTGGCTTTTTCAATATTTCGCTGTAACTTTGTTGTCAAAATTCGAATTTTAAACAGATAATGGAAGATTTTGTTCATTTGCATGTACACACCCAATACTCCATCCTCGACGGCCAGTCGAAGATACCGCATCTGGTAGATAAGGCCATCAAGGACGGCATGAAGGGTATGGCGGTAACCGACCACGGTGTGATGTTCGGCATCAAGGAACTCACCGACTATTGCGGCAAGATTAATAAAGACCGCAAGAAGGAGGGACTCGAACCTTTCAAGCCTATCATCGGCTGCGAGATGTATGTGGCACGCCGTACCAAGGCCGACCGAGAGAAGGATAAGGGCGATATGAGCGGTTACCACCTCATTGTACTTGCCAAGAATTATAATGGATATAAGAACCTCATCAAGCTGGTGAGCAATTCGTGGGTGGATGGTTACTACATGCGCCCACGAACCGACCGTGCCGATCTGGAGAAGTATCACGAAGACCTCATCGTCTGTTCGGCATGTATTGCAGGCGAGGTGCCATCCAAGATTCTGCATGGTGACCTGGAAGGAGCCCGCGAGGCTTGCCAGTGGTACCACAATCTCTTTGGCGATGATTACTATCTCGAGCTCCAGCGCCATAAAGTGCCTGATGATCCTAGTCTGCTAGCCAACCGCGAGGCTTACGAGTTGCAGCAGCGTGCCAACAAGGAACTCATCAAGATGGCAAGGGAGTTTAACATCAAGCTGGTATGCACCAACGACTGCCACTTCGAGGATAAGGAGACTGCCGAGGCCCACGACCATCTGCTCTGTATCGCTACCGGAAAGGATCTCGACGACCCTAACCGTATGCGCTATTCCAAGCAGGAATGGTTCAAGACCCGCCAGGAGATGAACGATGTGTTCTCGGATATTCCCGAAGCGCTTTCCAATACCCTCGAAGTATTGGATAAGGTAGAAATCTACAGCATCGACCATGGTCCTATCATGCCTTTCTTCCCGATTCCTGAGAGTTTCGGTACCGAGGAGCAGTTGCGCCAGAAGGTATCAGAAGAAGACCTCTACAAGGAGTTTACCTCTGATGAGAACGGCAAGAACCCGCTGCCACCAGAGGAAGGTCAGAAGGTAATCGACCGATTGGGCGGTTACGATAAGATATACCGTATCAAGTTTGAGGCAGAATATCTGCGCCACCTTGCCTACGAGGGAGCCAAAAAGCTTTATGGCGACCCGCTGCCCGAGAATGTAGACGAGCATGTAAACTTCGAGCTCCACGTGATGAAGACCATGGGTTTCCCGGGCTACTTCCTCATCGTGTCAGACTTCATCAGGGCGGCGCGCGAGGAACTCGGCGTGATGGTGGGCCCGGGACGTGGATCTGCGGCAGGTTCGGTGGTGGCTTACTGCTTGGGCATTACCAAGATTGACCCATTGAAGTACGACCTCCTGTTTGAGCGTTTCCTGAACCCAGACCGTGTGAACCTTCCGGATATTGATACCGACTTTGATGATGACGGTCGAGGCAAGGTGCTGAGATGGGTAATGGATAAGTACGGTCATGAGAACTGTGCGCATATCATTACCTACGGTTCCATGGCTACGAAGAACTCCATCAAGGACGTGGCGCGTGTCGAGAAACTGCCGTTGGATAAGGCGAATGCACTCTGCAAGGCTATCCCAGACCGATTGCCAGACGGTGCCAAGATGAACCTGACCAATGCCATCAAATATACCCCAGAGCTGCGCGAGGCAGAGTTCTCCAACGATCCCCGCGAGAGCAATACCATCAAGTATGCCAAGATGCTCGAAGGCACCATCCGAGGCACGGGTATCCATGCCTGCGGATTCATCATCTGCCGCGACCCTATCAGCAACTGGGTGCCGGTATCTACTGCAGATGACCCTGATTTCCCGGGACTGAAGACGGCGGTAACGCAGTACGACGGCCATGTCATCGAGACCACCGGTCTTATCAAAATGGACTTCTTGGGCTTGAAGACCCTCTCTGAGATGAAGGAGGCATGCAAGGTTATCAAGCAGACTACGGGCGATGTCGTTGACCTCGATACCATCCCTATCGATGACGAACTGACCTATCAGCTCTATCAGCGCGGTCAGACCATCGGAACCTTCCAGTTCGAGTCGCCGGGTATGCAGAAGTATCTCCGTGAGCTGAAGCCTACGGTGTTCGAGGACCTCATCGCCATGAACGCCCTCTACCGTCCGGGACCTATGGATTACATCCCTGATTTCATTGCCCGCAAGAACGGCAAACAGGCGATTACCTACGATATCCCGTGTATGGAGAAGTATCTGAAGGATACCTACGGCATCACGGTCTATCAGGAGCAGGTGATGCTTCTTTCCCGTCAGTTGGCGAGCTTCACCCGAGGCGAGTCAGATGCCCTGCGTAAGGCGATGGGTAAGAAGAAAAAGGCAATCGTAGATGCGATGAAGCCTAAGTTCATCAAGCAGGGACAGGAGAACGGCCACGACCCGAAGGTGCTGGAGAAGATTTGGGGCGACTGGGAGAAGTTTGCTTCCTACGCCTTCAACAAGTCTCATGCCACCTGTTATTCGTGGGTAGCCTATCAGACCGCCTATCTCAAGGCGCACTATCCTGCCGAATATATGGCGGCGCTGATGACCCGACGCTTTGCACAGATTACCGAAATCACCAAGCTGATGGAGGAGTGCCAGTCGATGGGTATCAAGACCTTGGGACCGGATGTGAACGAGAGTTACCGCGTGTTTGGTGTGAACGAGCATGGAGAGATACGTTTCGGTCTTTCAGCCATCAAGGGTATGGGTGCTCCGGCAGCCGATGCCATCGTGGCAGAGCGACTGAAGAACGGACCATATAAGACCATCTTCGATTTTGCCGAGCGTGTAGATTACTCCAGCGTGAACCGCAAGGCTTTCGAAACCTTGGCGCTGAGTGGCGGTTTCGACAGTTTCGGCATCCGTCGCGAGCAGTTCTTCGGCAAGAACAACAAGGGCGAAACCTTCCTCGATACGCTGGTGCGCTACGGTCAGCTCTTCCAGCAGGAGCAGCACGAGGCAGCCACCTCGCTCTTTGGTGGTACCGAGGCGATAGAGATAGCTACGCCACCTATTCCTGATGCAGAGAGCTGGAGCACCATCGAACGTCTGAACCGTGAGCGCGAGCTTGTGGGTATCTATCTTTCTGCCCATCCGCTCGACGAGTACAGCATCATCCTCAACTCCCTCTGCAATACCCATTGCTCTGAACTGGGCGACAAGCAGGAACTGGCAAAGAAGGAAGATGTGGTGCTGGGCGGCATCATCACGGGTGTGAAGTCGAAGTTTACCAAGACGGGCAAGCCGTGTGGTTTCGTTACGCTCGAAGACTTTGAGGGCTCAGGCGAGCTGGCTCTCTTCGGCGAGGATTGGGGCAAGTGGCGCGGCATCATGGTTGAAGGCAGCACCATCTACATTACAGCCAAGTGCGTTGCCCGATACGGCAATGCCAACTATCTCGATTTCCAGATAGGCAATGTGGAGTATCTGCAGACGGTCAAGGAGAACCGCATCGACCGCTTTACCATCAATGTGGAGAGCGATGCGATAGATGATACGATGGTAAGCGACCTGCAGACCATTCTGGAGAATGACGAGGGCAAGGCACAGCTCTTCTTCCAGATACATGATGTAGACAGCAATACCTATCTGCTGATGCGTGCCCGTGAGCATACGGTAGGCGTGGGCCATGCCCTCATCCAGTATATCGAGCAGCATCCTAAGATGAGCTATCAGAT
>JAJWOH010000287.1:0-1728 GCA_021635485.1 Segatella copri | reverse complement strand
ATCAGCAAGTTCCATCCCAACGAGTATATCGAGGAGGCTTATGCTGAAGGACAGCGTATCTTCGGCGAGAGTCATGAGCAGGAACTCGCCAAGAAGGTGGCTTCGCTGCCTGAGGACATCGAGTGGCATTTCATAGGTCATCTGCAGACCAATAAGGTGAAGTATATCGCACCTTATATCTCGATGATTGAATCGGTAGACAGTCTGAAACTTCTCAAGGAGATTGAGAAGCAGGCTGCCAAGCACGATCGTGTGGTGAAGGTTCTTCTGGAACTTCATCTGGCTGAGGAAGATACCAAATCGGGTCTTTCTCTTGATGCTTGCCGCCAACTTCTGGAGGCTGGCGAATGGAGAGAGATGAAGCATGTGCAGATTTGTGGCATCATGATGATGGCATCTAATACAGACGATGAGCAGCAGATTGCTCAGGAGTTTGATGAGGCTGCCCGGTTCTTTGATGAGATAAAGGCCAGATATTTTGCCGATGATGATGCTTTCTGCGAGCGTAGCTGGGGTATGAGTCACGATTATCATATTGCCGTCAAGCACGGCAGCACGATGGTTCGTGTAGGTACTACCATCTTCGGTCCTAGAATATATTAAAATAATAAGAGGGTGTGTCATTAAACATGACACACCCTCATTGTTTATATAGTTAGTATACTATCTTCTGTCCCTTGCTGGTGATATAAATCTTGCCCTTTTGTGGAACGGAAACCTTTCTGCCTTCCAAATCAAAATAGGCTGTCGGTCTGTCTTTACCGATGATGACAGATGATATTCCGGTAGGAGAGAAGTTCTTGAGATAATCGAAGGTAACCAGACCGGTTGCTTCATCCTTTGTGATGTTGTAGAGCGGATGACTCGTATCAACACTGTTGTTCAGGGTGATACTGGTCAGACTGTTCACCTCGTACTCTGTAGCAGAGCCTGCCTTGTAGGTTGGGAACGGGTCGTTCTGAAGACTCGTTATAATATCAGCATCGCTAACTTTCTTGTTATAGCTGTTGTATACCATTCCGTCTGCAGGAACAATCATGACCCTTGGCTTACCTAGCGTATTGTTGGTTTTATCCCCCAGGTTAACCGATGATAAACCATTGTAGTCGATGCGCCATACCAGCAATCCGTAACCATAAGCCTTCTTGTACCATCCCTCGTTCCGGATGTTCTGCAGCAGCAGGTATTCGCCCTGGCTGTTGGCTATTATCTTGTATGCATCCGATGCCTTGTCGTATGGTTCCAGCTTCAACTGCTGCGCTTCGGTATCTGAAAGCAGGGTAGGCTGTTTCCATCCTACGATGCTCTTCTCCCATGGTGAATAAGGGATAGGCTGATAGCCGTTAGCCTGATAACTGCCCATATCCATAACGTCCCAATATTCAGGACTCTGGTTATGGTCTGTGATGCCGTTGGTAGGATAGATGTCTGGCAACCCGAGGGTATGCGAAAACTCATGACAGAAGAGCCCGATACCATTGATGTAGTATTTGCCGTCTTTGGTATCTGCAGGCTTATTGTTCAGCTCGTTGTTAATGCCGAACCGGGATACAGTTTTCCCGTCATAGGTTCCCACTCCTACGGTACCTGATTTCGGCCAGAGACAATCGCCTGAATTGCCTGAGATGCTTTCAGAATAGCCAGCATAAATCACGTATACGAGGTCTACATATCCGTCGCCGTCGCTGTCGTAATTGGCAAAGTTAACCTTCTCGTCTACCTGCTGGC
>JAJWOH010000286.1:0-1739 GCA_021635485.1 Segatella copri | reverse complement strand
CGGACATTTGCCTGTTATACTATCTGCAAAAAGCAAAGGAAGTGAGGATATGAAGCAGATTTTAATTGTCGAGGACGACAGTTTTTTGAATAAGATGTTGGCCTATAACCTGACCGCAGACGGCTACGGCGTGACTTCTGCCCTAAATGCCAGAACCGCAGCCGAAGCCATCCGCCAGCGGGAATTTGATTTAGTGCTGCTGGACATCAACCTGCCGGACGGGAACGGTTTTGAACTGTGCAAGCTGATAAAGCCCCAGCACCCGGACACCATCGTAATATTCCTGACCGCCAACGATCAGGAGAGCGACCAGATACGGGGCTATGAGGTGGGCGCGGTGGACTACATCACAAAGCCCTTTGTGATCGGGGCCTTGCAGCGGAAAATCAAAGCCATGTTCGCCATGCTGGAACACCACAAACCGGCTAAGGACATTTACGACGACGGGCGGCTGTTTCTGGACTTCTCGGAGCAGACGGCTTCCCTAAACGGCAAGCCCCTGACCCTATCCCCGATGGAGTACAAAATGCTGAACCTGTTCCGCAAAAATCCCCGGCAAGTGCTGACCCGTGGGCAGCTTTTGGAAAGGCTGTGGGATATAGACGAGAGGTTTGTAGACGAACACACCCTGACAACCTCCATCAGCCGGATTCGCAGCAAGATCGAATCCGACGGCGGCGCGCCCTACATCAAGACCGTTTACGGCATGGGCTATCAATGGACGGGAGGCGAGGCAAAATGAAGTTTCAAAACCTCTCGGTAAAGCGGCTGTTTGGCCGGGTGGCAATGGGGCTTGTCCTCTCCATGTCCGGGATCACCATAGCCCTGTTTCTTGTGACAAAACAGATTGCGGTGCTGCTGACAGGCGGGGCGCTGCTGCTGTGCGCCCTTGTGGGGATTTTTGTACTGACGCAGGCGTTTGGAAAGCGGCTGTCGCAGTTTACCGCTGACCTGTGCCAGACCTTAGACCACATGATCGCCGGGAATGAAGCGCCCCAGCGGCCAGAGGACAGCGAAACCCAGCTTGCCAGAATCGGACACCGGCTGGCAAGGCTTTACCAGATCATGCAGGAGAACCGCCGCCGGGTGGACGAGGAACGGCAGGAGTTACAGACCCTTGTATCGGATATTTCCCATCAGGTGAAAACGCCGGTAAGCAATCTGAAAATGGCGACGGACACCCTGCTGGAAAAGCCTATGACCGAGGCGGAGCGCACCGACTTTATCCGGGGAATCCGCAGCCAGACGGATAAGCTGGACTTTCTCTTTCAGGCCCTTGTGAAAACCTCCCGGCTGGAAACAGGCGTGATCCAGTTGGATAAGAAGCTGGGCCGTCTTTTTGATACTGTGGCGCAGGCCATGAGTGGGATCGTGTATGCAGCGGAGAAAAAGGAAATCGCCGTGTCCGTGGACTGCCCGGAGGATTTGACCGTTTTCCATGACAGCAAGTGGACATCCGAAGCCCTCTTTAACCTGCTGGACAATGCAGTGAAGTACACCCCGGCAGGCGGGAAAATCGCTGTGTCGGTGGTGCTGTGGGAAATGTATGTGGAGATCAAAGTGACCGACACCGGCAAGGGCATTTCCGAAAGCAATCAGGCTGCCATCTTCCGGCGCTTCTATCGTGAGGAAGAAGTACACGAACAGCAGGGCGTGGGCATTGGCCTGTATCTGGCCCGCGAGATCGTAACGCGGCAGGGCGGCTATATCAAAGTGGTTTCGGAGCCGGGCAAGGGTTC
>JAJWOH010000127.1:6733-9090 GCA_021635485.1 Segatella copri | reverse complement strand
ATTTACTTCAATATTTCCTTCTTCATCTTGCTGTTCAGCTTCTCGGCTGCAGCATGGGCCTTGGCGTTGGCCTTCATCGCATTGAGCGAGCGGTGGAAGCCCTGGATGCGGCCCTCACGGTCTGAGAGAGCCAAACTGTCGCCCTTCATATATACAAAGGTGAAGGTATCGCGCTTCGTCTTCTCGTTAATCACCACGCCATCCAGCTCGCGGTGGCCCTGCACCAGAATCAGTTTGCCGTTATAGGCATGCCATTCCGTATACTGAGGCACATCAGGATATTCTACCGGGCTGTCGTCGTCCACATCTTTGTTTATCATCACCCTGCCCACGGCCATCGCCTCGCTCATGCGCTTCAGGGTGAAGCCATACTGGCGCGGCACCATATAGGTTTCTACGATGCTGTCGGGCATATTGGCAAGGATTCTCGCCTGCTGGCGCTTGCTCAGATGCGACACATCGCGCAGCTTCGGCATCACCGGATAGGTCCAGGTGGCCTTCAGCTGGTCCAGGTCTATCACCATGTCGGCACGGTTCTTCTCATCCTTCTCCTCGCATGGCATCACACAAACCCAGTCGCCCACCTCTATATCTCCAAACACCTGATGGTTGCGAGTGGCATCCAGAATGTTGTATCTCACGGGGTCGCCGCCTCCGTTGGGCAGCAGCACCAGCGCGGTATCCGAGCAGCCCAGGCAGGCAAGTCCGTAGATAGCCCTGTCGCCCTTAGCCGGTTTCGAGAGGCTGATGGCGAGTTTCGAATTGTCCATACGTGGTGGTTTCTTTCCCCTATGACATGCTGCGAGGGTTGTGGCGGCTAGCGCCAGTGTGAGTATTGTCTTGACTTTCATCTTTCTATTCATTATTTCAAATGCAAAACTACAACTATTTTTTGGAAGCACCAAATATTGAATCGTAAAATAATTAAAAAAATAGGTGATATATTTTGTAGTGTCTCGATTTTGCATTACCTTTGCAACCGTTTTTTGGGATCAACATCCCCCTCGTCCTGCCACACACGCCGGATGATGAAAAGAAATAGGACCAACTCAAGAATTATATGCAACAAGAGAATATGACAGACAAGACAAATACACACGCTCTCCCGGCATGGACCGAGGTAGAGTATACCGCATTATGCAAAAACCCGTACCTGTTAACCCCATTCTTCATCCCTAAGGAGGCGAAGTGCTTCACGTGCCGCGAAGATGGCACGAGGGAAGAAGAAAGAATGGTTTTCCTCGTTTTCAAATCTACTGCAGCCCCTGCTGATGCCGAATGGGAAGATGATCCTGTTCCGGGCGAGATGTGGGTGCGAGCGCTGGGCGATGACGATGAGGAGATTGAGCCTGCCAAGGTGATTTACCTGGGTCAGGACATCGAGGATTTCATCCGTGTAGCCGCTGAGGATGACCAGACCATCACCTTCGATTTCTGGTGGCGCCACGGCGAGGTGAAGGTGGAGAAGGCTGAGAAGACGGATGACGGATTCGTATGCCGCAAGGATGATTTCGGCGATGACGGACTGGCTGTTACTCTGATTCCAGAGGATGGGGGCAATCCGGTTGTCCTCCGCCTTCAGATTCCTTATATCGGTTTCTCGCTCTACGATGCCGAGGGCAACAAGGTGCATGGCGAGCTGAGCATTCCGCAGGATAAGGTGGATGACTACACCTACGAATTTGTGGGCGATGACAACAACGACCGTTTCACCCTTCAGCTCGACAGCAACAGGCTGGTTTACATGTGTGTATTGCGCCATGAGGACCATCAGCTGGTGGTTCGCAACCAGCGCGACCGTCTTTCGGTAGTAGATCAGATTCCTACCGAGGGCAAGCTTTCTGAGTTGCTGATGAACACGAATTCTGCGCTCATCAAGAACAGGAATCACCGTTGGCGCATTCAGGTAGAGGGCACCACGCTGTCTCACGAGGTTGAGTTGAATGTTGATGCGGCATCTCTGGTTGCTTTTGCTGAGGAGCAGATGCAGAAGGGCATGGAAATCGACGAGTTGGGCCAGCATCTGATGGCGTTGGAGCAGAAGTATCATTTCCAGTGGTTCTGGCTGAGTGAGGATGACTGGAGTCATGACAATCCGATGTTCGACATGTTCATGAAGCAGCTTTGTGCCTTTTCGTATGTCAGCCAGAATCCTGTTCAGGCAGATGCGTTGATGGCAAGGAACTACAAGCGTAAGATTCGCCGTTACAGCAGTATGCTGAAGGCTCACAAGCGTGGCGAGTTGAATCTTTTTGAGGAGAGTGATGAGGTGCGAGCCGAGTATCTCCGCATCTTCCAGGGTTTCCACCAGCCTTTCGTAGAGGCTTTTGAGAAGGAGGAAGAGGAATAATTTTTTA
>JAJWOH010000127.1:0-6633 GCA_021635485.1 Segatella copri | reverse complement strand
AGAAATGCAATGCTTGAGCAAAAATATTTTTATTTCTCTATCAGTCCCTCTACATACTTGCAGAGGATACCGATGCCCTTGAGGTTTTCGCCACCCTGCGGAATAATGATGTCAGCATAGCGCTTGGTGGGTTCGATAAACTGCTCGTGCATCGGCTTCAGGACCTTGAGGTATCGGTCTACCACCATCGATACGGTGCGACCCCTGTCGATGGTATCACGCTGAATGTTGCGTATCAGGCGCTCATCAGCATCGGTATCCACGAACACCTTCAGGTCCATCAGGTCTCTCAACTTCTTGTCCACCAGCGTCATGATACCTTCGATAATCACAACCGGCTTGGGGTCAACGTGAATCGTTTCCGGTTCACGGTTGCATTTGATATAACTATAGGTGGGTTGCTCTATCGCCTTGCCAGCACGCAGATCAGCGAGCTGCTGGTGCAAAAGCTTCCAATCGAATGCCGACGGGTGGTCGAAGTTGATCTGATGACGTTCTTCCTCGGTCATCTGCGAGGTATCGTTATAATATGAATCGAGGGGCACCACAGCCACATAATGAGGCGGCAGCACTTCTACGAGTTTCTTCACCACAGTAGTCTTGCCGGAGCCTGTACCTCCCGCAATGCCAATAACGGTCACTTTATCTTTCATATTCTTTCTTCTTTCTATAAGATTTCATCAAACATCTTGCGGTAGAATTCAGCCTTCTTCTCCACTGCCATAGGATAGGCACGGGAACTGGAGGGCATGCGGTACAGACGGAGTCTGCGGCCCTCGAACTGAAATTCTGCATAGCCTCCCATCTCAGGCTTTTCCTTGATGCCGAAGTGTTCTGAAAATACCTTCGTGGCAAGCTGGCCGGCTGTGAGCACCGCCCTGCAATGGGGCAGCTGGCGGAGCATGCCGTCGAGATTGGCGGGCTGCACGATCTGCAGGTCCTTATCGGATGCCGTATTCTTGGTGCGTATCACCTGCTGTGCAGTATCATAGATGGCGACGCCCTTCTCCCTGAGAAATTCCTTAATAGCATCGAGGCGGTAGGTCTTCTTCTCTACATCCACGAAATGGAACTTATCCTGGAAGTAGATAATCCCAAATATCCTCCACATATCATTCTGGAAGTTGGGATAATACCAGGGCATGCACCACCGCTTTTCTGCAGGCGGAAACGTGCCGAGCATCAGCAGCCGCGCATTTTCGGGCAGCCACGGCTCAAAAGGATGATTCTCTACCATTTCTACTTCTTTTCCTTCACCAGGTACATCACTACCGGCAGGTGATCGCTGTAGCCGTTAAGCCATCTGCCGCCTGCCTTGGTACGCAAAGGAGCACCCTTGTACTGACCTTCCTGCTGGATGAGGTAATCGCGGCGGAAGATGTGGTTCTTCCAGAATTTCAAAGAGCTGTAGTCCTTATGCTTACTATCCTTGTTCAGGAGATTAGGCGTGATGACTATCTGGTCGAAGAGATTCCATGAACCGCTGTAGAACAGGGTTCCCTTGCCCTCCTTGGCCAGAATGTTATACCATGGGTTGTACATATCATCAGCACCCACCCCGCTGATTTCAGCCTTCGCCTTCAGCACCTTGTGCATGCTGGCATTGGTAGGATCATCGTTCATATCACCCATCACGAACACCTTCATAGCCGGGTTCAACTTCAGCAAACTGTCTTTTACAGCCTTAGTCTGGCGTGCTCCGCTCTCGCGATAGAACGAAACGGAGAAACGGCTTGGCCAGTGGCATACGATAACCGCCACATCCTCGCCCGCCAGTTCACCGCGAACAGTGAGGAAACCACGGGTCTTGTAGGCAGAATCCTTGGCGAGTTCCTGTACGTAAGGCACCAATCGGGTATTCTTCACCGTGAAGAGTGCCGGATTATAGAGCAGCGCACAGTCGATGCCTCGCTTATCGGGACCCTCGATATGGCAGAACTGCATGTTTCTTGCCTTGAGAGGCGGCTGCGCGGTGAGATCTTTCAGCACGTTGGCATTCTCAACCTCAGCCAGACCAATGAAGGCACAACCCACGTTAGGCAGCACATCGGTACCCATGTCGGCAAGTGCACGCGACATATTCTTGAGTTTATTGGTATATTTCATACCATTCCATCCCTTAGCAGGGAGATACTCATAATCATTCTTACCGGCATCATGGCAGGTATCGAAGAGGTTCTCCTGGTTATAGAAACCCACAGCATACACCTGATACTGCTTGTTACCGGAAGTCTGCGACTTCTTTTTCTGTGCCGTAGCGCCCAACCCAATCATGAGGAGGGCAGCCAGCAAGAGCAAATGTTTTCTCATACTAATATTAAATATTAATGTATACCTAATTATATATGTTCACCTTAACGCGGTGAGGTAACAGGCAGCAAAGATACCTAAAAAACCGGAAATATCTCCATAAAAACGAATATTTTTTCAGTTTTCATACATTTTTAACATAAATAAATTCATTTTTCAAAAAATTTTTTGTTACTTTGCAGCATTAAACACATTGAATCGGAACAGAAGACACAAGACCAGGGACACGGTAAGTCCCCTTATCGCCCAAACAAGACCTAGCGGGACATATATCATCACTGCTCAAAGAGACTACTGTTGCCGGTTTATTAATACTTAATACATATAAACTATGCAGAAGAAAGTAAACTTAGCAATGTTAGCACTCTTCTCATGTTCATTGGCTATGGCTCAGAACGAAAAGACTGACCAGAACATAGCACAGGGACTTGATGAGAATGCTTTCACCTTCTCCGAGGCACAGTTGGGCGAGGACGATGACATGTCATCCAATGTCACCATCCTCAATTCTACCAGCAACGTATACGCGAGCCAGGCAGGTTACCTGTTCTCGCCAGCACGTTTCCGCTATCGTGCCTTCAACCAGAAGTACAACGATGTCTATATCAACGGTGCTTCCATGAACGATATGGAGACCGGACAGTTCCGTTTCTCAAACATCGGCGGTTTGAACCGATTCTCCAGGAACGTAGACTTCGCCCTGCCTTTCGAAGCCAACGGCTATTCGATGACCGGCATGGCAGGCTCCAACAACTATGATTTCCGTGCCGGAAGCATGCAGGAAGGACAGTATGCCAGCGTAGGTGTTGCCAACCGCAACTATACCCTGCGCGGACTCTACTCCTACTCCAGCGGCTTCAACGAGAAGGGATGGGCAATAACAGCCGGTCTCACCTACCGTTGGGCTAACCAGGGATACGTAGAGGGAACCATCTACAACGCCCTCTCCTATTTCTTCGGCGTACAGAAGAAGTGGACGAACGGCCACTCGCTGAGCTTCTCCACATGGGGTAACCCGACAGAAAGAAGCACCCAGGGCGCATCTACCGACGAGGCTTACTGGCTGGCTAACGATTACTACTATAACCCATACTGGGGATACCAGAACGGACACAAGAGAAACTCACGCGTAGTGAACGACTTTGCCCCTTCGGCTATCGCTACATGGGACTGGGAAATCAACGACCAGATGAAGCTCACCACATCGGTGTTCGGAAAATACTCTATGTACAAGAGCACCAAGCTCAATTACAACAACGCAGAGAATCCACAGCCAGACTACTGGAAGAACATGCCATCAGCCAACTACTATGTATGGGGCGACTACAAGAACGGCAACAACATGTATACCTGGGAAAACTGGAACAACGCCGTAAACTACTGGCAGGCAAGCAAACAGAACCGACAGATTAACTGGAACCGCCTGTACTATGCCAACCAGCAGGCAGCCAAGAACGGACAGGATCTGCTATACTATGTTCAGGCTAAGCACAACGACAACCTGACCCTGAGCCTGTCATCCGTTCTGAACACCAAGCTGACCAAGAAATCGAACCTGGCTACGGGTATCATGCTCGGAAAGAGTACCAACCAGCACTATCAGACACTGGAAGACATGCTGGGCGGTGCCATCTTCCACAACATCAACACATATGCCCTGGGAGATTATCCTAAGACCGACCCACGTGTGCAGTACGATCTGAACACAGCCGGTCCTAACAACACAGGCAAGCTGGTTTACGAGGGCGACAAGTTCGGTTACGACTATCGCATCGACGTGAACAAGGCAAACGCATGGAGCACCTATACAGCCGAATTCTACAACATGAAGGCGATGCTGAGCGGACGTATCGGATATACCGGAATGAACCGCCGCGGCTACATGCGCAACGGTATGGCACCGAACAACAGCCAGGGCAAGAGCGGCACAGCCAACTTCCTGGACGGTGGCGTAAAGGGAAGTCTGAACGTGGATATGGGCAGAGGTCATGCCTTCAGCATAGGAGCCGGATACGAGCTGCGTGCACCGATGGCAAACGCAGCCTTCATCTCGCCTGAAATCAGCAACGACTTCGTGACTAACCTCAAGAACGAGCGCATCTTCAGCTCAGAATTCAGCTACCTGTATCGCAACGCATGGCTGAGTGCCAACGTGAGCGGATACTACAGCCGACTGGAGAACGTTACGGAATGGCAGAACTTCTACAACGATGATGAGAACTCATTCACCTACGTGAGCATGACCGGACTGAAGAAGGAATACTATGGTGTAGAGGTGGGCGCTAAGTTCAAGCTCACATCATGGCTCGACCTGAAGACCCTGGGCGCTATGAGCGAGGCGAAGAACATCAACAATGTAAACGCCGTATACATGCTCTCAAAGAGTGCTGAGGTTTACCAGGACAAGGCTTACGTGATGAATATGCGCGAGAGTGGCACACCGCTCACAGTGGGAAGCATCGGTCTCGATGCCCATGTAAACGGATGGTTCGTCAACCTCAATGCCAACTATTACGACCGCATCTACCTCTCTTATTCTCCAAGCTACAGATATGAGAAGGTGCTGACCAACCGCCAGGCTGCCCACAAGGCATTCCCTGAAATCTTTGCTCCTACTACACTCGACGGTATGAGCTGGACTGAGGATGCTGTAGCCCAGGAGAAGGGTCACGGAGGATGGATGGTTGACCTGAGCATAGGCAAGAGTGTGAGACTGAAGAAGGGTTCTCTCAACTTCAACCTCATGATTACCAACCTGCTGAACAACCAGACCATCGTAACAGGCGGATATGAGCAGAACTCACGTTCAAGCTATACACTGGATGCTAACGGCAACGTGAAGAATCCACGCCTCTACCAGTTCTCTAAGAATCCTAAGAAGTATTACACTTGGGGTACCAACGGCATGTTCCAGGTATCTTACAGATTCTAAAGAGCAGTTTCTCTTTAACATAAAGAACAGGGAGCAATCCCGTTTCTCTATAACAATAAAAAGAAAGAACAATGAAAAAGATAAAATTCATAGCATTGGCATTCCTGGCACTGACCCTGGGGTCGTGTATGGGCGACGGTTATGCTGACCCAGACCTGACCGAGAAGGTGCCTGCAGCTCCATATGGCAACAACAGCCTGAGGGAGAAGAATGTGATCAGCATAGCAGATTTGAAGACCCAGTTTGCTACGATTATCAACAGCGACAATGGCTACAAGCAGATTGAGAAGGACATGATGATCAAGGCGGTAGTGACGGGCAATGATGTCAGTGGCAATATCTACAACCAGGTGAGCGTACAGGATGCATCCGGCGCTATCATCATTGCCATCAACGGAAGTGGCCTGTCGGGTTATCTTCCTGTTGGTCAGGAGATTCTCGTAAACCTGAAGGGTCTCTATATCGGAAGTTACAAGAAGTTACCTCAGATTGGCGGTGTGAATACCAAGCTCTCAGATGGAAGTCTGGGTATGGGCAAGATAGAGCGTGCCATCTGGAACGAGCACTTCAAGATTCTGAACCCAGGCGAGGCTGATGCAAGCACGGTAGTGCCAGAGGAGTTTGACCTGACAAAGCTTACTGATGCAGCCTATATGGATGCTAACGTGGGCAAGCTGATGACCCTGAAGAAGGTGAAGTTTGCTTCAGCTAACGGTACAAACGTATGGGCACCAGATGATACCAATACGAGTCTGGAACTGATTGATGCCGAAACGGGCAAGAGAATCAACAAAAACAACCTGGTAGTGCGCAACTCGGGTTATTCTAAGTTTGCCAACGAGGTGGTTCCACAGGGCGTATTCGATATCACCGGTATCTTCACCCGATTCGGCAACACCTGGCAGATTGTACTTCGCAACACGGATGATCTGAAGGCATCAGAAACAGGCGGTACATTGGAGAAGCCTTATACCGTGGCTCAGGCACTGGAGAAGATCAATGCCGGTACAGCAGGCGATGCAAAGGTTTATGCTACCGGTATCATCGTAAAGGTGAAAGATGTAGATACAGGCACGTATGGTAACGGTACATTCGTTATCTCTGACGACGGTAAGGATACAGAAGGCAAGACTCTCGAGGTATTCCGTTGCTTCAACATCGATGGTGCAAAGTGGACAGAGGAAACCAAAGGTATCCTTGTACCAGGCAAGAAGGTGGTTGTATCAGGCACCCTGCTTGATTATAACGGCACCAAGGAGATTAAGGGTGGCAATCTCATCTCTATCAAGTAATTACTGATTATCAAAATAGTAACAATATTTAAAAAGACAATAATATGAAAAAGTATATATTTTCAGTTTTGATGGCGGCAATGGCTGCCTTCACATTCA
>JAJWOH010000285.1:0-1747 GCA_021635485.1 Segatella copri | reverse complement strand
ATTGCGCCCTATTACAATAGGGTTGGGACCGGATATGGTAGCCAGCCATATTCCATTCCAACTCGTACCTAAGTTACAATAAGAGAGTAATCGGCTGACGCATTGCGCCCTGGGCAGTTACGCCCGCAACAAAGACAGTTCGCCATCTCTCTTGTTGTAGCATTCGTTTTAAGCAGGTTGAGCCACCGCCAAGCGGAGCGTTCGTGTCACCCAATAGATTGAATCGGCAACGAGTAAAGATGGATTCCGGTTGCAAATACAAAAAATGGAGGAAAGATCATGAACGCAGTAGGCATTGACGTTTCCAAAGGGAAGAGCATGGTTTGTGTTATGCGCCCCTTCGGAGAAGTGGTACTCGAACCTTTTGAAGTTTTACATACCGCCCAGAACCTGCACGATCTGGCGGAGAAGCTCAAAGCTCTGGACGGAGAGACCCGCGTTGTTCTGGAAGCCACCGGGAATTACCACAAACCGGTTGCTTTCGTTTTACACGATGCGGGCTTATTTGTTTCCGTAGTCAACCCTGTTCTAATTCACGACTACGACAACAACAGTTTAAGACGTGTCAAGACGGACAAAAAAGACGCTGTTAAAATCGCCAACTATACGCTCGACAAGTGGACACGGCTGCGGCAGTACCTTCCAGAAGATGATACCCGGCTGGCTTTGAAAAATTGTTATCGCCAATACCAGCAGGCCGTAGCGATTCGTACTATGCTGAAGAATAATCTGATTTCATCTCTTGACCTGACCTTTCCAGATGCAAATAAATTGTTTTCAAGCCCCGTGAAAAACAATGGGTGCGAGAAATGGGTCGATTTTATTGGGGACTTCTGGCACAGCGAGTGCGTTTCAAGTCTTTCTGCGAATGCTTTTGCCAAAAAATATCTGAAGTGGTGCCAGAAACACGGATACGTTTTCACTCGTTCAAAATCGGACGAGATCTATGCCTGTGCCGTTAATTCCGCTTCTCTTCCGAAATCGCCCACCTCAAAACTCCTTATCCAGCAACAGGTCGCTCAATTGAAAGCCGTATCTCAGTCAGTTGCTGCATTCCGGCAGGAAATGCTTCGACTCTCTCAGCAGCTTCCTGAATTTGACACCGTGATGGAAATGTACGGCGTCGGCCCTTCTCTCGGCCCTCAGCTGATGGCCGAAATCGGAGATGTCCGCCGCTTTTCCTCCAAGAAATCTCTCATTGCTTTTGCGGGAATTGAGCCGCAGCCAAACGACTCTGGCAAGGTCGTTGGGAATGACAAAGGAATCAGCAAAGTTGGTTCAGCAGTTTTGCGAAGAACACTTTTTCTGATTATGACTGTTATTTTGCAAACACAGCCACAGGATGAACCTGTTTTTCAGTTCATGAACAAAAAGCGCTCAGAGGGAAAGCCCTACAAAGTTTACATGATGGCTTCGGCCAACAAGTTCTTACGAATCTACTACGCTAAAGTGAAAGCTGTAATGGACTCCGAACGCTCACAGTAAGCATGGATATTTGTTTTTGGACGTAATTTCCTCTTGAGCCTGAGCTAAATCCAAAGAACCACTTAGCTGGCGCAGCGAACCCTTGACAAACCGAAGCATTCAAATGCTATCCTGATTTTGCGAGGGCTGGCTGGGCTTGCTTTGCTATCCCCTCCGTCGCCCTCGCTGTGTTTTGACTAGCATTTGAATGCTGTTTGTCATGGGCAGCGGTTGGTTGGCGAATTTTCTTATTTTAGGGCTTGACTTTTATTAGCAGGTCTTT
>JAJWOH010000012.1:0-48180 GCA_021635485.1 Segatella copri | reverse complement strand
TCTCCAACTGGACAAGTAATTTTGCGCGCTTTCTGAATCACGATGCAAAGATACGGAATCCCGTTTTGTCTGTTGTGCGATAGCGTGCGATGCCATGCGATAGCGGAACATTTTTCTCCAATCCCTTTTCTTCGTGTTCACGGAAGTTGGGATAGATGATTTCAACGATGTTGGACAGTTGTTCCTTATTATAGCCCGAATCGGCAACAAGATTGTTCTTCATACGGCATAATTTCTACTAATTGAGGTCGGAATACTGAAAAATAGCCCCATTTATTTCCACTTCGAGTATCGGGAAGAGCATCGGAAATAAGGGTTCCTGCATGTCTTTTGATGCCTGAGAGAGCAAAAGTTGCACCTATTCGGTGCCTTTTTCCGGCTTTTTCATCGTTGGAGCTGTTGAAATGGGGATATTGTACTTCAAATTCTTAGTCTCTATTTCTATATAATTTATTGATTATAAGCCTTTTAGGGGAAATGGGGACTTCCGGAATCTTCCAATTCCAGTTCTTCCAATTAATTTTTCGAGGATTCCAATTCCTTATATTATATATATAACTATCTATATATTAAGTAGTTATAGAATCTATAAAAAGGGGATTTGTCTTGAAACACCCTTTTTGGAATATTGGAAGAACTGGAATATTGGAAGATTTTAGTTTAGCCTGTTTCCAGCCTCCCCGAAGTCCCCATTTCCTCTAGAAAGCCTAAACTTCGTTTTATCTGTTATCACCCTCGCCGCTTAATGATTTCCTATCTTTGCTGTGTGTTTGATAAATAACCTTTTCTTATGCCTTTGCAGAGTGCCCGGCAAGCATGGAGCTACCTTTATGCCATAAAGTTAAGATTATTATTTGGAATAAGCAAAGTTTTTGGGGCTTTTTCTTGGTGGTTTATCAAAAAATGAGTAGTTTTGTGCTTGAAAATCTGCTCTTTTTTTTGATGGAATAATTCGGGAAAGAGAGATTGGAGTGAACGGAAAAACGAAATCATAACGAAAAATAACGAAAAGATGAATAAAATTACGATGCTCGGAACGGGAAATGCTACGGTTTCCCAGATTTATAATACCTGTTTCCTGCTCCAGACTTCCAGCACTCTGATGCTGGTGGATGCGGGCGGAGGAAACGGAATCCTCTCGCAACTGAAGAAGGTGAATGTTCAGATTTCTGATATTCATCACCTCTTCGTTACCCATGCCCATACCGACCATGTTTTGGGGGTAATCTGGGTAATCCGAATGGTGGCACAATGTAAGGGATATGAGGGATTGCTGCATGTGTATGGAAACGATAAGGTGATGAAGGTGATCAAGACCATCATCGACATGATTCTTGCCAAGAAGCAACTGGCTAAGGTGGCTGAAAGGGTGGTGTTCCATCAACTGGAAGATGGCGATTGTTTCGAAGTGGGGGATATGAAGCTGGAATGCTTTGATATTCAGTCTACTAAGGAAAAACAGTTCGGATTCCGAGCTGAGTTGCCTTCTTCTGATGAATCGGGTAAGCCTTTGGTCTTGGCGTGCCTGGGTGATGAACCTTATAACGAGCAGAACCGACGCTACATAGTGGGGGCTGACTGGATGATGTGCGAGGCGTTCTGCCTCTATGCCGACCGCGATACGTTCAAGCCTTATGAGAAGTGCCACAGTACGGCGCTTGATGCCGGAAAACTGGCGGAGGAACTGGGCGTGAAGAATCTTATCCTGTATCATACGGAGGAGAAAACGCTCGCTAATCGTAAAGAAAATTATACCCGTGAAGCTGCCAAGAACTTCAAGGGTAGAATCTTCGTTCCAGATGATTTGGAGGTGATAGAGCTGTAGAATTTTCTTTGTCCCACAGATTTCACAGATTTACACAGATTCTTGACCTGTACGGTCGGGGATTTCGCAGATTTTTTTTGTTTGGATATTTGGGGAATTTCCCTCCCGATTATGGCAAGAATGAATCTGTGTAAATCTGTGGAATCTGTGGGACTTTTGAAGAGACTCACTTTTTCAGTCTTTTTTAATACGCTTCTCCCTGCCTTTTTTAATAAGCTTCTCCCTGCTCTATTTCTTCCTGTGTAATGCGCTTGCGGTCGATGGCGCGCCAGGCAAAGACGATGTAGGCGAGCACGAACGGGATGAGGAGGGAAACTATCGCCATGGTGCGGAGCGTGAACTCGCTGCTGCAGCTGTTGGCGAGGGTGAGCGAACTCTGAAGGTCGATGTTGGATGGATAGTAGGCGGTATTGTTCCAGCCGGCTATCAGCAGCAGAACCAGCACGGTGAGCACGGTTCCGATGCCCGTAAACCAGATTCCCTTTCTATACTGCACGCTCCTCGATGACTTGAAAATGCCGAAAAGAACGAGTACTACACCTATTAATAATATTACAAGCAAGATTGGCATCTCCAGGAGATTGTGAAGATACTTCATGCTCTCTATCGTAATGCCGGAAGAAGAAGTGCTGAATCCGTCCTTTACCAGCAATCTGATGAGGAATGGCAGGAAGAACAATAGGAAGAGCAGGGCATTCCATGGCAACTGGCGGGTGCAACGCTCCTGAATCTGCTGGTGATCGATGTTGTTCTTGATGTAGAGCATGCCCAGAATGCGGGCTAGCATCAGTACGGCAAGTCCTAGCACCACGTTCCATGGGTCGAGCAGGGCATCAAGACCATGACTGGCGTTTGCCCAGCGGCTGATGACGGGTTGCAGACTGTTGGTAATATTGCCCTTGTCTATCAGGAAATTGCTGCCGTTGAAGAAGGTGGCTACGGCGCCACCAAGAAGCAGAGGACCCACGATGCCGTTGATGATAAGGCAAATCTGAAAGGTCTTGGGTCCAAGAAAATTACCTATCTTGTTCTGGAATTCATAGCTCACCGCCTGAATCACAAACGAGAACAGGATGATCATCCACAGCCAGTAGGCTCCGCCGAAACTGGTGCTGTAGAACAGCGGGAACGAGGCAAAGAAGGCTCCGCCGAAGGTGACGAGCGTGGTGAAGGTGAACTCCCACTTTCTGCCCGTGGAGTTGATGATGAGGCGACGCTCTTCTTCCGTTTTTCCCAAACAGAATATCAAGGTGTTGGCTCCCTGTACAAACATGAGAAACACCAGCAGGGCTCCTAATAATGATACGAGGAACCACCAGTATGATTGCAAAAATTCGTATGTCATAATGCTAATGTCATAAAGTTAATTCATAATCTTAAGTTTTTATTCATATTCCGGTCCTTTCTTGATCTGCTTCACCAGGATGCTGATTTCTACGGCAAGCATGGTGGTGAAGAGTGCCAGGAAGATGAAGAAGGTGGTGGCCACGCTGCCTGCCTCGATGTCGGAGATGGCGGCACTTACTGGCAGCAGGTCTTGGATGGTCCAAGGCTGGCGACCGATTTCTGCTACTATCCAGCCCGATTCTGAGGCGATGTAAGCCAGCGGAATCATGATGATGGCGAAAATGAGGAACCATCGGTATTGGGCGATTTCCTTCTTATAGACCAGGAATAGGCTGAGGGCGAAGAAGAGGATGAGCAGGCAGCCTACTCCCACCATCAGGCGGAAGGCGTAGAAGCAGATCGGGATGCTCGGCACCAGTTCCCTGGCATCCTTGCTGTAACCATATCCGAAGTATTTCATGTTCTCCCTGAGGATTGGGAGCTGGTCTTGCGCCTTGGTTTCGCGATAGGTTTTCAGGGCAACTATCGCCTTCTTGCCCCGGACAATCTTTTCCTGCACGGATGGTTCCCGGGTGCCATCTTCTTTAGTGTAACCCTTGATAATATCGTTCACGCCTGGCACGTAGCCATCGGCTGTGCGGGTGGCTAAGAACGAGAGCATGTTAGGGATGGCGATGCGCATGGCTGGCTCCTGTTCGTTTTCGTAATCGGGCTGCTGGAAGGGGTGAACGGCTGCTATCGCCGTGAGGCTTTCGCCGTTTCCACCATTATATAATGCTTCCATCGCAGCCAGTTTCATCGGCTGCACCTGTGCCACCTGATAGGCAGAGCTGTCGCCGGTCATCGCAGCCAGTAGGGTAGCGATGAGTCCTACTCCGGCACCCATCTTGATGCTCGCCTTAGCCAGTTGGGTTTCTCTCTTTTTCAGGAGATACCAGCAGCTTACGGCTACTACGAAGGTGGCGCCGATGATCCACGAGGAGGTGATGGTATGGGTGAACTTGTTGATGGCGAATGGCGAGAGTGCCACATCCAGGAACGAGGTCATCTCGAAGCGCATGGTGTCGGGATTAAATTCCTGCCCCACAGGATATTGCATCCAGGCGTTGGCTACGAGAATCCACCAGGCTGAAATGGTAGCGCCAAGTCCCGTGAGCCAAGTGGAGGCTAGGTGGAAGCCCCGGCTCACCTTATCCCAGCCGAAGAACATTACGGCTACGAAGGTGCTCTCCATGAAGAATGCCAGGATGCCTTCGATGGCTAGGGGAGCGCCGAACACGTCGCCCACAAACCAGGAGTAGTTGCTCCAGTTGGTGCCGAATTCAAATTCCAGGATGATGCCTGTGGCAACGCCCATGGCGAAGTTGACGCCAAAGAGTTTTTGCCAGAAACGGGTTACGTGCTTCCAGAACGGCTTGTTGGTGCGGTAGTAGCATGTTTCGGCGATGCCCATGATTACTGCCAGTCCCAGGGTGAGCGGCACGAACAGCCAATGGTAGATGGCCGTGAGTGCGAATTGCGCCCTCGACCAGTCGATGGTGGCTGATGTAATGTCTAACAATAGATTTGTCATCATAGTTGAATGGTTTTAAAATTGTTATTATATAATGTTTTTGTATTTCTTCCGATAATATGGGATTGAAATTCAGAGTTTTATCTGTTCAGGATTTCCTTGGATACGAAGCCAGCCTTGTCTCCATTCTTGGCATTCGTATTGATAAAATCTGGGAAGAAAAAGAGCTTGAGCACCAGGAAGATGATGGCAAGCTTGATGAGGATGACAGCCCACAACGTCTTGCCCAGGGTCATCGTCCTGAAACCATCGTAATAGAGATGGAAAATCCGGGACAGCAGTCCTTGTTTCATCGGTTTTACATCCGTTTTCATCAGGTTTTTATCCTTTTTCTTCAGCATAAGCACTCCTTCTTAAAAAAATCTGCTGCAAATCTACAATAAAATTATGTAACTACCAAATATTTTCTTGAAAAAGTTACAAAAAGATTGTTTTTAGATATCCCATAAGGGAGTTATTTTAAAGTTTTTCTTTTTAATTTCATCTGTTTATCCATCAAAAAGTAATCTATCTTCTCTAAAAACTCTCGTTTTATTCCTTTATGTTAAAATCTTCTCCCCAAAAATCGCCTATCTTTGCAGTCTCATTACAAGAAATGAGATGCAAAAAACTTATCATATAAAATAGGAGAAAAGAAAAATGGAAAAGAATGAAATGACAGAAAAATCAGAAATGAATGAAACAATAGAAAACAAGGCAAAGGAAAACGTTGTGATTGATGATTTCGACTTCTCTCTGATAGCCGATTTCTTCAAGAGGGTAGATAGACAAGGTCCTGGTGGCGAGTGGGAAACAAGGCTTGCTACGAGTCTGATTCCCGATTTCAAGCGAAAGATTAGCATCGCCGACATGGGGTGCGGCAAGGGAAGCCAGACCTTCGTTCTTGCCGATGAGTATGATGCTGAGATTGATGCCGTAGATTTATTGCCCGAAATGATGGAAGGCATCCGGAAGAAGATTCAGGTGAATGGATTGGAGGATTGCGTTCATCCTGTGCAGGCATCGATGGATGAGCTGCCTTTCAGAAAGGAATCTTACGATTTGATTTGGGCGGAAGGTTCCATCTTCATCATCGGTTATGAGAAGGGTCTGGCGTATTGGCGTGAGTTCCTGAAGCCCGGCGGCTTTATTGCCGTAACGGAATGTAGCTGGCTCGGCAATATGCGCCCGGAGAACATGGGCTGGATTCAGGACAACCTTCCCGAGATTGATACCATCGAGCAGAAGATTCAGCAGATGGCAGAGGCGGGTTACGAGCCTTACGCTCATTTCATCCTGCCTGAAACCTGCTGGACGGAGAATTATTATGCCCCGATGAAGCCGGCAATGGAAGCCTTCCTGAAAGACCATCCCGAAGACCCCAAGGCGCAGGTTTTCATCAATCGCCTGAAAGAGGAAATCGCCTATTACGAGGAGAACAAGGATTGCTTCGGCTACGTCTTTTATATTGGAAGAAAGGTTTGATTTTTAATAGGGGAGGGAGTGTGTATGATAATTGGAGTAATAATTATTAAGGTGGCGATGCTGGTTAGTCTTGCTGCCTATAAAATATTAAGATAACATTAAAATCATTAGGAAATGGAAATTATTGAAAGAATTCAGAGTAGAAAGGATGTAAAGGCGATTAGTGTTCGCCTTTTGGGTGATTATAAGTCTGTCAATTATATGGAGGCTTGGAATAAGTTGGGTGCTTATTGCCAGAAGCATCATCTTGATTATGATTGTCCAGATGCAGAATACATCAACATCTATCATGACAATCCAGCAACAACTCCTGCTGATGCCTGCCGCACGGATGTTTGTATCGCAGCTCCTGTTGTAGAGCAGCTTCAGCCAGAGGATGATGTGAACATCATTACGATTTATGGTGGTCGCTTTCTGGTTTATCGCTATCAGGGACCGTATGAGAATCTGGCAGAAGTAAACGCCAAGGTTTATGGCGAACTTCTTCCTGCATCTGGCGAGAAGGTGAAGTTGGGAAACGGAGTGTTGGAACATTGTCAGATGTTTGAGCGTTACCTAAACGATCCTGAGACAACAGCTCCGGAGGAATTGCTAACAGAAATTTGGATTCCGATAGAGTAGAAATCATGAAGAAAAAGAATATTCCTTGCGCAGATTGTTGTATGCGCCGTAAGTATGAGGCGAATCCTCGTTCGCTAGTTTCCCGTTTCTGGCATTGGCATACTCGCTTCTGCCCTGGTTGGAAGGCTTTTATGAAGAGCCTTCCTGAGGAGGAGCGGAAAGAAATGAGGATAAAGTATGATTTGAAATAAAGTGTTATTGTTTTTTGTTCGTAAAATGCTAAATGTTTTTAGGTTAAGAATAGGAGCATTACTTCATTTTCTGATTGCCATAGGCCATTTGATTTGCCTCTTCTTTTTAGAGGAGGCATTCAAGGCTTATGGTATTTTAGATGAAATGAAGCGTCTCTGTTTTGGGCAGAAATGGCTGCTGTATGCTGTTACGGTTTGCCTGGCAGTAGGTTTTGCTATTGCAGGTTTTTATGCACTCTCCGTTGCAGGCGATATGAGAAAATTACCATTACATAGATTGGTGATGATTGCAATTGTTGGATTGTATTCTATCCGGGTAATAGTAGGGATTGATTGGCTGTTGTATGAGTTTACTTATCTGCAATTCTTCTCGACTTTAGTGCCAGCGTTACTCGTTTATTGTTATCTTCCTGGATTGAAACGAGAAAAGCAAGTAAAAAAAGAATGATATGAAGAAAGAGATAAATCCTAGAGAAACTTCCAGAGCGGCGGCATTCGAATTATGGATGTCGTCGCCGATGCCGATGGTAACCCTGACCAAGACATTCGACGTTTCCCGAATTTTGAAGATAAGCAGGAAGAGGGGATGGAAATTCAATATGATCTTGTGCTGGGCGATAGGCTGTGCTGCATCGAGAACCAGGGAATTTTATCTTCTTCCGGAAAAAGAATCTTCTAAAGGAATTTCTGATGAGGAAGATTCCCAAGAAAAAGAATCCGGTTCATCCTGGCGATTGATGCAATACGATTCTATTGCCATTAACGTAATTGTGGAAAATAAGAAGGGAGGAATCAATTCCTGCGACATTCCTTATTCTGATGATATTCAGAAGTTTAATGAAGATTATCTCCGTCTGACTTCTGAGGCTGCTGCTGAATGCAAATCATCTTTTTTAGAGGATGCGATGGTGGTGGGAACATCGGCGATGATAGGAACGGAGCTTGATTGTATCGTGAATCAATACACGGATTTATTCTGCAACCCCATGCTGTTGTGGGGAAGTTATCATCGTGGTTTCTTCCGAACCACGCTACCCATCTCCTTCCAGTTTCATCATGTTCAGATGGATGGTGGCGAGGCTGCAAGATTTCTGGAGTTATTGCAAGCCATCATGATAATAGCTAGATTGTAGAAAGTAATTCGGCATTTTAGGAATAAATGAGGCAATTACAATAAAAAAAGTTCTAATAATCTTTGTGCTTTAAAGAGAAAACTGTATCTTTGCATCTAGAAATTAAACGATTAAGATTATGGATGTAAAACCTTATATAAACCCATTTGAAGAAGGTTCTGGTGATAAGGTTGAAGAACCGGTAGCTGTTAGTACTTCTTCTGCTCATCAGCTTGATGCTTTGCGCCATCAGGTGATGGATGCTGTTGCTTCGTCTGATGACAAAGTAACCTTGGTGTTGTGTCTGGATATGTTGACACATCAGAGAAAACATCGTAGAATTCATTGTGCTGGAAAATCTGATGCGGAACTGGCTGCTACGCTTTCTGCGACGACCGATTGGGATGATACAGACCATGCAGATTTATCTCAGATAGATTATCAGAAATATAAGCCTTATCGTTCACCTAAAGTTCAAAAATCAATAGAAAAATGGTTGTAAGTTCTGTTGAGCAAAGAGAAATTGTTGAGGTTCCGTTTATAATGCCTGACGGTTCTATTCTTCCTCATCCTGCTCTTGTTATTTCTAGAAATGAGTTGCAGGAGGATGAGGATGGAATGTTTTATGCGGTTTTGATTTCTACGAAAAACCATTTTCCGGAGTATACTATTAAAATACAGGATGAATGGTTGAATAAGCCATTAGGAAAGCAATCGTTCTTTATTACTCATTTGGTTAATATGTTTAATGTGAGCGATGTAATGAAAAGAAATAACCGTTTTATCAAGAAAAATCATTTTGATGAAGTGATAGATGTTATTATCAATAATATAATAGGATAATGGAGATGGAGTTATTGCAAACCATCATCAGGTTCTTGCAATAACTCCACGTCTTAATCTGAATTCCATCGGGCTTACCCCGTGTTTCCGCTTGAATGCCGTGCAGAAGTGACTCTGGTAATCGTAGCCCAACATGATACCGATGTCGGCAATCGGCAGACTTGTGTCTAGGAGATAATGAACCGCTAAATCCATGCGGAAATCGAAGAGATACTGGAATACCGTGGTGCCAAACTCCTGCTTGAAGGCTTTCTTCAGGGTGCATTCGTTGGTGCCCACCATTGCCGCCAACTCGTGAAGCGATGGCATTTCCTGATAGTGGGTGAGGATGATGCTTTGGGCATCGTGTATCTTGTCACGGATGCTGAGGCTGAAGGTTTGGGCGCTTGGCAAGAGACTGGCGGGCAGGAGAAATCCCGAGAGGCAGTCGATAATCTTCGATTCCAGGTATTTGGAGGCTTGGTTGCCTAACAGGCGGGAACGCTGGATGTCTCGTGCCGCCTTGATGACTTCTGCTATGGCGGGCTGGTTGTACTTGATGATGGTCTGGGTGTCGAAGGTAGGATTGGTTAGAGGAGAGAGCTGCTCAAAAGCCTCCGCGTCGTGCTCAATAAGCTCTTCTATGAATTGCTGTGGGATGACCACGTTGAAGATTTCGAATTGGGTGCCCTGGTTCAAGTGAGTGTTGGCACCACCTTCGCCGCTTAGAAAACAGAGGCTTGCCTCGCCTGTTTTCCACATCATTTCCTTTTTTGTACCACGATTGCCGTACACTTCTTTCATGCTGCCGCCAAGGGTTGGCATGGAGAAGAGCAGGGCTGGTCTGACCTCGTGCTGTGCAATAAACTTGGAGTTGTTCGCCTTGCCGAGATAGTGTTGGTTCATAATGCCAAACTTCTGGTAATGCCACTCCTTGAGCGAAACTTCCAATGCATCCGATTCGATGTGGTTGCTCCGTTCCATCCCATGGTTGTCGATGAAGGTAAGGCCGTTTTGCCTTACCTCTTCTTCTACCTTTCCATCTTTTATTATCTGACAGTCTATCATTAGCTTTATTTTAATTTGTTTTTATGCTGCGAAATTGCAATTAAACAAGAATTTCGTTGCAAATGTACGATTTTCTAAGTAAATATGCAAGTATATCTACAAAAATATAACCTTTTTCCGAAAAAAAGTCTCTGCTCTATTTCCCTCCCATTCTTCCCACGGCTTCCTGGGCGGAGTTCTCGCCACGGTATTGCTTCTTTGCCTGGTTGAAGCGATAGGTGAGGCGGAGCTGCACGCTTCGGGTGTCTTCCCACTTCTGCTGCTGGAACCTCACGTTGCCGTAGGTGCCATCGGTCTTTCGGCTTATGGTGTTGAAGATGTCGCTCACGTCCAGGCTTAGCGAGAGGCGGTCTTTCAGGAAACTCTTGTAGAGCTGGAAGTCGAAGTTGTGCACGCTGTTGATGGTGAGGAAATCGTAGGTGCCGCTGCTTCGGTAGGAGAACGAGAGGTTCAGATACCAGCCCTTAGGCAGATGGAAGCCGTTGTAGAGGCTGAAGATGTAGTACGGGTCGTGGAAGCTTTTCTCCTTGCCCATGCAGATGGCATTTATGAAGCCCTGCTGGATACCTGCCTGCACCTGCGGCTCGTAGAAACCCCAGCGGTGGCGGTAGCCGAGGAAGCTGCCCCAGTTCCAGCAATGGTCGATGTTGGTCCAGGTGATGTAGCCCGTTTGCGGGTCATCGGAATAGGGTTCGATGATGCTGGTGATGTAATTCTTCACGTAGGTGTAGCTAGCCTGGAGGAAGAGGTCGCCGTAGCTTGCCTGGTATTGGAACTCGTGGCGCTGGGATGGCTCCAGCTGGCTGTTTCCAACCTGTCTCATGTAGCGGTTCGCGTAAACCGTGCCCGTGTTCAGCTCCTGGAAGGATGGGCGGGTTTCGGAAGAGCGGTAGCTCAGGGACTGGGAGAATCTGCCCGCCTGATGAGAGAGCAGGAGGGATGGGTAGAGGTTGTCGTATTTACGATGGAGCGGGGCGTGGGAATCCAGGCGGCTATCCACGTGCTCGTATCTCAATCCTACTCTTAGGGAGAAGGGCTTGAAATCGAGTGAATACTCGGCGAAGATGGCTGCATGGTTTTCCTTGGTGATGCTGTGGGTGGAGGTTCCCTTATCGGCAGGGGTGTAGTCGGTGCGCGATTCGCTCTTCACGTAGTTGTACTCGGCGCCCATCATCCAGGTTTGCTTGTCGTTGATGGTGTAGTTGGCGCGGGCCTTTGCTCCCCAGATGGTTCCATCGCTTTGAGGCAGGAGGGTGAACTTGTTTCTGGCTTCTTCCTCGCTAACTCCATTCGCCAGATCCCTTTCTGAAATCTCATCCACGAATTGGGCCTGCTCCGTGTGAAGCTTCACGAAATCGCCGAAGAAGTTCAGCTTCCACTTTTCTCCGTATTTGCCCTGGTAGAAGGCGTTTACGTGGTGCTGCCAGTCGTAATAGAGGAACTTGTTGTCGCCTGTTACGTTATCATCTACGTGGTCGTTGGTCATCGCATAGCTCGTCGTCTTGAAAGGCATCGGCTGATGGATGTTGTAGCCGTCGTATTTCACTCCGATGGTTTGCTTTTCAGTCAGGGCGAGGTCGGCTCCGGTACTCCAGTAGAAGTGGTCGTTGTAGCTGTGCTTGCAATCGAGGGTGGAGGAAGCGATGTAGGTGGTGGCGTTATCGCCAGCATTACTTCCGGTATTATTGCCTGTCTGGTTGCCGCTTACGTAATTCGTGGCGATGTCCTGTTCTTTCCAATTACCCTGCCAGTTGGCGTAGCCCAGTTTGCCGTAGTAGGTCATTTTGCCGTGGGTGTAGGTAAGGTCGAGGTCGTAGTTGTTGCTCACGAAGGAGTCGAAGAGGACGCCGGAGTTCTCCACGATGGCGAGCCCTTGCAGGTTCTTCTTGGTGGTGATGAGCAGCACGCAGCCTACGTTGTTGCCGTATTCGGCTCCGGGATGATGAATCACCTTCACCTCTTTTATCTGCGTAACGGGCAGGTTTTCTACTATGCTGTAATCCTGTACCTTGCGGTCGTTGATGTAGATTTCGGGTGCGCCGCCGATAAATGCCTGCGGTTTGCCATCCTTATCCTTGAACATTCCGGGTAGTTTGGCAAGTACTTCCGTAGCATTCGGTTCCTTCTCGAGCGAAGTTCCCGAGATGCGCGCCACGATTCCCCCATTCTTCTGGCGGAATTGCGAGCGGGTTCCTTTTATGGTTACGGCTGCGAGTTGCTTCTCCCATTCTATGCTGTCCTGGCGAAGCTTTTCCTTCATCGCCTGGATACTATCTGTAGAAATACTCTCAGTAGAAACGCTCTCTATTGTAGTGGTCTCTGTTTTCTGAGCGTTCGCCATCATCGGATTTCCTAGGACGAGCAAGCCGCTCATGATCAATTCATGTTTCATAATCTTCTTTCTTATTTTAATGTAAATATGTCGCAAAATAAAGCGAATGATGCTGCAAAATTACGGAGAAGGCATGAAAGCGATTTTAATATAACGGAATTTTATCGGATAAGCTGCGTGTTTTTATGAGATAAGTCTTGCCGTTTCATCAGAATTTATTATCTTTGCAGAAAAAATGCTGCACTCGGCAATTTGAAAGCAAGCTTTCATTGCGCTCGTTTGCAATTTCTTTGTCCCCTAAAACATAGAAAACATTTTAATCAGAAATAATCAGAAGAAATAATGAATATAGAATCTGTTAGAGAGTATTGCCTCTCGCTTCCCCTCGTAACCGAGGCTTTTCCTTTTGATGAGCGGACCTTGGTGTTTCGCATTTTGGGCAAGATCTTTGCCTGTGTTGACCTGGAGCGCCCCGAATGGATTACGATGAAATGTAATGCCGAATACGCCCTCGAACTCCGGGAAGTGCATCCCGAAATAGAAGGCGCATGGCATTGGAATAAGAAATACTGGAATCAGGTAAACCTTTATGGCACGCTGGAAGATGATTTCATCCAGGCCCTGATTCGCCACAGCTATTCCGAAGTAGTGAAGAAGCTCAAGAAACAGGAAAAGCTTGAGCATCCTGAAATCATGGAGGTGGTGGAGTAGTTTCTACCACTCCACCTTATCGTTGAGAATCACGCCGTCGGTTGCATCTTCGGCTGTAAAGTTTTCGGCCTTATACTGCACGCAGAGCATCACGAGTGGTTCTGTATCGTTGTTGCGAACTGAGCGCTTGCCGGCTGGTGCTACTCTTACCACGCTTCCCTCCTGGACAGGGAATACCTCGCCATCCACCTGGAACTCGCCCTTGCCGCTGAGGAAGAAATACAATTCCTCGTGGTTCTTGTGAGTATGGAGAAAGCCTGTCTCTGTGCCAGGAGCAAAGCTCTGGAATGAGAACTCGCCACCAGTAGCGTTCACGCTCTGACCTCCGAATACCTTTCCAGGAATCTTAATCTCAGGACCCAGCTCTAAGGTGTAATCCTTGATTTCACTCATCTTACCAAAATCTGTGGCTGTAAAGTTTGCAGCCTTAGCAATAATCTTTGTTTCTTTCATCTTGTCTGTTATTTTTAAATGTTTATATTTTTCTTTCTTTTATTTCTTATTGTGAATTTGTGAATACTTCTGTTTTCAGCTTTCAATTCTGAATAGCGCTTACTTTCAGCTTTCATTTCAGAATTGCGCTGCAAAGATACTGCGAAAAACTGGTTCCTGCAAGAGGGCACTTGGGGGTAAGATGGTTACCGTGAGGTAACTATTGCGAGGGAATGGGAGAAAGAAAAATGAAGCGTTAACTTAGATTAACTTGGTATGTTTGGTATCTTTCCGAATATTAGTTACTTTTGTAGCCTATTGCAGAATATTGTAGAGTTTTGCAGAACATTATAGATTATTGTAGAATATAAAGAAGATAGATTATGGCAAGAATGATAAAAGAAATGGTAGTGCAGGACTGTCCCATCCGTAACGTTCTGGCGCGCGTTTGCGACAAGTGGTCGCTACTGGTAATCTACACCCTGAAAAATCATCAGGATCGTCCCCTCCGGTTTAATGCCCTGCGTAAGCTGATTCCGGATATTTCGCAGAAAATGCTTACCAGCACGTTAAAATCGTTGGAGGCTGATGGCTACGTTACCCGCAAGGCTTATGCCGAAGTGCCGCCAAGAGTGGAGTATTCTCTCACACCCCGTGCTGAAACCCTTATTCCTATTATGGATCATCTGATAGAATGGGCGCTGGATAACATGGCTGTGATTCTGAAGGATAGGGATAAGGCAGCAGGCTGATTTCTAAGATGAGTTTTCCTGAAGAATATTCCAAGATGAGTTTTCCGGAAAATCATTCATATTTTCTGTAGTTTGGGTAATGCGTGTTTTCGGGAATCTTCGTATCTTTGCACTCGGAAATCATGATCATCATATAATCATAACTATAAGTATAAAAATATGTATATTGAGAAAATAAAGTCGCCAGCCGACTTGAAGAAGCTGGATTTGAAGGAGCTGCAGGTGGTGGCTGATGAAACCAGACAGGCTGTGCTGAACCGTGTAAGCAAGCATGGCGGTCATGTGGGACCGAACCTGGGATTCGTAGAGGCTACCGTGGCGCTTCACTACGTTTTTGATGCGCCAAAGGATAAGCTCGTGTTTGACGTAAGCCACCAATGTTATCCGCATAAGGTGCTCACCGGACGAGCTGCGGGATTCCTCGGCGATGTGGATGACATGAATGCCATTTCGGGCTATTCTTCTCCTGCCGAATGTCCGGAGTATGATAACTTTGAGGTGGGGCATACTTCTACTTCCGTGAGTCTTGCCACCGGTTTGCAGAAGGCACGCGACGTCAAGGGTACCGATGAGAACATCATCGCCATTATCGGCGACGGCTCCCTTTCTGGCGGTGAGGCTTTCGAGGGACTTGATGAGGCTTCGGAACTCGGTACGGGCATCATCATCGTGGTGAACGACAACGAAATGTCTATCGCCGAAAATCATGGCGGAATCTACAAGAACTTGCGTGCCCTGCGCCAGAGCAACGGCACCTGCGAGCACAACTGGTTCAAGGCGTGGGGCTTTGAATACAAGTATCTGGAAGAGGGTAACGACATCGAAAAACTCATCCAGGTTTTCGAGAGCGTGAAGGATACGGATAAGCCTACCGTGGTTCACATTCACACAGAGAAAGGTCATGGATTTGCGCCAGCCGTAGCCAACAAGGAGGCATGGCATTGGGGAATGCCTTTCAATCTGGAAGACGGTTCGCGACCAAGAAGGAATGCCGACGGAACCCTCCCGGAGGTTGCTTCAACAGAGGATTACGGTACATTATTCTCTGACTGGATGCTCAGCGAGATGAAGCAGGATAAGACCCTCATCGCCGTAACCGCCGGTACTCCTACCGCAGGCGGCTTTACTGCCGATAAGCGCCAACTGGCTGGCAAGCAGCACATCGATATGGGAATCGCCGAAGAGCAGGCAGTAGCCATGATTTCGGGAATGGCGAAGGGTGGATTGCATCCGGTATGGACGGTTTACAGCACCTTTATCCAGCGCACCTACGACCAGATAGCGCAAGATCTCTGCATCAATTCCAACCCAGCCGTAATCAACGTGGTAGGAGGCGGAGTGAACTCGATGAACGACATCACCCACATCTGTCTTTTCGATATTCCGATGCTCTGCAGCATTCCGGGGCTCATCTATCTGGCTCCAACCACCTGCGAGGAGTATTTCGCCATGCTCCGCTGGAGCATTCTGCAGGATAAGAAACCTGTCGCCATCCGCGTGCCAAGCAATGGCGTGGTTCATACGTCAGAAGCCGTTGATGCTGAGTATGGTTACGAGGCAAAGTACAAGGTGATGCACCAGGGCGAGAAGGTGGCGGTCATCGCCGCCGGTTCGTTCTATCAGAAGGGCGAGAATGTAGTCCGCCTGTTGGCTGATAAGGGCATCGATGCTACGCTCATCAACCCACGTTATCTGAATGAGGTGGATGCCGAGACGCTGGATAGCCTGAAGGCAAACCACCAGTTGGTGGTAACCCTGGAGGATGGTTCGAAGGATGGCGGCTTCGGCGAGCGCATCGCCTCTTACTATGGCACTTCAGAAATGAAGGTGATGGTGGGCGGCATCCGAAAGGGTCTCTACGACAGATATGATGTGCAGCAGTTGCTTTCGGATAATCGCCTGCTCGATGAGCAGATTGTGGAAGACATCTTGTTAGTGATTAATGATTAATGATTAATTATTAGTTAGTCGGCATAGTTAGTTTTTATTTAACGAGAAATCCAAGCCGGAGAATGATCTCTAGCTTGGATTTCTTCTGTTTTATCATCGAATGTTTGTCTTAATCTCAGTCATTATCTCAATCATCATCATCATCCCAATCTCTATCGTGCTTCCACTTCTTCTTGTCATGCTTCCACTTCTTGTCGTGCTTGTGATGCTTGTGATGCTTGTCCGGCTTTCCTGGTCCATAAGTTACATGGGTTCCGCCTGGCCATCCCGGTCTTCCGTAGCTGCACTCAGGGCGAGGGCGGCGCTTGTCGTGTCCCCAGTTATGCTTTGGATACTTGGTGTAAATATGGTGAACATACACATGATTCTGCCAGCCGATAGGGCGATAGAAATAGTATGAGTTCTTGAATTTCTTCCATTGTCTGGCAGTCATCATGCGCTTGAGCTGCTTGTTGCGGTAATGCCAGCCGTAGGCATCAATGTCGCGATAGCTGCGGATGCCGTCCAGGTAGGTGAAGTTGATGTTCAGGAGATTGTTGCGCTGGGCGTTGCTCAATCCCAGTTCTACCACCATCTTATCTGTGATAAAACGAGCCTCTGCCTGGATATTTGTCAGTCTCTGAGCATTCATAGATGTAATCATCATCCATACTGCTACCAATGTCATAATCATTCTTTTCATAACTATCTTCTCTTTAAAGGGTTATTACTGCATTTATTTAATTCTGGTGCAAAGATAGGGAGAATAGCTGAAAACAACAAGGGGAAAACCATAAACCAGCGTATGATTTTCCCTAAAAGCATTGGGGGAAACTCCCGTAATAAGATTGTAGTATCTTTTATCTGCTAATTAAAATCCTTGTAACCTCTTTGACACATAATACCCCTACCTTTGCACCCGAAATTTAACAGGTATTACCCCGGAAGGGGAAATCTATAATAAAAGAATTATAGTCAGATAAAGAAAAAATGGAAAAGAAAGTATCGGGTAAGCATAGCAGCATGAATGGCTTTGCTATGATGAAAGGTAGAGTAGTTACAGTAGTTTTGGCTTCGGCTTTATTGTTGGGTGGAGGCTTGACTGCACAGGCTCAAAACGCAGCATTAACAACCTGCTCTCAGAGTGCAGCAACCGCAATTCCGCAGAATCCAAACTGGAAGGCGAATGCTGCCGAATGGCAGAAACTGAAGGGCGAAATCACCCTCTATATGACCAATGATATGGGTCGTAACGGCTACTACGACCAGAAGCCTATCGCCGAACTGATGGGCGAGATGGCGGGCACGGTAGATCCGGAATGCGTACTTGCCGTAGGCGACATCCACCATTTCAATGGCGTGACTTCCACCCAGGACCCTCTGTGGCTTACCAATTACGAATATGTTTATTCTCATCCAGACCTGATGCTCGACTGGTTTCCGGTTTGTGGAAACCATGAGTATCGTGGTAATACTCAGGCTTTTATGGACTATGGTAAGGTGAGCCGCCGCTGGATGATGCCAGCCAAATATTACACCAAGGTGTTTGACCACAAGGGAACTACCATCCGTGTCATCTTCCTCGACACCACACCTCTTATCGATTCTTACTGCAAGAATTCAGAAATCTATCCTGATGCCTGCAAGCAGGATGCTGAGGCTCAGCTTTCATGGCTCGACGAAACCCTGAAGAATGCCAAGGAAGACTGGGTCATCGTGGTAGGCCATCATCCTATCTACGCCTACACCACGAAGAAGGAGAATGAGCGCCTCGACATGCAGAAGCGCCTTCTGTCTATCCTCCATAAATATAATAATGTGGCGATTTATGCCTGCGGTCACATCCACAACTTCCAGCATATCCAGAAGAAGGGCGACAACATCGACTACGTAGTCAATTCCTCTTCATCTCTGGCTCGTCCTGTGAAGCCTATCGATGGCACCGTGTTCTGCAGTCCAGCCGATGGTTTCTCTGTATTTACAGTAGATAAGAAGCAGTTGAGAATGTCGATGATCGACAAGGATGGAAAAATCATCCACACGGTTTTAAAGGTAAAAAAGTAAAAAGGTAAAAAGGTAAAAGAAGCTTTTTTGCGAAAAGAAACGAATGAAGAATTCAATAGCGATATAGATGAAAAGATTTTTACTGAGTGCGGCGCTTCTTGCCGCAGCGACTACCGCCATCCAGGCACATACGCTGGATGGTATAGTCAAGGATAACAAAACGGGCGAACCCCTCATTGGAACCGTAATCCGAGTAAAGGAGCTGCCCAACGTGAGTACCACTACCGGACTTGATGGTACTTTCACCCTGCATGAATTGCCTGATAAAGGCAAGGTGACCATCATCGTTTCCTACATGTCTTACAAGACCAGGGAGATGGTAGTGGATGTGGCAAAGAAAGACAAGGTGGATATTCCGATGGATGAAGACTTGAAGCAGTTGGGCGAAGTGGTGGTTACCGGTCATCGTGAATACCGCAGCGACCGCAGCGCCATTGAATCCGTGAAGAATGCCGGCAACGTGCTCAACGTGATGAGCCAGCAGAGCATCCAGCTTTCGCCTGACGTCAACGTGGCGAGCGTTCTGCAGCGAGTATCGGGTGTAACCATGGAGCGTGATGCTTCGGGCGAGGCTTCCTACGCCATCCTCCGAGGCATGGACAAGCGCTACAACTACACCCTGGTAAACGGCGTGAAGATTCCGAGTCCGGATGATAAAAACCGTTACATCCCGTTGAACATCTTCCCTTCTGATTTGATGGATCGCCTGGTAGTATCCAAGTCTTTGACGGCTGATATGGAAGGCGATGCAGCCGGCGGCGTGGTGGATATGGTGATGAAGGATGCCCCATCCCACTTCCAGATTCAGGCGAATGCAGCCATCGGAGCGAGTGATTATTTCTGGAAGGATGGCAGAGACTATCTTACCAGCAACCGCTCTGATTATACAAAGAAATCTCCTTACGAGGCTTTCGGTTCTGAATACAAGGCGCAGATGAGCGATTTCAAGAACGGTCCTGTGCAGTTGAAGAGCCATTCCATGCCATCTCCTAACTTCATCGGAGGTTTGAGCATCGGTAACCGATTCTGGGGCGACCGCCTCGGCGTGATGCTTGCCGGAAGCGTTCAGAATACTTTCCGTGGCACCGAGCGCACCTATAATTCCGTGAAGATGGCATCGGGCGAGCAGGCAATGTACATTTCCAATCTGCACCATCGCTACTACAGCATCCACGATCTTACCACGGGTGCTCATGCCAAGTTCGATTTAACCCTGCCTGGCAACAAGCTGGAGTGGTACAACATGTATGTGCGCACCAATTCCAAGGGCATCAGATACAATAGTGGTATCAATACCGAATACATCGGAGCCGACAGCTACACCCAGGACGATGAGGTTCGCTCTACTTCTACCACCCAGAGCATCTTCGCCACCAACCTGAAGGGTACCCATCATCTTACCAAGGATTTTACCGTAGATTGGTCGGGCATCTTCTCACAGGCTAAGGAGGAAGATCCGGATAGAACTTACGTTACCCTGACAAATACCGTAAGCACCAACGCATCAGGCGAAGGCGATGCCGTATCGGGTTCTATCTGGGATGCCAACAAGAACATCACCAAGACTCTGCCTAAGAGTGCCGAGCGCCGATTCCAGCACAACAAGGATACCGACTGGGCTGGTTACATCAACCTCTCTTACGATACCCATTTCGCCAACGATGTGGAGGCGCTCTGGAAGGCAGGTGCACAGTATCGCAGAAAGGAACGCAGCAACAGATATTATTCTTACATCTTCAACCCTGCCGACATTTCGCAGAAACTGGATGGCAACGGACTGGAGCAGTTTGATAACATCGATTGGGTTTGCAAGACGCCTTATTCTCAGGCATCGCAGCTCAACTACGATTCCAAGGAGCACATCGGCGGTGCCTACGCCATGGTTACTCTGAAGAGCGAGGTGGGCGAAGTGAATGCCGGTTTCCGTGCCGAGCACACCAACCAGATCTACACCATGCTCCAGCACTTCCGCAACATGGGACAGGTGGGCGAGCAGAGCTACTGGGATTATCTGCCATCGGCATCCATCAAGTGGACGCCAACCAAGAAGATGAACGTGCGTCTCTCTTACTACCGTTCTATCAACCGTCCGGGATTCTACGAGATAGTTCCTTATCAGATTCAGGGCGAGGAGTATCAGGAAAAGGGTAATCCAAACCTGAAGCGTGCCCGCATCGACAACATCGACCTGCGCTGGGAGTGGTTCCCAAGCAAGACCGAGCAGATTCTTGCCGGCGTATTCTATAAGTATCTGAAGGACCCAATAGAGCAGGTGTTCGTAACATCTGATGGTAAGATTGGTGCCGGAACCGATGCCTACTACATGCCGGATAATCTGGGTAATGCCAAGAACATGGGCTTCGAAATCGACGTCATCAAATACATCCGCCACTTCGGAGTAAAGGCGAATTATACTTATACCCATTCTGAAATCACCACCTCGAAGCGTGAGTACAAGGAGGGTAGTGCAGAGTATAAATCGGGCGTAACCCAGACCCGTCCGCTGGTTAATCAGGCTCCTCATACCGCCAACATCTCCTTATTATATAAGGATACGGAGCATGGCTGGAATGCGCAGCTTGCTTCTTCCTTCACGGGCACCAAGCTCGCCCTGGTTTCTCCTTTCAAGGATGCCGACCAGTGGGACAAGGCGATGTTCGGTCTCGACCTGAGTGCCGAGAAGCAGTTTAAGAACGGCATCTCCATCTTCTTCAAGGCAAACAATCTGCTCGATGCCAAGCGCGAGAGATACTTGAAGACCGTGAACAAGAGCAACCTGGAGTATGAGGGCCAGAAGAGCGATAAGACCATCGTGGGTACTTATAAGTACGGCAGAACCTTCCTGCTCGGCGTTCGCTACAAACTTTAAAGGTAAAAAGGTAAAAAAGTAAAAAGATAAAAAATGAAAAAGATAAATACTTTAGCTGCTTTGCTTCTGATGGCAGCAGCTGCAATGTTCTCCACCTCTTGCGAGAACGATAATATCAATCCATACGATTACGTGAATAATGGTAATGGAAGTGGAAGCAATGAGAACCAGGGTTCAAAAGATGTCATTACAACCAAGGTGGCAGAATATCCGGTAGGTTCCGTGGTTTGGAGCAAGGATACTACCCTGAGCGAGAGCGTAGAGATTCCGGTGGGAACTTCGCTCTATATTGAGCCAGGTGTAACCGTTACCTGCAAATCAGAGGTTCAGGTGCCTGTGGAAATCGTGGTTTTGGGTAATCTCTATTGCCTGGGAACCGCCGAGAAGCCAGTTACCTTCACTTCTGATACCAAGAAGCCGGAAGATTGGGGAGGCATCATCTGCGGTTACAATTCAGAAGAGGTGGTGCTCAACCACGTAGATGTGGCCTATGCCGGCGCTACTCCTACCGAGAGTTCAGCTTCTTTCCAGAACAAGCTTTTCAAGACTACCATCGATGGTGGTGTGCCTGCCTTCCACTTCTGTAATGTGAACGGTAAGTTTGTGATGGCAAACAGTTTCTTCCATGACAACTACAACGACCAGACTTACTTTACTGGTGGTAACGGCGTGATTATCAACAATATCTTCGCCGATAGCGGAAATGCTGCCGATGGTGGCGAGGCCATCAACGTGAAGTCGGGTTGCAAGCTCGATGTTGCCAACAACATCATCTACAACGCCTGCACCAACGCCTTCAAGCTTTCCAATGCCGGCAATAGTGAGGTGATTCCTCTCACCGAGATGACAGCTTATAACAACACCATCATCAACTGCGGCTGGCGCCGTTCAAAGAACAAGAAGGGTGGTTCTGTTTGGGTAGAGAAGGCAGCGAAACCAATCTTCGTGAACAACCTCATCTACGATTCCCGTTTCGGTCTGAAGCAGCCAAAGCAGGATGGTGCTGATATGGAGCACAGCCGTCTCACTCCAAACTACTATTTTGCATCTACCTCAACAGGAGTAGAGCAGATGGCGAAGGATGCAGCCTTGGGCATCTGGTTTGATACCGATATCAAGAGCAGCGTGGCTGGTCAGCTCAATCCACTCTTCAAGAGTTTCACTCAGAGCGACAAGATAAATATCAATTGTGAGATTGATGATGTTGCTCAGGGTGCTCCATTGGCATTCGACAAGACTTGGAATTTCGAGTATCAGGATAACAGTCCTGCCCTCTCAGGCGGCGTAACCGATTTCGCCCGCCTCTTCCCAGAAGGCCTTCCATTCTTCGGCATGAAGAAGGTGAATTTCCTGGATAAGAATAACGACCAGAACTATTACTTCGCCGCCCCATTGCCAAGCGCAAGATTCGGAGCGAGATTGTAAAAGGCGATTATAATATCATAGCGCGATTAAATAAAAGAGGATGCGTGCAGGCGACAGAGATGTAGCTTGCACGCTTTTCTTGTACAATCGGTTTAGTTTGAGATAGAAACAACGTCTTTTCTTCATCTCTCTTATCTCCTTTCTTCCTTCTTCCTGTATTAATAATGTGGTAATCCTAGGAAAAGTCTTGGTTGATTATAGGATAAAATGTTCTTTAACCTTATTGAAATCTCCGTTCATAGACGTTGAACCGCGGTTCAGCGTCTTTGAACGGCGGTTCAACGTCTTTGAACGGACATTCAACGTCTATGAACGGAGATTTTATCTAAGTATAAATGTTTTTTTTCTTAGTTGAAAGAACAGTTTTAGTAGGGTAAATTCCTTGTTTTACCTCTCTTTTTGTTCTAATTCATCCGCTTACTCCGAATGATGCAAGAAAAAAAGAAAAAGCTTTGAAAACAATCTCGTTTTCAAAGCTTTTTCCTTATTTATGCCTCTTTCTTCTTCGTCTTAGGAAGAACGAGGTTGAGAATTACGCCGATGACGGCGGAAAGACCGATGCCGGAAATGGCGAAGGAACCGGATGAGAGAACGGCGCCACCCAAGCCCATCGTCAGCATCACAGAGATGATGATGACATTGCGGGTTTCATTCATGTCTACCTTGTTCTGCATCAGATTCTGAACGCCCACACTTGCGATGGTTCCAAAAAGCAGCAGCATGATGCCACCTAAAACCGCCTGAGGAATACTCTGCAACAAAGCACTCAACTTGCCCACGATGGAGAAACAGATGGCGGTGGCTGCGGATATGCGAATCACAGCAGGACTCGTTACCTTGGTGATAGACATCGCACCTGTTACCTCTGAATAAGTGGTCTCAGGAGGTCCGCCCAGAAAGGCTGAACAGAGACATGCCAGTCCATCGCCCAACATCGTGCGATGCAATCCCGGATCTGCCACGAAATCCTTCTTGGCTACGGCACTCACCACATATACATCGCCGATATGCTCCAGCACCGGAGCTATCGCCACGGGCAACATATAGAGGAATGGAGCCCAGGAGAAATGGGTGATGGTATCGAAGGATACAGGACAGGAGAACCATGATGCCGCTGCCACGCCCGAGAAATCTACCTCGCCCATGAAGATGGCGATGACGTAGCCCACGATTACCCCCGAAATGATAGGAACCAGCTTCATCAAGCCCTTGCAGAAGGTAAGCACCAGAATAGCGGTGATGAGCGATGAGAAGGCGAGAATCCAGTTGGTCTTTGCCATACCCACAGCGCTGCCCGAAAGGGAAAGACCGATGAGGATGATGGCGGGACCGATGACTACCGGAGGAAAAATCCTGTCCAGCAGTTTTTTTCCTTGCCATTTTACCAGGGCACTCATGACGAAATACACCAGAGAAACGCTGGTTAGTCCGGCGATGGTTCCCGGCAGTCCCCATTGCTTGGTTGCAGCGATGATAGGGGCGATAAAGGCGAAGGAACTGCCCAGGAAAATAGGCACCTTACCCTTGGTGATGAAGTGAAAAAGAAAGGTTCCCATACCAGCGGTGAAGAGAGCCGTTGCCGGATCGATGCCTATCAGAAGAGGCACCAGAACCGTTGCACCGAAAGCCACAAACAGGAACTGTACTCCCACAAGGGTTTTCTTGGTCATAGAAAGTTGTTCTGTATCCATAGTCGATATTCTTTATTAGTCTTTCAGACTCTCCTGATACCAGTCGAAGAGTTTCTTCACACCATCCTCAATCTCTACCTTATGCGTCCAGCCGAGGCTGTGGAGCTTATCTACAGAGATGAGCTTGCGCATGGTTCCATCTGGCTTGCTGGCGTCAAACTCTACCTCGCCTTCGAAACCTACTGCCTTTACTACAAGCTCAGAAAGTTCACGGATGGTGAGCTCCTTACCGGTACCCACGTTGATGTGGCAGTTGCGAATCTCACCGAGAGAAGGGATAGCGCCACCACGGCCCTCAGAGTTGTTTCTATCCACAGCACCATCTACCTTGGCACCATAGAATACAGAACTGTACTTCTCGATACCGATGATGTCCTTGAAATCTACATTCAGGAGCACGTGAACGCTGGCATCTGCCATATCCTCGCTCCAGAGGAACTCACGCAATGGTTTGCCTGTTCCCCAAAGCACTACCTTGTTGTCGTAGATGCCATAGAACTCCAGCGCCTTCAGAATGCGCTCGTGAGAGTTGCTGCCGTCTACGTTACCTTCGCCGATGATTTCGCGGAGCTTATCAGTAGGGTTGATAGGGCGCTTGTTCATATCCACCTCGATGCTGTGCCAGTCGCCATCGTGGATGAGTTTGGCAAGATAAATCTTGCGCATCATCGCAGGCATTACGTGGCTGTTCTCCAGATGGAAGTTATCGTTAGGGCCATAGAGGTTGGTTGGCATCACAGCGATATAGTTGGTACCATACTGAAGGTTGTAGCTCTCGCACATCTTCAGTCCGGCAATCTTGGCGATGGCATATTCCTCGTTGGTATATTCCAGCGGAGAAGTAAGGAGCACATCTTCGCTCATAGGCTGCGGTGCATTCTTAGGATAGATGCAGGTAGAGCCCAGGAAGAGGAGCTTCTTCACGCCATGAGAATAAGCGTTGCTGATTACGTTGCATTGCATCTTCATGTTCTGCATGATGAAGTCTGCACGATACAATGAATTCGCCATGATACCGCCCACGAAGGCAGCAGCCAATACTACTGCATCAGGCTTTTCCTCGTCAAAGAACTTCTCTACTGCATACTGGTCGGTCAAGTCGAGTTCTTTGTGAGAACGACCTACCAGGTTGTTATAACCTCTCTTCTTGAGGTTATTCCAGATAGCAGAACCCACGAGTCCGTGGTGTCCTGCAATATAAATCTTACTATCTTTTGATAACATTGATTATTGCTATAAACTATCTATCAACTGTTAACTATAAACTATTACTTAACAATACCCTTCTCAAGATATTCTGCAAGATTGCAGCGAACCTTCTGACCGGCATCCTCAGCAGCTACCTTCGCCATATCGCTCTCTACCATGATCTTTACGAGATCCTCGAAAGAGGTGGTGTTTGGATTCCAGTTGAGCTTAGCCTTTGCCTTTGTTGGGTCACCCCAGAGGTTCACCACGTCGGTAGGACGGTAGAAATCAGGAGAAACCTCAACGAGTGTCTTGCCGACGAGTTCCTCAGGACCCTCAACGCAGATACCCTTCTCGTTCTCATCCTTGCCTTCCCATTTCAGTTCGATTCCTACATAGTGGAACGCCAGCTGGGCGAACTCACGGACAGAGTGCTGCTTACCTGTTGCAATCACGAAGTCCTCTGGCTTCTCAGCCTGGAGAATCAGCCACATACACTCTACATAATCCTTGGCATAACCCCAGTCGCGGAGCGAATCCAGGTTACCGAGATAGAGCTTGTCTTGCTTGCCCTGCTTGATGCGGGCTGCAGCCAAAGTAATCTTGCGGGTTACGAAAGTCTCACCACGGCGCTCACTTTCATGATTGAAGAGGATACCAGAGCAGCAGAACATATCATAAGCCTCACGATACTCCTTGACAATCCAGAAACCATACTGTTTGGCAACAGCGTATGGAGAATAAGGGTGGAATGGAGTGTTCTCGTTCTGAGGAACCTCTTCTACCTTACCGTAGAGCTCAGATGTTGAAGCCTGATACATGCGGCAGGTCTTCTCCAGACCGCATTGGCGGATAGCCTCCAGGATACGGAGCACACCGGTAGCATCTACATCTGCTGTAAACTCTGGGGAGTCGAAGCTCACCTGTACGTGGCTCTGTGCTGCCAGATTATATACCTCAGTAGGTTTCACCTTGTTCATTACCTGGATGATACTCATAGAGTCACCGAGGTCAGCATAGTGAAGATGGAAATTAGGTGTACCCTCCAAATGGGCAATTCTTTCGCGGTAGTCGGTAGATGATCGGCGGATAGTTCCGTGAACATCATACCCTTTTTCCAACAATAATTCAGCCAAGTATGAACCATCCTGGCCTGTAATACCTGTAATTAAAGCTACTTTTCTATTCATGTCATTATATGTTTTTAATGATGTCTTTTTATTGAATAAGTCAGAATATCTGTGGGTAAACCGGATTAAGCCTTAGCAATCAGGTTTTCAAAGTCATCACAGAATTCAGTCATCTGGTGATAGAGTAGATTGCAACCCTTATTGGATAATTCTTCATCTGGTAGCGGACCGCTGTTAATTGCTACCGTAAAAATGTTGGCTGCCACGCCGGCACGGACGCCCAAGGGAGCATTCTCTACCACGATGCCTTCCCAGGGTTTCAGGTTTCCTGCCTTCTGCAATCCCATGAGATATGGGTCAGGATTTGGTTTGCCGCGCTTTACATCATAGGCGGTTACGATATGTGCTTCATCCAGAAAATCGCCGAAGTCGTTGAGCAGTCGCATGATGAGCGGGCGCTGTCCGCTTCCTGTTACCACTCCTACCTGCATGCCGGCATCTTTAATCTTCTGCATGATTTCCTTTACGCCAGGAAATATTTCGGCAGTAGGCATCGAGTGGAATATTTCGGTCTTTACATCATACATCTTCTGTGCTTCGTCCAGCGTGATGTCGATGCCCTTCTGCTTCTTCACCATCATCTGGATGGTGTCAATGCCTCGGGCTCCTTCGGTGGCATAAGCATCGGCTGCTGTCATGTGGATATCAAACTGTTTCATCGATTCCTGCCATGCCACAGCATGATTTGGCATACTGTTGTACAGCACGCCGTCCATATCAAAAAGCACGGCTTTAGGGTTGAATTCCCCAAAGCCGTGTTCTTTCATATATTTAAAAATAATTTCCTTCATCAATTATTCATTCTTCAAGCGCTCCTGGATAGCTTTGCTCTCTGCCTCATAACCTGGCTTGTTGAGCAATGCGAACATATTCTTCTTGTATGCCTCAACACCAGGCTGGTTGAATGGGTTCACCTCTTCCAAGAGACCGCTGATACCGCAAGCCTTCTCGAAGAAGTAGATCAGCTGACCGAGGTAGTAAGCGTTCAACTCTGGTACGTTAACCAGGATGTTAGGAACACCACCGTCAACGTGAGCCAGACGTGTACCGAGCTCTGCCATCTTGTTCACCTCGTCAACACGCTTGCCCTCGAGGAAGTTCAAACCGTCGAGGTTCTCATCATCGTGAGGGAAGAGCAACTTCTCGTTAGGAGTCTCTACGCTGATAACAGTCTCGAAGATAGAGCGCTCGCCCTGCTGAATCCACTGGCCCATAGAGTGAAGGTCGGTAGTGAAGTCGCAAGCTGCTGGGAAGATACCCTTCTGGTCCTTACCCTCGCTCTCACCATAGAGCTGCTTCCACCACTCAGCGAAGTAGTGAAGTTTAGGCTGGAAGTTGCATACGATCTCAATCTTCTTGCCAGCCTGAGTATAGAGAGCCTGACGTGTAGCTGCATAGATAGCAGCAGGGTTCTCATCGAAAGCTACGTCCTTGCCGCAAGCCTTCTCCATCTCAGCTGCACCGGCAACGAGCTGCTTAACATCGAAACCAGCTACTGCGATAGGCAACAAACCTACTGGGGTCAAAACAGAGAAGCGACCACCTACATTATCAGGGATGATGAAGCTCTTGTAACCCTCCTTGTCAGCACAAGTACGTGCAGCACCCTTCTTGGCGTCGGTAACAGCTACGATAACATCCTTAGCCTCTTCCTTACCGCGCTGATCCTCGCACTGCTTCTTCAAGAGACGGAAAGCAAGAGCAGTCTCAGTAGTGGTACCAGACTTAGAGATATTGATGACACCAAACTTCTTGTCCTTCAAGTAAGAAGTCAACTCGAAGAGGTAGTCCTCACCGATATTGTTACCTGCGAAGAGGATAGTAGGATTCTTCTTGTCGTTTACGAGCCAAGCGAAAGAGTTGCCGAGACCTTCGATAACGGCGCGGGCACCGAGGTAGCTACCACCGATACCTGCTACAACAACCACCTCACACTTTTCGCGCAAAGTATTGGCAACAGCCTGAATCTCATTGAGGAACTCAGGAGTGATAGAAGATGGCAAATGCAACCATCCCAAGAAATCGTTACCTTCACAAGTGCCGTTCTCAAGAGCTTCCTGAGCGGCCTTAACCTTAGGCTCGTAAGCCTTTACTGCACCTTCTGCAAGGAATGATGCAGCCTTTGTAATGTTTAAGCTGATACTTTTCATTTTTTCTTTTAATATCTAAATGAATGTGTTAATGTTACTACTTGAAGACAAACTCTTCTGACGAAACCGAAGGATAGGATGTGCCTATCTGAACGAGTCGGTCAAGAGTTTGATTTCGATTTGCGGACTGATGCGCTCGTACAATATATTATATACAGCATCGAGAATCGGCATGTTGACGTGCATGTGGCGATTGATTTCCTTCATACACTTGGTGCCGAAATATCCTTCTGCAATCATCTCCATCTCTATCTGCGCACTCTTCACGCTGTAGCCCTTGCCTATCATGGTTCCGAAGGTGCGGTTGCGGGAAAAGTTGCTGTAACCTGTTACGAGCAAGTCGCCCAGATAAACTGAGTCGTACATGCTTCGGTCGATAGGGTGGACGGCTGTCAGGAAGCGGTGCATCTCCTGAACGGCATTTGACATGAGTACCGCCTGGAAGTTGTCACCATACTTCAGTCCGCCACAGATACCTGCTGCGATGGCGTATACGTTCTTCAGAACCGAAGAGTATTCGATACCGATGACATCGCTCGAAGTCTTGGTCTTGATGAATTCACTCGCCAGACAATCGTTGGCGAAGGCACGCGCCTTTTCGGTATCGCTACAGCCCACGGTGAGATAGCTCAGTCGCTCCAGTGCCACTTCCTCGGCATGAGAAGGACCTCCGATGCAGGCGAGGTTCTCGTAAGGCACATCGTAAACCTGATGGAAATACTCTGAGCAAACGAGGTTTTCATCAGGTACAATACCTTTGATGGCTGTGATGATGAACTTATCGCTGAGTCGCGTCTTGAGCTTCTTGAGATGATTCTTCAGATAAGGCGACGGGGTGACGAACACGAGTGTATCGTAGTTCTGCACTATCTTGTTGATGTCGGAAGAGAAGAAAATCTCATCTACATTGAATCGTGCCGACATCAGATAGGCAGGGTTGTGCCCCATGCGCTTGAAGTCCTCGATGCGGTCATCGCGACGCATATACCAGCCTATGTGATGAGTATGCCCCACCACAATCTTGGCAATGGCTGTAGCCCAGCTACCGCCGCCAATTATCGCTATTTTACCGCAGTTATACATGTTAATGTTGAATGTTGAATGTTGAATGTTGAGTTGGCATACGCCTTTCATGCTGGATGTTGTGAGACTTAATGGCTGTCTGGTTGTAATTTCTTAGTAACAGAAGCAAGAAGACTTACCATTTCATTGGCATCCTTATATATAGATAGGTATAGCTTTTCGTCTAAGTATTTAGTTCGATATAAAAGCTCTATCCAATATAATGTCTCTTTACCTTCTTTGAGAGAAATGTAAACCTTTGCTGCAAAGTCTGCTTTGCTGATTGCTGACTGAGCTTCGGAAAGATTAGCTCCGATACTAGTACCAGAACGAAGGAGTTGTTTGCTTAAAACAAACTCCTTCTTCTCGTTACATAACCATTTGTATAGATTAACGATGCGTATAGCAAAATCCATACTCTTGGTCATAAGTAAATCTTTTGCGCTGCTCATAATTCAACATTCAACAATCAACATTCAACATTACTACGATCAATCCAGCCCTGGATGTCGTCAACAGAAGGCTTCTCGTAGCCGAGCTTGTACTTCTTGTTGATTTCTCCAATCTTCTGCTGCAAGCCTTGTGCTTTTTCTTCACGGATATCAGAGATGAGGTTGAAGCCTGCCTTGCGGAGCACGTATGCCCAATACTCTGACACGCCAATCTCTTCCCATTCCTTGATGGTGCTCTGTGGCATCTTCTTCTCTGGCTTCATCTGTGGGAAGAACAGTACCTCCTGAATGAAGGTCTTGCCTGTCATCAACATGACCAAACGGTCGATACCGATACCGATACCTGATGTTGGAGGCATACCATACTGGAGGGCACGGAGGAAGTCCTGATCGATGATCATCGCCTCATCATCTCCCTTGTCGGCAAGCTTCATCTGGTCGATGAAACGCTCTTCCTGGTCGATTGGGTCGTTGAGCTCAGAGTATGCATTGGCAAGCTCCTTACCGTTAACCATCAACTCGAAACGCTCGGTCAAGCCTGGCTTAGAACGGTGCATCTTGGTCAATGGAGACATCTCTACAGGATAGTCGGTGATGAAGGTTGGCTGGAGGAAGGTTCCCTCGCAGAACTCGCCGAAGAGTTCGTCAATCAACTTACCCTTACCCATAGTCTCATCTACATCCATGCCCTTCTCCTTGCAGAATGCGCGGATCTCTTCCTCGGTCTTGCCATTGCAGTCGAAACCGGTCTTCTCCTTGATGGCATCGAGGATAGGCAGACGGCGATATGGAGCCTTGAAGCTGATGATGTTGCCATCAATCTCGCGCTCTGGCTTGCCGTTTACGGCGATACAGATCGTTTCGAGCAACTTCTCTGTGAAAGCCATCATCCAGTTGTAGTCCTTGTACTGAACATAAAGCTCCATACAGGTGAACTCAGGGTTGTGGTTACGGTCCATACCCTCGTTGCGGAAGTTCTTGCCGATTTCATAAACACCCTCGAAACCACCTACGATGAGGCGCTTCAGATAGAGCTCGGTAGCGATACGCATGTACATATCCTGATCGAGCGCATTGAAGTGGGTGATGAATGGGCGGGCTGAAGCACCACCGGCAATGCTCTGCAGGGTAGGAGTCTCTACCTCAGTATAACCTGCGTTGTCGAGTACGCTGCGGAGTGTGCGGAGTACGGTAGCACGCTGCAGGAAGGTCTCCTTTACGCCATCATTAACGATGAGGTCAACGTAGCGCTGGCGGTAACGCAACTCTGGATCATCGAACTTGTCGTAAGCCACGCCATCCTTATACTTCACGATAGGGAGTGGCTTCAAGCTCTTGGAGAGCAGGCACAGTTCCTTGGCGTGAACAGAAATCTCGCCAGTCTGTGTGCGGAATACGAAACCCTTTACACCGATGAAGTCACCGATATCGAGGAGTTTCTTGAAAACAGTATTATAAAGGTCCTTGTTCTCGTCTGGACAAATCTCGTCGCGGGCGATATAGACCTGGATTCTTCCCTTTGAGTCCTGCAACTCAGCGAAGCTTGCTTTACCCATTATGCGGCGACCCATCATACGTCCGGCGATAACTACCTGGCGTGGCTCGTCCTCGTCCTTGAATTCAGCTTTGATATCTGTGCTGAATGCATTGGTTGGAAACTCTGCTGCTGGGTATGGGTCGATACCCATCTCGCGCAATGTCTGAAGACTCTGTCTGCGAACGATTTCCTGTTCGCTTAGCTCTAAAATGTTCATATTCTATTCAGATATATCTTTTATTTTCTTATTTTTGGTGCAAAAATACAAAATAAATCTGAACTATATGCCGTTTTTTATGTTTTTTATTATTAAAGAAAGGAAAAGGTATGTAAAGTTTGCCCTTCATCAAATAAAAAGTGCGATAAATTTTGTTTTCTCTGAAGAAAGTCTTACCTTTGCGTTGAGTTTATCAGAAACATACTTTGGAGCGAAGAGAAAACGAATAGCTCTGAATCAATAACAAAATACGAGAAATAGGAGAAAATAAGATGAACATAGATGAATTAGTAAAAAGAATCAGCAAGACTGATGGATTATCCAAGACCCTTGGAATGCATTTCATTTCTACCCCTGAGCCTGATACGCTTCAGGCAACGATGAAGGTAGATGAGCGTAATCGCCAACCTTTCGGTTTCTTGAGTGGAGGTGCTTCTCTGGCTCTTGCCGAGAATGTGGCGGGTATCGGTTCCCTGGCGCTCTGTCCGGGACAGATTGCCGTGGGCATCAACGTGAGCGGTACTCATGTCCAGGCGGTCAGCGAGGGCGATACGGTTACTGCCTTTGCCAAGATTGTGCACAAGGGCAGAACCTTGCATACCTGGCAGGTGGATATCAAGAATACGGCTGGTGAGGTAATCTGTACCGTACAGGTAACCAACTATGTGTTCACTCCAAAGAAAGATAATCCGAAAAAGGGGGCAGAAACTAAGGTATGATAGCTTTTGCGTATTATCGTCTGCCTTATCTGCACCATGCTACCTATGTGGCTCAGCATGAGGGAGAACCTGAGGTGCTCTCTTCTGTGGCAGAACTGAATGGCAAGGAAGGTTTCGTGATAGCTCCTTTCGCGCCGTCCGGCGAATGCCCTGTGGTGCTGATGCATCCGGATGAGAGCAAACTGATCTCTGCCGAGGGGGCTGAAAATGCATCGCGACGCGGCACTTCCTACGTCGTGACGCAGCAGAATTTACGTCGGGACGTAGCAAAGTCTACGTCGGGACGTAATTTTGAGGCCTACGCCAGGGAGTTTGAATGCTTTCACCAGCAGCTCTCTGAAGGTAAATTCAGCAAGATTGTTCTGGCAAGAAAACTGCGTATTCAGAGCAATCGGCAGCCTTTAGAATCTGTCCAGACTTCAGTAGTGCAAGATGCCGGCAAGACTTCAACTGTGCAGAATACAGCCAATGCTTCAGTTGTGCAGGATGCAGACTCTTTAAAGGCTCTGTTTCTGAAGACCTGCCGGATGTATCCCCGTCTTTTTGTAGCCTTGGTTTATACACCCCAGTCGGGTTTATGGCTGATGGCTACACCTGAAATTCTGCTCAAAGGTGAACAGAATCAGATGGCAACCATGTCGCTGGCAGGCACCCAAAAGGCTGAACCTTCCAAAACCGTAGCCGATTATCCGGTAGAAGGGATAGAATGGTCGGAGAAGAACAGAGAGGAACAGCAGTATGTAACCGATTATATTGAGGATTGCATCAAGGTCTTTTCGGATGATTATCAGAAGAAGGGACCTTATACCACGATGGCTGCCAATCTCTACCATCTCCGTACCGACATCGTTTTCCGTCTGCATGATACGGGGCGTTTGGGCGATGTGCTCGATGCCTTATATCCTACGCCTGCCGTCTGCGGAATACCGAAGGATGAAGCTCGCCGGTTTATCCTGCAGCATGAAGAGCAGCCGCGCAAATATTATAGTGGTTTTGTGGGACCGATTTCGTCGAAAGGAAAGACGCATCTCTATGTTTCCCTGCGCTGCATGAACATTCTGGATGACGGCTCCTGCGAACTCTATGCCGGAGGCGGATTGCTGAAGGAAAGCGAGATGGAGAAGGAGTGGAAGGAAACTGAAGCTAAGATGCAGACCATCCTGTCGGTCCTGTAAAGGTCTTGCAGAGAAATGATAGGGATTTATTCTGGTTTTATAATGCTAAAAGACAAAGGCTCTTCAAGAATCTGAAAACATAAAAATAACCTAAAAAAATAAGGTGAAATGTATAGCAATAAAGAAAACGTCAATATTTTGACAAGTTTACTGGTAGCGCATGGTGTTCGCCACGCTGTAGTGTGTCCGGGCAGCAGAAATGCAGCTATAGTTCATAATCTCAACGAGTGTGAAGACATCACTTGCTATCCTGTAACCGACGAACGTAGCGCCGGCTTCCAAGCTCTTGGACTTTCTATGGCTGAAGGTTATCAGCCTGTCGTGGTGTGTGTGACTTCGGGTTCTGCATTGCTCAATCTTTATCCGGCAGTAGCTGAGGCTTATTATCAGCAAATCCCGCTCATCGTGATTTCTGCCGACAGACCGGCACAGTGGATCAACCAGCTGGATGGTCAGACGCTTCCTCAGCCTGATGCTTTGGGGCAGATGGTAAGAAAAGCAGTATCTCTGCCAGAAGTGTTCGAAGGTGAGCAGCAGGAAGAGATGCACTGGTATTGCAACCGGCTGGTCAACGAAGCGCTGTTGAAAAGCATGGGGCGGGTAAAGGGACCTGTACACATCAATGTACCTATCTCTGAGCCTTTCTATTCGTTTACGAAAGAAGCTTTGCCCGTAGAGCGCAAGATAGAGGTTGCTTACTGCAGGGCAAATATTGACACATTTGATGGGACCCCTTTTGAATGTGTGTTAAAAGCCAAACGTCCATTGTTGGTAATAGGCCAGTTGGACAATACCGAAAAATATGTAGACTTGTTGGCTTATATTGACCGGATGCCTATATTATGGGAATCTCTGGCAATGCCACCTTATCTATATAAGGTTCAGGAAGAACTGGGAGAAGATTGGAATAAAACCACCTTGTATGGCGCTTTCGAGAATTTGCTGGATGAAATAAAGGACGATGAAAGATTCCGTCCTGACCTGGTGGTTTATATAGGTGGACATATTGTAAGCAAGAAGCTGAAATCTTATCTGCGTTCGCTTAAAGGAGTTGAGCAGATAAGAATTTCGCAAGAGGCTGATATCGAAGATACGTTCATGCATCTTACTAAAGTGATGGATTTGCCAAACAGTGATGCTATGTCATGGTTGGGTAATTTTGGCTGGCACAACCACTGGGAGGATTATCGCAGATTGTGGATGGATGCGTTGGCTAAAAGTTATGAACGCAAAGAGAACTTCAAGCCTGAGTTCAGCAGCCTGGCTACCGTAAAGGAATTCTTCAGCCAGCTTCAGAAGGTTGAGCCTCAGGATTTCAAAGCGTTCACCTTAGGCGGTAAAGATGCTCAGGACGATGGTATCTATGACCGCGAATTCGATACATTCCTTCCAGGTATGATGAGCAGCGTCATCTCCGGCAACAGTTCTGCCATCCGGTTGATGAATCAGTATGCCGACCGTCATGTTTACTGCAATCGTGGGGTGAACGGCATAGAAGGTTCTCTTTCTACGGCTGTAGGTTTCTCGATGTGCAAGAACAAGTCTGATAAGCATGTATACTGCGTTCTCGGCGACCTGAGTTTCTTCTATGACCAGAATGCGCTCTGGAATAGAAATCTGAACGGCAAGCTCCGTATCATCGTGCTCAATAATGGTGGTGGTGCCATCTTTGGCAAGTTCCAGGGATTAAAGGAGAGTCAGGCTCGTGAAGAAATGATAATGGCAAAGCATCATGCAACGGCTGAAGGAATCTGTAGTCAGAATGAGGTAAAATATCTCGCAGCTCATACGATGGAAGAGATGGAACAGGGCATCAGCCAATTGATTCATGCCGAGAGCGATCGCCCGATGCTCCTGGAGGTTTTCACAGATATGGATGTAGATAACAAGATGCTGGAAGCCGTTCAGAAGTGCTGATAGAGGACCTGTAAGGAACTATAACTGATAGTTCTGTCAAAAGAATAAGATAAATAGTAATCATAAAGTTCAAAGTAAAATGAGAGAATGGAAAAAGATAGAAGGTTTTGATTTCAAGGAAATCATCTTCGAGGAGTATAATCATATCGCTAAGATTACCATCAACCGTGAGCGCTACCGCAATGCCTTCACGCCGTTGACCACTTGGGAGATGGCACAGGCATTCAACTATTGCCGCGACTGTCTGGATATCCGCGTGGTCATCCTGACGGGTGCTGGTGATAAGGCATTCTGTGCAGGAGGTGACATGCATGTGAAGGGCCGAGGCGGTTATGTGGGTAACGATGGTGTGCCTCGCCTGAATGTGCTCGATGTGCAGATGCAGATTCGCCGTTTGCCAAAGCCGGTCATCGCTATGGTGAATGGTTATGCCATCGGTGGCGGACATGTGCTTCATGTGATGTGCGACCTGACCATCGCTTCAGAGAATGCCATCTTCGGACAGACCGGTCCTAAGGTAGGAAGCTTCGATGCCGGTTTCGGTTCTTCTTATCTGGCACGAATGGTGGGTCAGAAGAAGGCTCGTGAAATCTGGTTCCTCTGCAAGCAGTATTCTGCCAAGGAGGCTGAAGAGATGGGAATGGTGAACAAGGTGGTGCCTCTAGAAAAGTTGGAAGATACCTGTGTAGAGTGGGCTGAAATCATGATGGAACGTTCGCCTCTGGCACTCCGTATGATCAAGGCTGGCTTGAATGCCGAACTGGATGGTCAGGCTGGTATTCAGGAATTGGCTGGCGATGCCACGATGCTCTATTATACGATGGATGAGGCTCAGGAGGGCGGCAAGGCATTCCTTGAGAAGCGCAAGCCTCGCTTCGAGGATTATCCTCAGTTCCCATAATTTCATCAGCTATAAACAATAAAAACCTCGGAAGAAGCATAAAAGCAATCTTCCGAGGTTTCTTGTTTTTATTCGTGAGTAGCGAATCTCTGCTCTGCCAGTTTCTCGTATTTGGTGCCTGGCTTGCCATAGTTGGCATACGGCCAGATGCTGATGCCGCCACGAGGAGTAAAGATGCCTGTTACCTCTATATATTTAGGGTCCATCAGTTTGATGAGATCCTTCATGATGATGTTCATGCAGTCTTCATGGAAGTCGCCATGGTTGCGGAAACTGAAGAGATAAAGTTTCAGACTCTTGCTCTCTACCATCTTTACGTCAGGAATATAGCTGATGCGAATCTCTGCGAAATCTGGCTGACCCGTAATAGGGCAGAGCGATGTAAACTCAGGGCAGTTGAAACGTACCCAGTAATCATTGCCAGGATGCTTGTTCACGAAAGTCTCGAGCACTTCTGGCGCATAATCCATTCTATATGTAGTCTTGGCACCTAATGCCTGAAGACCATCTTCTTTTCTATCCACGCTTGGTAATGTTTTAATGTTTGCTATTTACTGATGTCTTTTAGCCGAGGCTGAAGATCTTGAATACATTGTAGGAGATGTTATTGTCGTATGCATCTTCACCTTCATGCTTCTTCACGTATTTCACTACACGGATGGTCAGAGGCAATACCACAATCTCGTAGGCTGTCTTCAGTATCACCTGCCAGAGCATGAGCCAAGGCAATTCTGATGCAGGCACCACACCGCCCAGGGCAAGTGGGAAGAAGATAAGACTGTCGCAACTCTCACCGGCAATGGTACTGAGGATGGCACGGGCAGAGAAATGCTTGCCGCCATCGCGGATTTTCATCACGCTCATTACATAAGCATTGGCAAACGAACCGATAATGAAGGCTACGAAAGAGGCTGCTGCAATGCGGGGTGCCAGACCGAAGATGGCATGAAAACCGGCATCGTTGGTCCAATAAGGTGCTGCTGGAATCACATCGCAGATAGCACCCAGCGCCACGAAGAAGAAGTTCATCGCAAAGCCGGTCCAGATCAACAGACGCGCTTTCTGATAGCCCCATACTTCGCATACCACATCATTGATGATGTAGCTTACAGGGAATACGATGAGTCCACCGGTAAGGGAAACTGGCCCGAAGGCGATTTGCTTTGTTTCGAGTACGTTTGCTGCAATCAGGCAAACGCAGAAGAGGATGCTGAAAAGCATAAACAGCACGCTCACTTGAGTTTTTTTCTTGTCCATTTTCTTGTTTTTTACGAGGTTTACCAAGCACTCGGGTTATTGAATATGATGATTCTTTTCAGAAATCGGCTGCAAAATTACAACTTTTCTTCCTAATAGCCAAATATTTGGGCAAAAAAATGGCTCCAAATACTAATCACTAGCACTTGGAGCCCTTATCTAACTAAAAACCTAAAACTTTTTTCTAAAAACTAAACCTAACAATCTTAACCTATGAGAAACTAACCTTTTCAGATTATATTGTGATAGCGAAATAACACTCTTGTTATCCGCTGTCATCTGTCATCAAGCAACAGATATACCAAAAAGTAGTTTCATGACAAGATGTCAGAGAAAATTTACTTTTCCATAAACTTCTTTGCAGCTCTTAACTGATGTCTCATCACACTCAGGAATTCCTGACTCTCCTGCAGTACGTTGAGATAAACCAGAGAAATCTGCATCAGCGTATTGTCAGTCATGTGCTGGATGCGGTCGATATGCTTTTTGCGGAGAACAGAGAGTTCGTCTTTGCAGGCATCTGCCTCGGCAAGAATCTCGCGATAGCTGTCATATCTGCCGGTTTCTATCAGTTCGCAGCTCATGCGCATCAGGTCGTTGATCTTCTGGCGTACAGGAGCAAACTCCTTGATGTATTCAGCAGGAAGCGGATTGAAGTTGTTGTCAACATGTTCCTTGATTGGGTCGAGTATACGGCGCAGAGAGTAGATAAACTGCTGGTTGCTGTTGGCACCCAGATGGAACCAGGTGTTGCGTTCGATGGCAATCTCGATAGGCGATTTCTTCAAACCGAGCATCTCCTGACGGCGGAACTTCTTCAGCATATCCTGTTCCTTCTTCAGATCCTTGTTGGCATGACGAAGGTTGCGGGTATTCTCGTTAGCAAGACCATCCATAATCTGGTTGAACTCGTTCAGGGCGAAGTGGCAGACGTAAGACTGGGTGCGTGAAACCTGACGGCGAAGCAAATCCCATACAATCTCTGGGTCGCGGGAACGCATCATCAGCTGGAAGGTACTGCTCTTGCTCTCTTCCTTAGCCTTCTTGTTATACTGGATGTTGCTGCGGATGAGCAGGTAGATAACCAAGCCCATGAAGCAAGCCTGGATGCCCACACCACCGAAGTGCATGATGATACAGACAATGGCACAGGCTGCGAAAGCTACACCGGCTGTGATGAACCAACCACCGATTACACTCAATACACCTGTTACACGGAATACGGCACTCTCGCGGCTCCATGCTCTATCAGCAAGTGAAGAACCCATAGCTACCATGAAGGTAACGTAGGTGGTAGAGAGAGGCAACTTGAGGTTGGTACCGATGGTGATAAGCATAGAAGCAAGTACCAGGTTAACGGCTGCACGAACCACGTCGAAAGCAGCACTCTCCTCAAGTTCTACATCATTCTTGTCGAAACGGCTGTTGATCCAGTTCATTAGCGCCTTTGGCATAAACTGCTTCAGCCATGAATCTGTAGCCTGGCAGTTGCGTACAATCACTCGGGCTGCAGAAGAACTGCCGAACATCTCGTCACCCTCATCCTGACGGCTCAAGTCAACAGAAGTCTTGATTACGTTCTGTGCCTTCTTGGATGTTGCCATGGCGATAATCATCACGGCACCGGCAGCAAGCAGGAAGCCTGGAGTGGTCTTGGCACTCTCCATCAATGAAGTCATCATAAACTGGTCTGGCGCTGCACCGTTGGCATTTGCCATATAGTCCTGATAAGAAGAAAGACCAGCCAGAGGCACACCGATGAAGTTTACCAGGTCGTTACCAGCGAAAGCCATAGCCAGGGCGAAAGTACCCATCAGCACCGTAAATTTGAAGATGTTGACACGGCAGAGGTGCAGGAATTCCATCACAACAGCAGATACCACGAAGGTGATGCAGATGAGGAAACCGAGATTCTGGTCGATGTAATTGCGCACCTCAGCAGGCAGGTAAGGACTCTTGCCCAAACCCTTCATGAAGATGAAGTAAGAGAGGGCTGTAAAGGCGATACCGCCGAAGATAGCGATACTGTAGCGGCTGTGCTTGCGGTAGTTGAAGGTGAAAATGATACGGGAAAGCCACATCACGAAGGCACCAAACACGAAGGCGATGATGACAGATGAGAAGATACCCATGATTACCTCCAACGCCTTGTTGCTGTTCAGCAATACGCCATAGTTGAGGCTGTCGTCGCCATACATCTTCAATGTAGCGAGGATGAAAGCACCACCCAGCAACTCGAATACCAGAGAGACGGTAGTAGAGGTTGGCATACCTAAGGTGTTGAATACATCCAGGATGATGACATCAGTCACCATGACCGCCAGGAAGAGCGTCATCACCTCTTCGAATGTAAAGTGGTCAGGACTCATGATACCATGGCGGGCGATATCCATCATTCCCGATGACATGATGGCTCCGAGAACCACACCGCAGGATGCGATAATCAGCACCGTGCGAAACTTAGCCACCTTAGCTCCGATGGCAGATTGCAGGAAGTTGACAGCATCGTTGCTGACTCCTACGAAGAGATCGAACACTGCCAGACAGAGCAGGAAGATCACAATACATAAATAAATTGTACCCATATATTTTACTATTGTTTATTATACCTTATTATATAAGGGGTTTATCTCAACATAGCTAGATACATTTCTCCCCTTACTTTTCTGGGTGCAAAGGTACGAGTACGATGTTACAGGCGATTTAAACAGGTGTTACAATATTGTTAAGATGTTGTTGTGCTGGCGATTGAATAAGAAAGTTGCCACCGAAAACAAAGAAAAGTGCGAAAATGTTTGGAAGTTACGGAAGTATTTTATATCTTTGCATTCGGATAGGGTGTATTCCCTTTCCACTGATTTTTGAGATTTAAGAAGCGTTATGCTTATCGAAGTACTGGAAACCTAGGAAATTTCCCGACATACTCTAAGAAAGCATAGTGGTTCTCACGCATAGCGTGGGCTGCTATTGTTGCATCTATGAGTATGGGCTATCCTAGGGCCTCCAGTATTGAGATGTGGGCATTGCAGTTCACGCTTCTCTGTTTAACAAAAAGACCTAATGGGACTGAAAAGGGAATAAGGAGCTATTGGTGATGCTTAATATACTAAAAGGGAATATTCAATCCTCTGAAAGAAAAAAAAATGGAAAGAGGGCTTTTTCTGGAATTTTCATAGTAGTCGTATTATTGGTAATATCTGTTATTGCTATAGTGTATATAGCAATAACTTCTGTTAGCTTGAAAGAACAAATGGATCTCAAAAAACATAATATTAAGTTTTTTGACAACTTGGAAAAAGAGCAAATATCTGCATTGAAAACACGAAGTCTTTTCAAAAATAGAGCAACCAAGGACAATTCTGATTTCTTGCGTGAGATAGGTCCTATTCCTAATGGTAAGTTTTTGTCTTCTTTTTCTGAGGTAGGTGAAGGAAAATATGAATATTGGCAAAATTATGTGGCATATAGAGACAAATTGGTTTATTATACCGTAAATATCCCAAGAAGAGATTATTTTGGTAATATAGAGTACGATGAAGAAAAGAGAACAAAATATGTAAAAGAACCATATTGGGATTATAAGGTCAAGAAAATCCCATTTGAATATTCTTACTCTTTAGTTACTTTTGACATGTCAGAATTAATTTCGGCTAATGCAACAGATTCTGTTTATGAAAAGCAAACTCTTCTATTTGCAAAAGAGCTGGAAGTATATAAGCACTATATGTTTTCACCAGCGCAGAGAAAAATTGTCTATGATAATTATTGGGCTACTTTTTATGGTAAGATTTTGCCAACTAACAGAAAAGCTATTGCTTATTCGACTAAAGATCAAGAAGGTAAACCTGTTTTGAGAAGCATATTTTTTGCTAATAGAAAAGCTTATATGCTTGAAGTCCGTAGTGAACATCAGTTGGAAGAAAAGTCTCAGTGGATAATGAAAGGTTTTACCACGTTTTATCTCGGAGATTTTAATGACAGTGTGAATGGCAAACTCTTGTTGTTTGTTTTAAGTGCTTTTATCTTTTTAGTTTTTATTCTTATTTGTCTGCTTATGCCAAGGCATTTGTTAAGAACTAATACAATATTGTCAAGGCAAAAAAGCATCTTGTGCCGTTGTATGTTGGTATTGGGCATATTGGATATGCTATGTGTCTTTACTGAGATTTATGGTATATGTATAGGCGTGTTTATGCAAGATTTTTATTGGTGGTGTATGTTCTGTCTATTCTTGGGCGCAACTATCACAAGTGTTTTTACTATAATATACGGTAAGAGTAGAGCAGAAAACACATTTGATTATTTGGTACCGAAAAGTGTAAAGAAATATTTGTATAATAGACATGTCACAGATGCAGAATATAAAAGCATTGTAGTCTTTTTGGTATATCCACTTTTTGTGTTGGGTAGTTCACCATTAGGCATAGGTGTACTCATTTATATATTACCTGTTTCGTTAATAACTTTGTTGTTGATGGAAATACGCAATTTCTCTAATTGGAGTTATGGAGATATACATAAAGATGGAAATGAGTTGAAAGGGGATGGCTTGGGTATATTCAAGGATTATTATTTGTTGTTGAATATTGACAGATCTGCCTCTGAGGAGGACATAGATAAGGCATTTAATAAAGCTATGACTAAATATAATTCCGGTATAGATTATAGTTTGTATGGTGAAACTTATAAACATAATATTCAGGAAGCTTATCGTGTGCTAAGTTCAACCAATCGGCTAAAACCAGAATATGATAGAGAGTTTGATGCTTATCGTGCATCAAATGACTCTGAGTATCTGTATTCTGATGAAAGAACAAAGCGTGATATAATGTTGGTACAGAAAGAACTTGGAGGTACTCTATTAGCTTCGAAAAAATATGATACTTGTGCTAAGGTACATAACTTGGTAATTCGTGCTGTCGTTATTTATGGTGTCTTTTTGGCAATAGTGTCTTCCATTCTTTTTGTACCAGTAAAGAAACATACAACTTTTGGTGATGTCTATTGGGAAAGTTTATGGGATAAAGTGAGATTTATTGATGACTAAAATATGTAAAAGTTATGAGACAGTTTTTAATGTTTACATTTTTAATGGTTTCCATACGTACTGCTTATGCGGAGGATAATTCTCCTGCATATTTTGGCGCTGTTTCGATAGTGGTTACAATTATGTTGGTATTATTGTGTATTTGGTTACTTAATTCCCATAATGTAACAAGAAAAGTAAAGTTGAGTATTCTCGGAGTAGGTATTGGAGTTTTTGGTTTAGTTCAAATGTTATTGTCTTTTGGTATGGAGTCTTATAGACGTAGTCTTCTTCCTCCTGATGATCCTGAGGTTGTGCTTGCGGTAGAAGAAAATAATGAGCAGATGCCTTTGAAACTAACGGATGGTATGACTCTTAGAAGTGTGGATTTGAAAGACTCTACAGTCGTTAGTACTTTGGAAATTGACGAAACGAAATATCCTTTTGAGGACTTTTTGCAGAATAAAGAACAGAAGAAGCGAATTATGATGGCAAACGTAGCAAAGAGTTCTCCTTTTAAGTCTTGCAGCTATGTAGATATTGCCAACAAAGGATATTCTGTAGCAATGTTGGTAAAGGGAATGCAATCTCATCGAGAAATAAAGTTTATTCTTACACCAAAGGAAGTAAAAAATGCTCAAAATCAACCAAAGCCAACGCCAAGAGAAGAACTGGATTTGTATTTGAATGAACTTAATAAGAATATCCTTGTTGATCTTGAAGATGGGCTGCTGTCTGCTCATGCAAGGATACAAGGACAAATTTGTGTTGTTGTCTATACCATAGATGAGAATAAGCTTGATATTTCAGGGTTTGAAAAAAGTAAAGAGTCTATGAGGGTAGAACTCAAAAATGAGTTTATGGTCAAGGGTGATTTGATAAAGTTAGCTTCCCTTCTTGCTCCTTTGGATATGTCATTTAGAATTTGCTATGTTGGTAACTTGTCTAAAAAACAAGTGTCAATTGATATTTCTTCTTCATATATCCAAGAAGTTCTTGATAATGCAGTAGCTAAGATAATTAAATCACAAAATAAGCAAACAGAATAAAATATACGGTTATGACATTTTTCAATTCAATTAAAATGTGTTACATGAAGTCTTTTGATTTTAAGGGAAGAGCTTCAAAGAGTGAGTATTGGTGGTTCTGGCTGGTTCAGGTCCCTATTACTTTTATAGCATTGGGGGCATTGGGGGCTTGGAACTCTGAAAAGTTTGATGTGCTGTCGGGAGTGTTTTTAGGGATTACTATAGCCTCTATTCCTGCTAACCTTTCTTCTATGGTACGTAGATTTCATGATGCGGGATTAAGTACTAAGCAATGTCTAAAGAAATTGTCTTATGCGGTAGCCCCATTCCTTTTTGCTGTCAATTTAATGACAAAGATCGATCCTTTTTCTTCTTTTGCTGTAGTACTCTTAATAGCATTATTATTTTCGGCAGTCTCATTTTTCCTGTTGTTCATCATATTGATAGGAGACAGTGTATATGAAGATGAAGAAGAGGAATAAGAGATAAAGTCGTTCGCAAGCCTTGCGAATAAAAAAAGCAAGGCTTTCTGATACAATTTATCAAATTTTTGATTAATTTTGCAATCGATACTAATAGATGCTACTATAATATGGGAAATGATACAGAAAATATAAAGATATTGTGCATCGGTGTCGGTGGGGCTGGCACTAATGTAATCAATCGTATGAAGGATATTGGTATTCCGAATGCAGAGTTTCTGACATTTGGAGGATATCGCTATGACTATAGCCATCCCGAAATTCCTCATTATAATCTTATAGAAGTCAATGAAATTGATAGCTTGCCTAATGGTTCTGGGCCAAAGGTCTTTGAAAGGTTGGCTAATAATGTTGCCGATGATATAAAGGAAGTTCTTTTGTATCATTTAAACTCTCGTAAGTTAGAAAATGAAAGAGTGTAAATATTGGGTAGTTGTACTGCTACAGCTGTGCTTTCTTTCTATCAGCTGTGGAGAAAAGGGGGCAAAACAAGTTGCTCCTGCTCAAGATCATGCCTTTTTGAAATATGAAAATGATGAAGATGGAAAGTATTCGCAAGCGATGATAGCACAAATCATCAAACATTTTCATTTGCCAAATAATACTGTTGTAACAGATGAGGATGTTGATGCTATCTTGTTGAGAAGCGTTGATGGGGGAAATGGCATTTATGGCGGAGACGTAGTTACCATTTGGAAGTATTATAAGAAGCAGAATGATATTCAAGAAATAGTTACGGCGCATCCTATGGCAGATTTGTTATGGTATAATCCAGATAAAAAACATGGTGTAACGATAGGGCTAGATTCTGTTTTTGTGGCAAGTGAAGCCATGCTTGTCCCTCTAAATCCTGATGTGGTAGTTGTAAATGGAACAATAGACAAGATGAATACAATTTATACTTTTATAGTAGATAAGGATGCGGGAAAGGCGATATTGTTACCATCAAATCGTGGCTGCGTAGGCTTTACATCTGAAGATGGATTACCAATCTGCCAGTCTTGTCGTCATTATTCTGATACTAGGTTTGGTAGGTATTCTGTAGTGTCTGTTTATGATTTGGATGGAAAACTCTTCAAGGAAATGTCGTTTGAAGATTATAAAAAAGATGAGAAGTAATGACATATTCAATAGAAGAGAATCATCATTCGGGATTGGAGTTGTATTTCAGGCCTCGTTTCTTTGTCTATAATCCTTGTCGCCGCCTGCAAGATGGCGAGGATGTTTTCTTCTCTGTTCCTTGGTGGTATCATCTTTATATCTTATAAGAAAGAGTATCCATGCAAGAAAGCCGCATATAAGCTGAGTGACATGTGCACATCAGTTGATATGTGACTGACGAACCTATATTCTCTGAAGACATATCCTAAATACTCCAACGATTTTTATTATATATCTAAAAGAGTAGTTATAGTGTATTTCATATTGTTGCTTTATTTGAATTTTTGGCAAAGTTACGGAAAATATTGGTATATGCAAAAGAAAGCAGAATAATTTGTTTTCCTTTTCGGATAAAAACATTAACTTTGCAACTAAAAAAATGAAAAGTATGGAAAAGCTGAAGAATATCAAGGCGATAGCCTTCGATGCCGATGATACGCTCTGGGCATTACAAAACTATTTCGAGGACGTGGAGCATGAGTATTGCGAGCTGCTTGCGGAATATGGAAAGGAAAAGGATATTTCTGCTGCTCTCTTCGAGACGGAGAGTAAAAATATGGCTGATTTGGGTTATGGTTGCAAGGCTTTCACCATATCCCTGGTAGAGAATGCGGTGAAGGTGAGTCATGGTAAGGTGGAGGCGAATGTCATCGCCCAAATTGTGGACTTGGGTAAGAGTCTCCTGCATCTTGATGCCAAGCCTTTGGAAGGGGTAGAGAAAACCTTGGCTTGTTTCCGTGAGATGAAGAAATATAAGCTGGCAGTCTTCACCAAGGGGGAGTTGATGGATCAGGAGAATAAGTTGTGGCGTTCGGGTCTGCAGCGGTATTTTGATGTGGTGACTATCGTGAGCGACAAGACGCCCAAGGCTTATCATCGTCTCTGCAGGGAACTGGATGTAACTCCCGACGAGCTGGTGATGGTGGGTAACAGTTTCAAGAGTGATATTGCTCCGGCATTAAAAATCGGAGCTTCGGCTGTCCATATCCCTTTTCATACCACATGGGCGCATGAAAAGACAGAGGAATTTGAACATCCCAAGCTCCGTCGTATTTCAAGATTCGAGGAACTTCTCGATATCTTATAACTCGATATTTTATAAGGGTCTTAAAAACCCTTATAAAATACTCATATAATACTTTTATTCTTCTCCTTCTTCATCTTTCAGTGATACCAAAGTCTCAACGAATGGACTGTGCCGAATGCCTCATCCTTCGGCACCTTCTTCAAGAAGCATACCGGATTATCGCCAAAGAATTACCGCATGGGGGCGGAGTAGCTTAATTTGTAAATGCTTTATACTTTTTTGCATGCGAAATTAAAATTTCTCCCCAAAAATTTGCTGGTTTCGAAGAATCTTCGTACCTTTGCAGAACCAGTACCCGCCAAGCCTCTCAACGATGCTCAAATGTGCGGGTCGTTTTATTTTTTATACATTTCCCTTGTTGAGATTCTCGTATTTTCAAACGATTCTTATTTCTTTGTGAATATTGAAAATATGGAAGAAAATGGTAATATACTAATAATCAATGGGTTATGGATTTATTGGCTAATAGCGCTAAAATAGAAATTCTATAGTTGTACGACTATAACCCCTATAGTTGTACAACTATAACTCTACAGTTGTACGACTATAGCCTATATAGTCGTACGACTACAACTTTATAGTTGTACAACTATAGGGTATTCGCTTAATTAGAAACAAAAAATAGAGAATTCGAGATGCCCAAAACTCCCTATTTTCGTTGCTAGATTCCAAGTTTACCAGTATGCAAAATTTGGTTATAAATATTGACAGAAATAACATAGACTACTGAGTTGGCTTTCTTCTGTTCCAAATGAAATAGGCTTCAATGGCGAATGAAGCCTGTTTCAATCGCACATGAAGCCTGTTTCGATAGCACATGAAGCTTATTTCATTTTTACCTCCAATTATTTAGAATTCTTCATCAAACAAGACGCTGATTTTATAAGGTATGAAGAAAATTATCAAAGAACACGAGCATTTTGAAAAGTTCATGGGCTATAAAGCACCAGAATTCAAATCTGATTCCGGAGAATTCCATGTAATATTATGGAATCTCAACTATATTTCTAACAACAAAAATGAATATGCTATCGGGCGATTATGTCTATATCTCTTCATCAATAAATCGGATGATTTCATCCTGCTGGTCGGGATGATACCAGTGAATTTCTGCATCCCGCTTAAACCAGGTGAGCTGCTTGCGCATGTATTCACGGCTATGCGACTGTATCTGGCGGATGGCTTCATCCTTATCAATCTCGCCATCGAAATAGGCAAATATTTCCTTGTAGCCCACGGTTCTCAAGGCAGTGAGGCCCTTGTGTGGATATACGCTGCGTGCTTCTGCCTCCAGACCTTCGTCCATCATCATCAGTACACGCTGGTTGATGCGGTCGTAGAGTTCAGCTCTGTCGCGGTTCAGACCTATCTTGATGATGCGGAAAGGGCGCTGCTTCTTTTCG
>JAJWOH010000284.1:0-1751 GCA_021635485.1 Segatella copri | reverse complement strand
AAGTAATTGCGTCTGATCATAATGCTTACGTTTAGTTATACAAATAAGTTTTAATTAACCTATGTTTTTAGGTTTTGTCACTAGGTAATACAAACGTTTTCATAAAAAGTACCAAAGAATCTTTGTCATTAACTCTCTTTAACACAAAGTCGTATCCACCATTCCATTTTTCTTTGTACTTTAGCACCCCGAAAAGAAAAAGGATATAAAATATGAGCAACGGATTATTACTTTGGATAGACGACGAGATAGAACTTCTCAAGGCACACATCATCTTTCTGGAAAAGAAAGGATACGAAGTGCAGACGGTAAGCAACGGGCCTGATGCCATTGAACTTTGCCGCCAGCAGACCTTCGACCTCATCCTGCTCGATGAGATGATGCCGGGACTCAGCGGACTGGAAACCCTGCTACACATCAAGGACATCCAGCCTGCCACACCGGTAGTGATGTGCACCAAGAGCGAAGAAGAAAACATCATGGACCAGGCAATCGGTTCAAAGATAGCCGACTATCTGATCAAACCCGTAAACCCGAACCAGATTCTGCTCTCGCTCAAGAAGAACATCCACCGCAAAGACATCGTGGCGGAGGTGACGCAGAGCGGATACCAGCAAGACTACCAGCAGATAGCCATGCAGATGATGGAATGCAGAACGGCGGAAGACTGGATGGAGATTTACAAGCGACTGGTTAGCTGGGAACTGAAGCTGAGCGATACGGCCAGTCCGATGGCTGAGATGCTGGGCATGCAGAAGGAAGAGGCTAACCAGGGTTTCGCCAAATACATAGCCAAGAACTATCTCGACTGGGTGAGTCCCGACAACAGAGACCGACATCTGATGAGTCCCGACATCTTCAAGCGCAAGATATTCCCGCTGCTCGATGAGGGCAAGAAGGTGTTCCTGATTGTGATAGATAACTTCCGCTATGACCAGTGGCGCATGCTGGCTGAAGACATCGGCGACCTGTTCGACATCGACGAGCAGCTCTACATGAGCATCCTTCCTACCGCCACACAATATGCGCGCAACGCCATTTTCAGCGGTCTGATGCCGAACAAGATAGCCGAAATGTTCCCTGACCTCTGGGTAGATGAGGACGAGGAGGAAGGCAAGAACCTGAACGAGGCGCCGCTGATACAGACCCAGATAGAGCGATTCAGAAAGCACTATACCTTCAGTTATCACAAGGTGAACGATTCGCAGGGTGCCGACCGCTTCCTGGAGCACTACAACGAGTGCCGCAACTACGACCTGAACGTGCTGGTGATTAACTTCATCGACATGCTCTCTCACGCGCGTACCGAATCTAAGATGGTGCGCGAGCTTGCCAACAACGAGAGTGCCTACCGCAGCATCACGCAGAGCTGGCTCCGCCATTCGGTTCTCTCCGAGCTCTTCAAACTCCTTTCGCAGAGCGATTACCAGGTAGTGCTCACCACCGACCACGGCAGCATCAGGGCATCGAAACCAATCAAGATTGTAGGCGACCGCAATACGAACACCAACCTGCGCTACAAGCTGGGCAAGAATCTGGCTTACCAAAGCAAGGAAGTGTTCACTATCAAGGAGCCTCACCGTGCCCAGTTGCCGGCACCTAACCTGAGTACCTCGTATGTATTTGCCACGGGCGACAGTTTCTTCGCCTATCCGAATAATTACAACTATTATGTGCAATACTACAAGGATACCTTCCAGCACGGCGGCATCTCGATGGAGGAAATGCTCATACCGCTCATCACGCTGACA
>JAJWOH010000126.1:0-9226 GCA_021635485.1 Segatella copri | reverse complement strand
TTATAGTCCTGTATATTTCCTGATAGCCTTGATGAAGGTATCGCCATATTTATTGAGCTTGAATTCTCCGATACCACTTATCAGGCTCATGGCATTCTTGGTGGTAGGTTTCATTCTTGCGAGTTCATGAAGGCTCTTGTCGCTGAGTACGATATATGGAGGATAACCCTGTTCGTCGGCAAGGTTCTTGCGTATCTTTCTGAGGTGTTCAAAGAGCCCTTTGTCTTCCACGCCTTTCGAGTCTTCCTGGAAGATGACACGTTCGGCATGCACCTCAGGAATGAGATTTCCCGGCTGGGCGATGGCACCCTTCCTGTTGCGTACCGTTTTCTGTGGGCGGGTGGCTTTATCATCTTCTTCGATATAAGCCAGCGAAACATGATGTTCTCCCTTCAGTACCTTCCAGCCTAAATCGGTAACCTTCATGTAGTTGTGGTTGTTGTAGGCAATCTCGAAGAATCCCATCTGTAGCATCTGCAGCAGATAAGCATTCCAGTCCTTAGATGTTGTATCCCTGCCCACACCGAAGGTTTTCATCTCGTTGTATTTGTTTTTCACAACGGCAGAAGAATGCATGCCTCTCAGAATCTCGATGCAGGTACCTACTGCAATATGCTCACCCGAACGGACCACGGCACTCAGGGCTTTCTGGGCTCTGATGGTGCCGTCGAAGGTGCGTGGAGGATTCTTGCAAACATCACAGTTGCCGCAGTTGCAGGATGATGTCTCGCCAAAATAATTCAGCAGAATGCGTCGTCGGCATACTCTCGATTCGGCATATTCCTCCATGCGGCGCAGTTTCTCCATATTCACATCACGCTGTCCGCTTTCTTCACAGAAAGAACGGAGGGTGATGATGTCGGCCATCGAATAGAACAGCACGGTATCTGATGGTGCTCCATCTCTTCCGGCTCTACCTATTTCCTGATAGAAACTCTCGATGCTTTTTGGCATATTATAGTGGATTACCCAGCGCACATTACTCTTGTCGATGCCCATTCCGAAAGCGATGGTAGCACATACCACCTGAATCTGGTCCATCTTGAACCGCTCCTGTACTGATGCTCTGGTCTGGGCAGTCATTCCGGCGTGATAGGCTGCGGCATTGATACCCATATCGATAAGTTCCTGAGCTACCATTTCGGTGTTCTTGCGGGAGAGACAGTAGATGATGCCTGCTTCTTCCGGATGATTACTGATGAAGCGGGTGATGTATTGGAGCTTTGCCTTTTTGGTACTCTCCTGTCTTACGGTGAGGGAGAGGTTGGGGCGGTCGAAACTGCTTACGAACGTCTGCCCATTGAGATGAAGCTGGCGTATGATATCTTCGCGCGTTATCTTGTCGGCTGTGGCTGTGAGCGCCATCACCGGGACATTGCGGAAATTCTCGTGCAGCATACCGAGTTGCGAATACTCCGGACGGAAATCGTGTCCCCACTGGCTGATGCAGTGGGCCTCGTCAACGGCAAAGAGCGAAATCTTGATGTTGCTGAATAAATAAGGTATCTCGCTGATGAGTTTCTCGGGCGAAACATAAAGGAGTTTCAGTTCTCCCTTCTCGCATCGGCGGCGGATGATGAGTTCATCGGTCGTATCGTTTCCGCTGTTCAGTGCTTCTGCCGGGATACCGTTTGCCTTGAGCGCCTCCACCTGGTCGTGCATCAGACTGATGAGCGGTGAAATGACCACAGCGGTACCTTCCATTGCTAATGCGGGAACCTGGTAGCACAGACTCTTTCCACCACCAGTCGGCATGAGAACCAGACAGTCGTGTCCCTGCATTACCTCTTTGATAATCGCTTCCTGGTTGGGGCGGAAGGAATCGTATCCAAAATAGCTTTTTAATATCTCGTTTATCTGCATGATTGCCGTTTTATGATTTCTGCCTTTACCGGCATGTTTTTGTCTTGATTTTCATGCAAAGGTAATGAATAATCTGCATAAATAAAAGTTTTCTCCAAGAAAAAGTGCATATTTCAAGTAAAAAACTTTGCAAAGAGCGAAAAACAGGAGGAAAAGTTTGGTATGTGGAAAAAATGTATTACTTTTGCATGGTAAATACAGATAAAAATGGCAAAATGTAATGTAAACACTCAAGAGCGATTTGCCGATATCCAGATGCTCCGTTATGAGCTGAAGGGTTTCGAAAACCTGTCGCTCACACAGAAAATTTATATTTATTGCTTGTCGAAGGCAACCCTCTTGGGACGAGATATCACCTTCGACCAGCAGGGCAAATACAACCTGCGCATCCGTAAAACCCTGGAGGCTGTATACCTTCATTACGAGGGTAATCGCGAAAGCGAAGATTTCAAGGCTTTCGAAGTTTATCTGAAGCGTGTCTGGTTTGCCAGCGGCATCCATCATCACTATGGATGTGAAAAGTTTGTGCCAGGATTTTCAGAGGAATCTTTCTATGAGATGGTTGGGGCTGTAGCCGATGAATATCTGCCTCTTTCCAAGGGACAGAGCAAGGAAGATCTGTTGGGCATTCTGGTGCCTGTCATCTTCAATCCGGAAGTCATGCCTAAGCGCGTGAATCAGACGGATGGCGAGGATCTGGTGCAGACTTCAGCTTGCAATTTCTATGAGAATGTTTCTCAGGCAGAAGTAGAACGTTTCTATGCCAGGATGAAGGAAGAGGGCAACGAACAGGCTCCTTCTTATGGTCTGAACTCTAAACTGACCAAGCGTAATGGTGAACTGGTGGAGCTGAAATGGACAGAAGACGGCCTCTATGGCGCAGCTATCAAGGAGATTGTTTCCTGGTTGCTCCGTGCTCAGAAATATGCAGAAAATGAGGAACAGAAACATCTCATCGATCTCCTGGTGAAGTATTACCGTACAGGCGAACTGAAGGATTTCGACCGTTACAGCATTGCCTGGGTGCAGCAGCACGAGGGAATGATTGATTTCATCAACGGATTTATCGAAGTGTATGGCGATCCGCTCGGACTGAAAGGTACTTGGGAAGGCATCGTAGAATATAAGGATCTTGAAGCAACGAAGCGCACCCAGACCATCAGTCAGAATGCCCAGTGGTTTGAGGACCATTCACCTGTAGACCCACGTTTCCGCAAGCCGGAGGTGAAGGGTGTTACAGCCAATGTCATTTGTGCGGCGATGTTGGGTGGCGAAGAGTATCCAGCTTCTGCCATCGGCATCAATCTTCCGAATGCCAACTGGATCCGTCAGGAATATGGTTCTAAGAGTGTGACCATCGGTAACCTGACCGAGGCATATAACAAGGCAGCTCAAGGCAATGGTTTCCGCGATGAATTCGTTATCGACGAGGATACCATCAGTCTGATGAATCAGTACGAGGATATTACAGATGATCTGCATACCGACCTGCATGAGTGTCTGGGACATGGTAGCGGACAGCTTTTGCCTGGTACTGACCCTGATGCACTGAAGGCGTATGGCAGTACGATAGAAGAGGCGAGAGCCGATCTTTTCGGACTCTATTATGTAGCCGACCATAAATTGGTAGAACTGGGTCTGACTCCGAATGATGAGGCATACAAGGCTCAGTATTACGGTTATCTGATGAACGGTCTGCTCACCCAGACCATCCGCATCAAGGAAGGCGACAAGATAGAGGAAGCCCACATGCGCAACCGTGCGCTGATAGCCTGGTGGGTGATGGAGCATGCCGAGGGTGCTGTGGAACTGGTGAAGATGGATATGAACTATGCTTCTGCCGAGGATGCTTTGAAGGACAGTGAGGGCAATATCATTACGACGAAGACTTATGTGAAGATTAATGATTATGCCAAGCTCCGCCATCTCTTCGGTGAGTTGCTTGCTGAAATTCAGCGCATCAAGAGTGAGGGTGATTTCGAGGCAGCCCGCCTGTTGGTAGAGAAGTATGCCGTGAATATTGATCCGGAATTGCATCGCGAGATACTGGCAAGATACAAGAAACTGAATCTCGCTCCATACAAGGGATTCATCAATCCGAAGATGACGCTGGAGATGGATGAAGAAGGCGAAATTACAGACGTGGTATTGGATTACGAGGAGAGCTATGTCGACCAGATGTTGCGCTACTCTGATGAATACGGAACTTTGTAATAAGAGAAACGATGATAGATAATAAGAACGAGGAATTTCCGATAGTAGATGAAATGGGCAACATCCTGGGTGCTGTAAGCCGTGGTCATGCCCATGACGGAAGCAAGATATTGCATCCGGTTGTTCATCTGCATGTATTCAACAGCCGGGGTGATCTGTATCTGCAGCATCGTCCAGCTTGGAAGGATATCCAGCCGGATAAATGGGATACAGCCTGTGGCGGTCATGTTGATTTAGGCGAAAGTGTGTGTCAGGCTTTGCATCGCGAGGTAAGGGAAGAATTGGGTATCACCGATTTTGAACCGGAATCTCTTGGGCATTATGTCTTTGAGAGTCAGCGGGAAAAGGAACTGGTTTATGTACATCGCTGTGTATATGATGGCGAGGTGAAACCGAGCCAGGAAGAATTGGCCGGTGGCAGATTCTGGACCAAGGATGAAATCAGCGAAAACATCGGCAAGGGTGTTTTCACTCCGAATTTCGAAAACGAATACCAGAAGTATTTCATGTAACGCTGAAATTAGCTATAAAAATACGTCCCGACGTAGCATTTGCTACGTCGGGACGTATTTTTTTGTATGTCGGGACGCAGCAAATGCTACGTCCCGACGTATTTTCAGCAGGGTTGTGGCCTGTTTCTGACCGCATCTGCAGAAGCGTTAAATCTCGTAGATACCCTTGAGTGCTCCTCTTGCAATTTTCTCGAAATCTTCACCGAAGTCGCAGAAACGGAGAACCGCATTAGAGGCAGCATGTTTTATTCCCATGTTGTCACCCTGCAATGCAGTGGCAGCCTGATCCAGGAATTCGTTGATGCCACGCTCGTTAGGCTCTTTCCCATTGGCAAAGAGACGGGCAAGGAGCTGGAAACCGGCAATCTCGTAGAGTGGCTTGTCACTCGCTATCCACTGGTAGGCGATGACAGGCGCATAATCTACGTGCTGCAAAAGGTTGAAGGCAAGCATCTCTGCCATCTCCTGACTCTGTACCTGTTCCATCCATAAATCTGTGATTTCCGGAAGCATCTTATCGGCAGGCATGATGAGTGTAGCCAGAATCTTGCATTCCCGGATATCTTCCTTCCACAGTTCGATGGCGAGGTCATAGTCTTTACCATATTCCTCAGCCATCTTTTTCAGTTCATAGAATGGTACGCCCCAATTCAGTTTATATCCCAGTCCCTTATCGCGCATAGATTGCGATCCCGGACCGTTCATCAGCAAGCGGAAGCTTCGCTTGATAGTCATCAGTTTCTGATGTGTTTCTTCGTTCATTATATTTTGAGTAAACTATTAACTAAATTAAAGTTTCATTATTTTACAGAACATTCCTTCGAACTGTTCCTCTATATTTGCAGGTTTATGCTTGAAGATACCGAAGATGGCACTTCCGCTACCACTCATCGCAGCATATACGGCACCCAGGTTGTACAGCTTCTGTTTGATTTCTGCCAGTTCCGGGTGCATCTTGAAGATAGGTGCCTCAAAATCGTTGACAAGTTCCTCTTTCCAAGTCTCGATAGGCTGGCGTACAATGTCGCGGCAACATTTAGCTGGTGCCTGTGGGGTGATGGCTGCATAAGCCTCTTTGGTGCTGACGGCAATGTCGTCGCGCTTTACCACAACCAGATGATAGCCCTTCAGATTATCGCCAGGACCACTCACCGGCATCAGTTCTTCTCCTATACCTTCAGCATAGCATGCTGTGTCGCCATCTTCCGGGTCAGCAGAAATGAAATAGGCACAGTCTGCACCCAGCTTGGCAGCGTATCTTTCCATCTCCGGATTACCGATATTGAGGCGGAAACGCTCGTCAAGCAAACGGATCATGAAGGCTGCATCGGCAGAACCGCCACCCAAACCTGCCTGTGAAGGAATACGCTTCACCAGGTGAGCATGGATGCGTGGAATCCTGAAGTCGGCAGCCAGGAGATTATAAGCCTTTACAACGAGATTGTTCTGTTCATCGCAGTCCACTGCGTTACCTGTAATCTTCAGATCACAAGGAACATCGCTAGGGAATTCATCGCCCATGAGCTTGATTTCAAGTGCATCGGTCAGCGGAATAGGGTAGAACACAGTTTCGAGATTGTGGTATCCATCCTTCCGCTTGCTAACTATATTTAAACCAAGATTAATCTTGGCGCAAGGAAATGTAATCATAACTTTTCAGTTTAAAGGGTTCGTTACTATTTCTTTTTCTTTGCAAAGATACGGAAAAATATCTAACATGGTGCATCTTTTACAGGATTATTTTTATCAGTAGCATTAAAAATATTAAAATAAGCCCTGTTTTGCAATATCTTTTGTATCTTTGCAATTACAAATTATTAATAGATTATGAAAAAAGGAGATAAAGTCAGATTCTTGAGCGAAGTGGGTGGCGGAAAGGTTGCCGGCTTCCAAGGTAAAAATATTGTGCTCGTTGAGGATGAGGATGGTTTTGAGATTCCGATGCCTATCAACGAGGTAGTTGTGGTGGAGCAGGATGAATACTCCATGGGCAAGATGATTTCGGCTAAGATGGATGCGCAGCAGAAGGCTGAGGAGCATGCCAATACCGAACTGCATCAGGACAGCCGGAGTATCAAGGCCATCTTGAATGATCACGATGACGTGGATATGGATGTAGAGGAATATGATGCTGCCGACCGTGAGATAACCTTTGTAAAACCGGTTGAGGAACGTACGGGTGGCAACAAACTCAGTGCTTATCTCGCCTTTGTACCTATCAACATCAAGGACGTAACCAATACCCGTTTCGAGACCTATATGGTGAATGACAGCAACTACTATCTCCACTATACCTATCTCGTGGCTGAGGGAAATGCATGGACTCTGAAAGCAGAGGGAGAAATAGAACCGAACACCAAACTCTTCATCGAGGAATTCGGTCGTGAGGCTCTGAACGAGATGGAGCATATCGCCATCCAGATGATAGCTTACAAGAAGGACAAGCCATTTCTCCTGAAGCCGGCAACAGATGTTCAGTTCCGTCTCGATCCCGTGAAATTCTACAAACTTCATCTTTTTGAGGAGAACGATTTCTTCGAGACTCCAGCCTATCTCTTTACGATTGTAGAGAACGATGAAATAGCCCGTCCGCTGGTTATCGATTCCAAGCGTCTGAAAGAGCAGATGTATAAGGATGAGAAGGTTGTCGCCAACACCAGCAAGAAGAAGAGCAAGAAGGATGATGGTACCCTTGTGATAGATCTTCATGCAGATGAAGTGCTTGAAACAACTGCTGGAATGAATTCTGCCGATATTCTTCATTATCAGATGGATATCTTCAAGAAGACCATGGAGGAATATAAGAAAAAGAAGGGACAGAAAATTATCTTTATTCATGGAAAGGGTGAAGGCGTGTTGCGCCAGACTCTCATTCATGAGTTGAACTATCGCTATAAGAGTTGCACCTATCAGGATGCTTCTTTCCAGGAGTATGGCTATGGTGCTACACAGGTAACAATAAAGTAATTTATTATGAAGTACGGATTTATTAAGGTAGCTAGTGCCATCCCTGCCGTAAAGGTGGGTGATGTCATTTTCAATACCCAGCAGATAGAGGAACAGATAGCGCTGGCTGAGGGAAAGGGTGTAGAGATCATTACATTTCCGGAACTCTCTGTTACGGGCTATTCCTGTCAGGATCTCTTCCGTCAGCAGATGCTTCTCGAATCATCTGAGCAGGCGGTGATGATGTTGCTCGATTTCACACGCAAACTCGATGTCATCTCTATCGTGGGTGCGCCGGTGATAGCGGGCGACTTGTTGCTCAATTGTGGTATCGTTATCCAGCATGGACAGATTCTCGGTATTGTACCGAAGACATATCTTCCAAACTACAGCGAGTTTTATGAGAAACGCTGGTTTGCCTCGGCTCAGGACCTGAGAGATTGCGAAGTCCGTTATGCCGGACATAAGGTGAAACTGACGCCTGATGTTCAGATTTTTCAAACTTTCGATGGCGTACAGTTTGGTGTGGAAATCTGCGAAGATGTATGGGCTCCGGCTCCTCCTAGCAACAAACTGGCGCTAGCAGGAGCAGACCTGATTTTCAATCTTTCTGCAAGCGACGAACTCATCGGAAAACATCATTATCTGAAGAGTCTGCTCAGCCAGCAGAGTGCCCGTACCATGACCGGATATATCTACAGTTCCTGCGGATTCGGTGAGAGTACGCAGGATGTGGTTTATGGTGGAAATGCCCTGATTTATGAGAATGGAGTTTTACTTTCACAGAGTGAACGTTTCTCTATTGAACCGCAGATGGTTATCTCACAGATAGATGTAGAGAAACTCCGCTCTGAGCGTCGTACAAATTCTACTTATGTGAATGCCCAGCGCAACATTAAATATTCTGTTCTCGGCGGTCAGTTCAATATCCGTAATATCGAAGCAGAACCAACCGAGAATGAACGCGATTTTGTGTTGGAACGTGAGGTGAATCCTCATCCGTTTATTCCTACCAGCAGCGATATGAATGCCTCTTGCGAGGAGATTTTCAATATCCAACTCATGGGACTAGCCAAGCGTATCGTTCATACCCATGCCAAGACCGTAGTAATCGGTATTAGCGGTGGTTTGGATTCTACGCTGGCCTTACTCGTTTGTGTAAAAGCTTTTGATAAACTCAAAATGAACCGAAAGGGTATCGTAGGTGTCACTATGCCGGGATTCGGAACCACAGACAGAACCTACAATAATGCTATCTCGCTGATGCAGAGTCTTGGTATTACCATTAAGGAAATCAGCATCGCCAAGGCTGTAACCCAGCACTTTGAGGACATCGGTCAGGATGCCAGTGTGCATGATGTGACTTACGAGAATTCCCAGGCTCGTGAACGTACCCAGATCCTGATGGATTTAGCCAATAAGATGGGGGGTATGGTTATCGGTACCGGCGACCTTTCAGAGTTGGCATTAGGATGGGCTACCTATAATGGTGACCACATGAGCATGTATGGCGTGAATGCCAGCATTCCTAAGACCCTGATCCGTCATCTCGTAAATCATGTAGCAGAGAGTGGGGTAGACGAACAGAGCCGCATCACGCTTCGTGATATCATCGATACGCCTATCAGTCCAGAGTTGATTCCGGCAGATGAGAATGGAAATATCAAGCAGAAGACGGAAGATTTGGTGGG
>JAJWOH010000283.1:0-1777 GCA_021635485.1 Segatella copri | reverse complement strand
TATACCAAGTATATTATATATATACATTTACATCTTTTACACTATACGTAATACGTGAGGAAAAAGATTTTTTTTTCAACATTTCAGCTTTTAAAATGCATTTTTTCTCTTCAAAAATTTGCATAAGTCTGAAAGAAATATTACTTTTGCATCATGAAAGCGCGGAGAATGTGATTCTTCTCCCGATGAAGGACACCGGGAAATGCTTTCGGTTAAGGATTAGAACATAGCTCATTGAGTAGGATTTTCCACCCTGAAAAGTGAGTGATCAAAAGGTAATCCTTACAGGGCATTCTATGCCTGATAAATTTGATGAAAATTTATCGGCATGGATGCGAAGTAAGGTCTTTTGATAGCAAGAGCGATGGTGGAAAACTTTCCTTTGTGATTGTTCATTAATCTTGCGAGGTTATCCTTACTCCAATTCCATGCCGGTTTTCAATAAACAACAACAAGACTTGCCCCAATCGGTAGGCCACTAACGATTTAAACAGAAAAACGAATATGGAAAAATTAAATCAACAGCCTCCGGGCGGGCAGCAGTCCTTCCCTCAGACAAATCAACAAGAGAAACAACTGATAGCCATCCTTGGCGTACAGGGATTGTCTTACCAGAACTATTCTGTGCTAGAACTCAAAATCGTTCTGCAGATTATCAGGCATGCCCAGAAAGCCATCTTGGGCTATGTCATCCCTTATCAGGTAACTTCACAGACTTTTAATGGCTTCACCGCAGAACAGAGAGCTGCAGACCACACCGATGTCATCATGAAACTGTCGGAGTTTCCTTATGGTGCTCATCATTATCCGCAATTGCGCGATGCCATCAAGCGTATAGAATCCCAGCCCATCCTGCTGCCGTTTAAGCTGGAAAAACAGACATTATACCGGAAATTTGCATGCCTGTTTAAGAGTGAGATATACCAAGACCGGCACAAGAACTGGATGGTAAAATTCCGCTTCGACAACAACGTGATACGGTTTTTCTACAGTTTCGACAAGGGAGTCAGCCGTATCGACCTCAATGCCATCAACCAATGCCGCAGCGCATCGAGCATCAAGTTATATATCATCATGAATTGCTGGGGTGCAAAGGGATTCACCATCTGCAAAACGGCGCATATCCAGCAACTGATGCATGGCAGGGAAGATTACTACAAGACCTGGTCGGCACTGGACAACAAATGTCTGACTTTTGCCTGCAAAGACCTCAAGCGCCTTTACCAGAACCACATCATCGACCAGTATCTTACCTATAAGCCTTTCTTTCTGGAGGAGGGTAAAAAAGAGAAGCATCACCTGCCCGAGCACATCACCTTTACCCTGCACGACCGTCGCACTTCTGGCGAAACTGCGGAGGGTGCAGAAGTGAGCAGCGAACTGAGAGGACAGCGGAGCAAACTGAAACTCCGGCTGCAATGCAATTATGATGTGAGCGAGAAGAAGGCTGAGCAGCTGAGCGGCTATCTCAGGTTAGATATGATTGGCGACCTGGAGGACTTCTTCCAGCGAAAGGATTATTACATAGCCAACTGCAGGCGTTCGAACAAGAAGATGAACACGGGTGGCTATATGACCACAGCCATGGTAGGTTTCTTTAAGGATCATGGTGTAGAAGGATTGTAAAAAATATAAAGCTTATGAATTATCCCCAACGTATGTACAGCAAGACCGAGCTGGGTCTGCTCTACTTTCCCGACACAACCGACGGGGCAACAGCGCGCCGTCATATCATGGGATGGATTAAGCGTTGCGAGCCCCTCTGGAACGAGCTGCA
>JAJWOH010000282.1:0-1791 GCA_021635485.1 Segatella copri | reverse complement strand
GGGAACCGCCTGAACTGAAACATCTAAGTAGGGCGAGGAAAAGACATCAACCGAGATTCCGCGAGTAGTGGCGAGCGAAAGCGGATTAGGCCAAACCGGAGGTAGCAATATCTCCGGGGTTACGGACAGCGACATGAAGAGTCATTTCTAAAAGAACGGCATGGGAAGGCCGGCCAGAGAGTGTGAGAGCCACGTATTTGAAAGAGAACTTTTGGATAGCTGGATCCAGAGTACCGCGGGACACGAGGAATCCCGTGGGAAGTCGGGGGGACCACCCTCCAAGCCTAAATACTACCTGATGACCGATAGAGGAGCAGTACCGTGAGGGAAAGGTGAAAAGAACCCCGGGAGGGGAGTGAAAGAGTACCTGAAACCTTGTGCTTACAAGCAGTCAAAGCCCGTTAAAGGGTGATGGCGTACTTTTTGTAGAACGGTCCGGCGAGTTATAGTAACTGGCGAGGTTAAGGTATTGAGTACCGAAGCCGAAGGGAAACCGAGTGTGAAGAGCGCGAATGAAGTCAGTTGCCATAGACCCGAAACCAGGTGACCTAGCCATGACCAGGCTGAAGTGGAGGTAAAGCTCCATGGAGGGCCGAACCCACGTTCGTTGCAATGACCGGGGATGAGTTGTGGCTAGCGGTGAAATTCCAAACGAACCTGGAGATAGCTGGTTCTCCCCGAAATAGTTTTAGGACTAGCGTTGGCAATGAGTTTCGCGGTGGTAAAGCACTGAATGGGCTAGGGGGCGATAAGCTTACTGAACCCTATCAAACTAAGAATGCCGCAGAAATGCTTACCAGCAGTCAGACTACGAGTAATAAAATCCGTGGTCAAAAGGGAAATAGCCCAGACCCACAGCTAAGGTCCCCAATACATGCTAAGTGGAAAACGATGTGAGATTGCAGAAACAACCAGGATGTTGGCTTAGAGGCAGCCACTCGTTCAAAGAGTGCGTAATAGCTCACTGGTCGAGTGATCTTGCGCGGAAAATTTAACGGGGCTAAGCATGTAACCGAAGCTTGGGATTCACGATTTTTCGTGAGTGGTAGGGGAGCGTCGAATACGGGGTGAAGTCGCACCGGAAGGAGCGGTGGACTGTATTCGAGTGAGAATGCCGGAATGAGTAGCGAGAATTATGTGGGAATCATAATGGCCGAAAATCTAAGGTTTCCTGGGGAAGGTTCGTCCGCCCAGGGTAAGCCGGGAGCTAAGGCGAGGCCGCAAGGCGTAGTCGATGCACATACGGTAGAAATTCCGTAGCCGGTACAATTGTTAATCACGGTGACACATGAGTATAGCTCTACCGGGCGTTGGTTGCCCCGGGCGTAAGCGAGTCGAATGAGGCGAAGTGAGTAAAGCTTGTGGCGAGAAAAGCCGTGTGGATTGGTTGTACTGCCCGTACCGCAAACCGACACAGGTAGATGAGGAGAAGATCCTAAGGCCAACGGGAGAAGGGTTGTTAAGGAACTAGGCAAATTGACCCCGTAACTTCGGAATAAGGGGTGCCTACGAAAGTAGGTCGCAGAGAATAGGCCCAAGCAACTGTTTACCAAAAACACAGGTCTCTGCTAAATCGAAAGATGACGTATAGGGGCTGACGCCTGCCCGGTGCTGGAAGGTTAAGAGGAGAGCTTAGGGAAACCGAAGGTTCGAATTGAAGCCCCAGTAAACGGCGGCCGTAACTATAACGGTCCTAAGGTAGCGAAATTCCTTGTCAGGTAAGTTCTGACCCGCACGAAAGGCGTAATGATTTGGGCACTGTCTCAACAGCCCGCCCGGCGAAATTGTAGT
>JAJWOH010000011.1:20434-49189 GCA_021635485.1 Segatella copri | reverse complement strand
CATATCGCGACATCAAGAATTCCGTAGACACTGCTAAGCGTGAAGGTATAGCTGAAGGTATGGAAAAGGGAATGAAGGAAGGCTTGGAAAAGGGTAGAGCTGAAGGTATGAACCAGCGAAGCCTTGATATTGCCAGGAACATGCTTGCTGATGGCGTTGACATCAATCAGATTATGAAGTATTCCGGTCTTACCCAGGAACAGATAGAAAAATTGAAATAAGATATTATCTTAGAGGTAACAGATAAGAATTCCCCCATCCTGCCATCAAAAGCAGGATGGGGGAATTTGCTTAATAGCTAAGAATATGCTGGCAATGGGACTTTCAGCCGAACAGGTTGCCAAGGCTACCCAGCTGCCTTTAGATATCATCAAGAATCAGAACAACTCATAAAAAACAGAAAGCGGAGATGTAGATTACGAATATCACCATATAATCAAGGGTCTATACGCCACCTTTTCATCGTGGCATATAGACCACTCAACATTCAACAATCTCTAACATTATCGGAATTACTATATTCTGTTTCCTGATTTTGGAAAAGCGTACGAGTTCGTACACAATCTTAACTGGACTCATATTAGGCGACTGCTATCTGAAAATAAAAAGAGGGTGAGTCATCTGGTTATGACACACCCTCTTTTTGGCTTTTATTTCTTTTTCTTCTTCTTTTTGATGCCGAAGAAATCGCGGAGGCCGTTGAAGTCTTTCTTCATGATGAGGCCGAGACCCTGCGTGTTCAGACTGTTGCGCGTAAAATAGCGGTCGTTGGTCTGATTGTACATGCGTATGGCGAGGTTGCCGTTAGGGAAGATGAGGTAGCGGAGGTCAAAATCACCGATGAAACTCTGCGTGGCATTCGGATTGTCGCGATAACCGAACTGGCCATTGAAGAGTAACCGGTTGTTGAGCAGCTTGCCACTCAGAATGCCCTCATATTCGGCATTGTTGAAACCTTCATCGCCCGTAGATATGTTGGCACCGAAATTCCAGTTGTTGCTCTTCACCACGTTGGAAAGTACGGTGTTCAGCTGCTGCGAGATGGTGCCGCTCAGCAGGCTCTGCATCGCCAGCGAAGTCTGACTCTGCTGTTCGCCATCCTCGCTCACCTGGTTGTTGTTGGTCTGGGCGTAGAACCGGCCGATGCCTAAGAGATAGAGCACCTGCTGGTTCATCTCTTCCTGCGAATTGATGATAGAGTAGATCATCTGCTTTGCATCGCTGTTAACCGTAGGCAGGTCCATAGAGAAATCTACCTTAGGCGATTGAGGCGTGCCGGTGATGTCCATCAGGCAGTCTACGCGGATGTTGTTGCCCGAGAACGAACGGCCTATGCGCAGGTCGCTCAGCGGCACTCCGTTTACTGTATATTTAGCCCGCAGGTTGAGTGGGGCATTGTATGGGTTGCCACCGAAGGCGATGGTGCCGCCCGGCATGAACTCGAACTCTTTCTTGATGAGATTCTGGATGGTGAGCTTGTAGGTGCCATGGTCAACCACATAGTTGCCGAACATATCGAACGAGCCCTTGTTGAAGTAGTTGGCGCGGATTACGCCATCGCCGTTGAGGGTGATATAATCGCCCGACTGCTCGTCCATGATCAGCTTGAGCGTGAGGTTCTGGTTGGTGTTTACGAGGAAATTGATGCGCATATCCGATTCGAAATCGATGTCATCATCCCTCTGCTTCGTGGTTGAAGCCCCGTTCAGGCTGTCCATGATATCGGGCACTATCTCATGCCAGTGGATAAAGCTCTTGTCGCTGATGGCATCGGGACTTGCCACATTATATACAAAGATGCTGCCCGGTTCTGGCTGGGCGTTGATGTCGATGACGGTTTCGCCGCTCTTGCCGTGGATGCCTACCTCGCCCGTGGCATAGATGGTGCCATAGAAGGTGTTGTCGCCAAACTCGCGGGTATCGAAGCCCAGGAAGTTGTGCGCCTTGATATCGAGGTCGTAGCTCAGCCTGGTGAGGTGCTTGTGGTGGATGCCTCCGCTCAGGATGGCTATGTTGCGGTTGCGGTCGAAGATGGTATCATTCTCTATGAGGATATCATCGGGGATAGCGTGGGCATGGAGCGCATCGAAGGTATAATCGGTGTTGAGCTGCTTGAGGTGCACCTTGCCGTGAGCAGTAATATCGCCCACGAGATTGATGTTGCTCAAATCGCCCACCACATTGAGATGACCATCGCCCCAGGCTTCTACCTGATTCATGAAACTGCCGCAGAAATTCTCGAGGAATTTCATGCTCGTGCCCTGGGCATCGATACCCAGGTCGATATAGTTGCGCTTAGGCGAGACGTATCCGTTGATGAGTGTCTGATGCTCCGGACCATCATCGGCAACTGCGTGGATATCAATCTGTTCTAGCTCCTTGTTGAAGTTGACTCCAGCATGGAGCACGCCGAGCGGACCATTTTCGAAGGTAAACTCGTTGACGTCCAGCTGGGCGTAGGCATCAGGGTCGTTGAAGAGGCTCTTTACTACCGCCTTGCCCGAAGCCTTGCCGGTGAAATCTACCGAATGGAAATTGATGAGGTTCAGCACGTATGCTACATCCACATCCTTCAGGTCGGCTACGATAGAATCGTTCTTCTCAGGTGTTGCCAGACCCGAAACGATGACGTGCTGCTGGTCGTGGCTCACGGCGAAATGGTCTACCAGCAGGCGGTTCTTGCTGTAGATGATGTCGGCAGGATGAACCTCCCACGGCGTGCCGTCGATTCTGATTTCAGACGGGTGTATGGTTACGTGGGCGGTAGAAACATGATTTTCGTTCTTGAAGAACTGCGCCCTCGTATCGATGATGCCCTGGATAGGGAGCTTAGCCGAATGGTTGTTGTAGAAGAGCTTGGCGAAGAGCTGGTTGTCGGCAGCGGCTGCCTTTACGTGGATGCCCGGTCCGTTATCTCCCCATTTGCCCTGCCTGATCTGCGCATCTACCTTGAGCGAATCGTTGATGGTATGCAGTCGCACTTTGGCTCCATGATAGTCTTTGCCTCCATAGTTGAAGCCAGGCACACTGGCATAGATGTTGACGGTTTTCTCGGCATCGTTCATGAATCCATCGGCAAAGACGGGCTGCTCTATCTGCAGCGGAATGCCCAGCATGCGCTGCAGAATCTCGGTAGAGTTGATTTCAGCCTGGAAGGTGAAATGGTTCTTCGCACCCCTATCTACCTTGCCTATGCCGGGGAGGGTAGGCAGTTTGCTGGCTACCAGGTTGGTAAAGCTCTTGGTGAGGGTAGCGTAATCGTATTCGCCATCTACATGGATGCTGGCGAATGGTGCTTCGAGGTCGAAATAGCTGTCCTTGCCCTGGTTCTTGGCGCTTACGGTGATGTCGTCGAGACTGTAGGTCTTGTCAGATACCTTCAGTCCGAGAATGGTAGGCAGCAGATGCTGTACATGGGCTGTTGCGGCATACTGCTTGCGCGGGATAGAGTAGGAGCCTTCTACCTGGATGTTGGCGTTAGGGTCGGCGATGGATGCGAGTCCCTCTACCAATCCCTGGTTATGGCTGCCGTCTATCTGGATGTTGCGGTAGCTGTACTTGTTGAAATCGAAGCGTGGAATGCTGCCCTTGGCATAGAAATGCTGTTTGTTGCCGTGAGCCGAAAGCGAGGCAGCGAGGATGCCGAACTGACTGTTATCGAGTATGCGGCCCAGATTGATGCCCTGGGTGTTGATGCTTGCCTTGAGCTCGGAGCCAGCCTTTTCGGCCTTGATGGCTACTTCGCCCACATCGGTCTTCAGCTGTCCGTGGGTACCAACTTTCTTGCCGGCGCCATAAACTTCACCTATATAATATATGTCGCCCAGGCGCAGTACTTCCTTCGGGATGCTGATGCGTTTGCCCAGATTTCGGGAAACCTCTCCGATGCCATCGCCTGATATCTTGAGGGCTGAGATGTTTGCCTTCCAGCGCAGAAGGCGGTCCCAATCGCTCACACGGCCGTTAGCCCTGAGCAGCAGACTGCCGCTCTGAGTCTTGAATTCGAGGTTATGGATGCGGGCAGATGTACTGGTGCCCGAAAACTGGAGATGAAGCTGCAGGGCATCCTTGAACTTGCGGAGTTCAGGCACGAAGCAGGCAATATCAGCAAGCGTGATGACGGACGGCTTGATGCCGCCCTGAAACTGGAGTGTAGGCTTTACGATATGCTTGTTCTCGATGCGGTAGGTAGCGCGCAGGTCATCAAACTGCAATTGCGAATGAGGGAGCTCGATGCTGAAGTCTCTGAGCAGGGCTTGCTGCTGGTCGGCATCGAGTTTGAATCTCAGATTTCTGAGTTGAAGTCCTGATTTATCTTTTAACGCTATCTTCTTGACAGCCAAATGGATATCCTTGTCAGTGAGATGGCCCAGAATAATGTGGGCAGAGAGGTCGGTGATGCCTAGATGCTGCGGCGAAAAGACGCCCGGCTTAGGCGCAATATCGCGCTGGTTGTAGGCAACGGCACCATGGCGGATAATCAGGCTTCCGATGTGCAGGTCGAGCGGAGTATGGCGGGTGGTATCTTTAGAAGCCAGCGAATCGAGCACGAACTGGATGTTCATCGGGCTCTTGGCATCCTGCTTGTAGATGTTGGCGTTGAGACCGAAGAGCTGGGCAGATGAAACCGAAATCTTGCCATCCTTCAAAGGCAGGAAATCGAGCTTTGCCGATACGCGCGAAGCACAGATCATGCTGTCGCCCTTCTGGTCGAGCATCATCACGTCATCTATGATAATGCGGTTGAAGAAGCCCAGGTTCACTTTTCCGATACTTACCTGAGTGCCGAATTTCTGGGCCAGTGCACCGGCTACTTCAGAGCCGATGAAGGCCTGTACTGGTGGCACGTGCAACAGTACGACAAGCAAGAAATAGACAGCAGCCAGCGTCCATATAATGCTATTGATGATATGTTTTAAATGTTTCAGAGTTGCTTTCTCTAGTTTACAAAAATGTTACTAATTTGAATTTTGCGACAAAATTACTGAAAAATCGGCATAAAATCGAATAATTCACACAATTTTTCTTTTTTATATCACTTTTTTTCACTATTTTTGCAGCACGTTTAGAAGTTTCAGCCTAGAAGTAGATAAAATATATGTTTTATGGCAGATGGCCAGTATAGCGTCTTGATGAGGGCGCTGAGGCATATATCTTGAAGTGATTAGTAAGTTTATATATAATATTTTTTAATGTAGTTATGGCAAATGTAATTAAGTTACGTAAAGGCTTGGACATTAACCTTACGGGTAAGGCTTCCAAGGATGTAACGCTCCAGGTGGCTCAGGCTGGCGAGTATGCGCTGGTTCCTGCGGCTTTCGTGGGTGTGACTCCTAAGGTAGTGGTACGCGAGGGCGATCATGTCAATGCCGGAGATGCCTTGTTTGTGAACAAGGCTTGCCCGGAGGTGAAGTTTGCCTCGCCAGTGAGCGGAGAAGTAACCGCCATTGAGAGAGGTGAGCGCCGAAAGGTGCTCTGCGTGAAGGTGAAGGCCGACGCAGTACAGACCTCTACGGATTTTGGTAAGAAAAACGTTGATGCGTTAGATGGTGAGGCTGTCAAGCAGGCGCTGCTTGAGGCTGGTCTCTTCGGATACATCAACCAGTTGCCTTATGCTGTGTCCACAACTCCCGACACCAAGCCTAAGGCAATTTTCGTTTCCGCCCTCCGCGACATGCCGCTCGCAGCCGACTTTGAGGTAGAACTCGAAGGCAACGAAGAGGCTTTCCAGACGGGTTTGACAGCCTTGAGCAAGATTGCGAAAACTTATCTTGGTGTTGGCGTTGACCAGCACAGCAATGCGCTCGGCGAGGCTAAGAACGTAGAACTCAATGTATTCGACGGTCCTTGCCCGGCAGGTAATGTAGGCGTACAGGTGAACAACATCGACCCGGTAAACAAGGGCGAGGTGGTTTGGACAGTAGATCCAGCATCGGTTATCTTCTTCGGAAGACTCTTCCTGACAGGTAAGGTTGATTTGCACAAGACTGTAGCTGTGGCTGGTAGTGAAATCAAGACTCCTGGCTATGCTGAAGTATTGGTAGGTACACCTTTAAGCAGTTTTGTAGCCAATCAGCTGAAAGCTACTGACCATGTGCGACTTATCAATGGTAATCCTCTTACCGGTGTAAAGACGACCACAGAAGATTTCGTAGGTGGTCATACATCAGAGATTACAGCCATCCCAGAGGGTGATGACAACGACGAGATGCTGGGTTGGATTCTTCCACGTACCGATCAGTTCTCTACATCGCGTTCATATCTCTCCTGGCTCTTCGGCAAGAAGAAGGAGTATAATCTCGATGCCCGCGTGAAGGGTGGCGAGCGCCACATGATCATGAGCGGCGAGTATGACAAGGTGCTCCCGATGGACATCTATGGTGAGTATCTCATCAAGGCAATCATCACCGGCGATATCGACAAGCAGGAGCAGCTCGGTATCTACGAGGTAAGTCCTGAAGATTTTGCTGTGGCTGAGTTCGTGGATTCATCTAAGCTCGAATTGCAGAAGATTGTACGCGAGGGCTTGAATACCCTGCGCAAGGAGAACGCTTAGTTTTAGTTCTATTAATTATTTAAATAATGAGTGCATTAAGAAATTATCTCAATAAGATAAAGCCTAACTTCCAGAAGGGAGGTAAGCTGCATGCCTTCGAGAGCGTGTTTGACGGTTTTGAGAGCTTCCTGTACGTGCCTAATACGACAGCGAAGAGCGGAGCCAGCATCCACGATTCAATCGACTCGAAGCGCATCATGAGCTTTGTGGTAATCGCCCTGATTCCTGCATTGCTCTTCGGTATGTATAATGTGGGATACCAGAATTTCAAGGCTGCAGGTACACTGGATGCTGCCAGCTTCATCGAGGTCTTCGGCTTCGGATTCCTGGCTGTCCTCCCTAAGTTGCTGGTTAGCTACATCGTGGGTCTCGGCATCGAGTTTGCCTGGGCTCAATGGAAGCACGAGGAAATCCAGGAGGGTTACCTCGTCAGCGGTATCATCATCCCGTTGATCATTCCTATCTCTACACCGCTGTGGATGCTCGCCCTGGCGTGCGCCTTCGCAGTTATCTTCTGCAAGGAGATCTTCGGTGGTACAGGTATGAACATCTTCAATGTGGCTGTGGGTGCCCGTATGTTCCTCTTCTTCTCATATCCATTGGCTATGAGTGGTGATAAGGTCTGGGTGGCTAAGGATGCTATCTTCGGCCTGGGTAACACCCTGCCTGATGGCTTCACAGCTGCTACTCCTCTCGGTCAGCTGGCTCAGGGCAGCATGCCTTCAGCTAGTCTCTGCGATTCTATCATCGGTTTCATTCCTGGCTGTATCGGTGAGACTTCAGTCATCGCCATCGCCATCGGTGCCATCATCCTTCTCTGGACAGGCATCGCATCATGGAAGACCATGGGCAGCGTATTCGCAGGCGGCATCGTGATGGCGCTTATCTTCCAGGCTCTCGGCATGACACCTATCGCCTGGTATGAGCACATCGTTCTCGGTGGTTTCTGCTTCGGAGCCGTATTCATGGCTACCGACCCTGTAACCTCAGCCCGTACTGAGAAGGGTAAGTACTTCTACGGATTCATCATCGGAGCCATCGCCGTTATCGTACGTGTGATGAACCCAGGTTATCCAGAGGGTATGATGCTCGCTATCTTCTTCGGCAACATGTTTGCTCCACTTATCGACTACTGTGTAGTTCAGAGCAACATCTCTCGCCGTGCTAAACGTGCTATTAAATAATGTAGGAGGAATGTAGATATGAAGACAAATTCAAATAGCTATACTATTATCTATTCGGTTATCATCGTGGTAATCGTGGCATTCCTGCTCGCGTTCGTGTCTTCTTCGCTGAAGACAAAACAGGATGCCAACGTGGCTCTTGATACTCAGAAGCAGATTCTAAACTCTCTGAACCTGCGCGACCTTGACAACGCTACTGCGGCTGCCAAATATAAAGAGGTGGTGAAGGACGAGAAGGAGAAGGACGGCATGAAGTATTACGAGTGCGAGATTGATGGTCAGAAGAAGACCGTTTACTCTGTAAAGGGTATGGGTCTCTGGGGCGGCATTTCAGGCTTCATCGCCGTGGATGCCGACAACAACACCATCTATGGCGTATATTTCAACCACGAAGGCGAGACAGCCGGACTTGGTGCTGAAATCAAGGACAACCTGAAGTGGCAGCAGAAATTCCAGGGCAAGAAGATTCACAAGGATGGAGTAGAGGGCATCGCTCTGGGCGTTGAGAAAGACGCTCCTGCCGGCGACCCTAACAATGTGGATGCCGTTACCGGTGCTACATTGACATCCAACGGTGTGGATGCCATGCTCAAGGAAGGTCTTGCTAAATTCATTAAATAATTAAGCGAAATTATGGCATTATTTAGTAAACAAAATAAGGAGGCATTCATCAAGCCACTGAACGGCGACAACCCTATCCTCGTCCAGGTGCTTGGTATCTGTAGTGCCCTGGCTGTTACTTCCCAGCTGAAGCCAGCCATTGTGATGGGACTTGCCGTTACTATCATCACGGCATTCTCTAACGTGATTATTTCCATCATCCGCAACACCATCCCTCAGCGCATCCGTATCATCGTCCAGCTGGTGGTAGTTGCTGCCCTGGTTACCATCGTGAGCCAGGTACTGAAGGCTTTCGCCTACGACGTGAGCGTGCAGCTCTCTGTGTATGTGGGTCTGATCATCACCAACTGTATCCTGATGGGTCGCTTGGAGGCGTTCGCCATGATGAACAAGCCTTGGCCTTCATTCCTCGATGGTGTAGGTAATGGTTTGGGTTACGCCCTCATCCTCGTGATTATGGGTGCTGTTCGTGAGTTCCTGGGCCGCGGCTCATTGCTCGGTTTCCAGCTGATACCAGAGGGAGCTTACGACTTTGGATATGTTAACAACGGTATGATGACCATGCCAGCCATGGCATTGATTCTCGTTGGATGTGTAATCTGGGTACATCGTGCCTATATTTATAAGGAGGAGAAGTAAGATGGAGCACGCAATAAGTTTGTTTTTCCGTTCGATTTTCGTCGATAACATGATCTTCGCCTACTTCCTGGGTATGTGTTCATACTTGGCAGTATCCAAGAACGTGAAGACCTCTTTGGGTTTGGGCTTGGCAGTAACCTTCGTGTTGCTCATCACCGTGCCTGTAGATTACCTGTTGCAGACCAAGGTGCTCAGCGCCGACGGCATTCTGGGTGTTGACCTCACTTACCTGAGCTTCATCCTCTTCATCGCTGTCATCGCCGGTATCGTGCAGCTGGTCGAGATGATTGTAGAGAAGTTCTCACCATCGCTCTATGCAGCGCTGGGTATCTTCCTGCCATTGATTGCCGTAAACTGTGCCATCATGGGTGCATCGCTCTTCATGCAGCAGCGCATCCTTATGGATCCTGCCAATACTCAGGCTATCACCTCAGTATGGGATAGCATCGTTTATGCCGTAGGTTCCGGTCTGGGTTGGACTCTCGCCATCGTGCTGATGGGAGCCATCCGCGAGAAGATGCAGTATTGCGACGTGCCAAAGCCATTGCAGGGACTCGGCATCACATTTATCACAGTAGGCCTCATGGCAATGGCTATGCTTTGCTTCTCAGGCTTGAAAATCTAAAAAAGGAGGACTATAGATATGGGTAATACATCATTTATATTGGCTAGTATCGGAGTTTTCCTCGTGGTGATTCTCCTGCTGGTTATCATCCTGCTCGTGGCTAAGAAGTATCTGAGCCCTAGCGGAAATGTAAATATCGAAATCAATGGCGACAAGACCATCAACGTGCCTCAGGGCAGCAGTTTGATGACTACGCTGAATGAGAACGGCATCTTCCTGCCTTCTGCCTGCGGCGGTAAGGCAAGCTGTGGCCAGTGTAAGGTTCAGGTGCTCGAAGGCGGCGGCGAGATTCTCGATTCCGAGAAGCCTCACTTCACCCGCAAGCAGATTAAGGACCACTGGCGTCTGGGATGCCAGTGCAAGGTGAAGGGCGACCTGAAGATTAAGGTGCCTGAGAGTGTGATGGGCGTGAAAGAGTGGGAGTGCGAGGTTATCTCCAACAAGAACGTTTCCAGCTTCATCAAAGAGTTCAAGGTGGCATTGCCTCCAGGCGAGCACATGGACTTCGTTCCGGGTTCTTACGCTCAGATCAAGATTCCTGCATACGACTGCATTGATTACGACAAGGACTTCGACAAGGATCTCATTGGCGAGGAGTACATCGGAGCATGGAAGAAGTTCAACATCTTCTCTCTCAAGGCTCACAACCCAGAGCCTACCGTTCGTGCTTACTCTATGGCGAACTATCCTGACGAGGGTGATATCATCACTCTGACCGTACGTATCGCCACAACACCATTCCTGCCACGTCCACAGGTAGGTTTCCAGAACGTACCAACAGGTATCGCTTCTTCTTACATCTTCTCATTGAAGCCAGGCGACAAGGTAATGATGAGTGGTCCTTACGGCGACTTCCATCCTAACTTCACTTCTGGCAAGGAGATGATCTGGATTGGTGGTGGTGCCGGTATGGCTCCATTGCGTGCGCAGATTATGCACATGACCAAGACATTGCATACTACCGACCGTGAGTTGCATTTCTTCTATGGTGCTCGTGCGTTGGGTGAGGCATTCTTCCTGGAAGACTTCTGGGAGCTTGAGAAGGAATTCCCTAACTTCCACTTCCATCTTTCATTGGACCGCAAGGACCCAGTGGCAGATGCTCAGGGCGTGAAGTACTACGAGGGATTTGCTGTTAACTGCATCCGTGATACCTACTTGAAGGATCATGAGGCACCAGAGGATTGCGAGTACTATCTCTGCGGACCTCCAATGCTGATCAAGACCGTAACAGATTATCTGGATTCTCTCGGTGTAGATCCTGAGAGCATCATGTACGATAACTTCGGATAAAACGATAATTCAATTAAAAGAGCAATGCTTGTTCTCAAAAAAATGAGAGGCAAGTGTTGCTCTTTTTTTTATTTTTCTGAATATATACAATATAATAGAGATAATTACGTTTTTATCTTGAAAGTATAGATTTAATTATGAATAAGATAAAGGTAGGTGTATGTTTTGCCCTTTGCAGTCTGGCAGCCCCATCTATGGCACAGTATATGTGGCAAGAGGGGGATGGCACGGAGAAGATAGATCTTCGGGAAGATATACAATATGGTGTTGAGATGCAAGGGTCGTTTTCGAAAGGTAAAACCCCATTGTGGCTTAACGCAAACAAACATGGATTAAGTTCTTTAGAGAAGAATAACGGCTATCTCAGAGGTAGTCTGGTTCGTCCGCTTTCTGCAGATTCTGCTCGCCGCTGGGCTGTAGGATATGGAGTAGATGTGGCAGTACCGGTAAACTATACCAGCCATGTAGTGGTGCAGCAGGCTTATGTGGAGGCCCGCTGGCTTTATGGTGTGCTGACTGCAGGTGCCAAGGAATATCCGATGGAGCTGAAAAACCAGTCGCTCTCCAGTGGTAGCCAGTGTCTGGGTATCAATGCCCGTCCGATACCTCAGGTACGTCTGGCGCTTCCTGAATATTGGACGCTTCCGTTTGGTAGAGGCTGGCTGCAACTGAAAGGTCATCTGGCTTATGGTATGACTACGGATGATGGCTGGCAGCATGATTTTACGAAACGGCAGACTAAATATTGTGACCACATGCTCTATCACAGCAAAGCAGGTTTTCTGCGTATCGGAAACGAGAATGCTTTCTGTCCGCTCAGCATAGAAATGGGCTTGGAAATGGTTGCTCAGTTTGGTGGCAATGCATATCGTCCAATAGGTGACAGTATGGTACAGATTCCTACCGAGAAAAATCTGAAAGGCTTCTGGCATGCGCTGTCGGCAACGGGCTCTGATGCAGGTGAAGGGGCTTATGCCAATGTTGCCGGCAACCAGTTGGGCAGTTGGCTGATGCGTATCAATTATGACACTGACAGTTGGAAAGCTGCCATCTATGCCGATCATTATTTCGAAGATCACAGCCAGATGTTTCTCCTCGACTATAATGGATATGGTGAGGGCGCAGACTGGAATAAGAAAGTAAAACGCCGTTTCTTCATGTATTCGCTGAAGGACATCATGCTGGGCTTCGAACTGAATCTGAAGTATTCGCGCTGGCTGAAAAATGTGGTGCTGGAGTATCTCTATACCAAATATCAGAGTGGTCCGTACAATCATGACCGTACATCGGGTATCGCAGACCATATAGCGGGTACTGATGATTATTATAACCACGGCATCTATCCTGGATGGCAGCATTGGGGCCAGGTGATAGGAAATCCACTCTACCGTTCGCCTATTTATAATAACGACGGATATATTGATATCAGAAACAACCGCTTCATAGCTTATCATCTGGGCTTTGATGGTCAACCTACACAGCGGTTGGGCTATCGTATATTAGGCACCTATCAGAAAGGTTGGGGTACATATAGCAACCCGTTTACAAAAAAGCATCATAATGTAAGTTTTCTGGTAGAGGGTCATTACGATTTCCCGCATCAGTGGCAGGTGAAGGCAGGCTATGCGATGGATTTCGGTAGCGAAAAGATGCTGGGGCATAATGCCGGTATGCAGATAACCATCAGCAAAAGAGGTTTGCTGACGAAAAGAAATAATAATCGATAAGATAGAAAATATGAAAAAGATAATAGGGGTGCTTTCCCTTGCTGTTATGATGCTCACTCTAAGCTCGTGTGAGGTAGAAACAAGCCAGAATGGTGATTTGGATGGTTTCTGGCATCTGGAGCAGGTAGATACTTTAGCTACAGGGGGTACTTGTAACTTTGCAGATAAGCGCGTGTTCTGGGGCTGCCAGTATAAGTTGATTCAGGTTGCTGATTATGATTACTTTGGTGGTGGTAGAGGATTTTATCTGCGTTTTGAGCAAACCTCCGACAGTTTGCTGATTACATCTGTTTATCGTAATAAATGGCATGAAGATTATGGAGGCGATGTACTTTTAACAGAAATGAATGATTCTTTGCGTAGCTGTGGCATCAATCATCTGAATGAGCATTTTGCCAAGGAGGTAATGACCGGAGGTAAGATGCAACTGAAGAGTAAAACCCTGAGATTGCGGTTCAGAAAATTCTGAAAAAAAGCCCTCGATGCATGTAGCACCGGGGGCTTTTTGTATGCTCGGTTTCTTACTTTTTCCTTTCTGATTCCTTGATGAAACCATGTCGGTAAGCATAGAGAAGTTCCTTCAGGTCTTCTATCTGCTTACGGAGTTCGCAACCTATATCTGTGTCGGCTACCAGCATTCGGCGGTTCGACATTTCTACAATCTGTGTGGTACTCTTGATGTCGGTACCTTGCTTGATGGCATCTTCCATACTCGTAAATGGCTCGTGCTGGACCAGCTGAAATCCGCGGGAGTGATATACTAAGGTGTAGCCGGCAATGCCAGTCTCGTTGTGGTATGCTTTAGAGAAACCTCCATCGATAACCATCAGCTTGCCGTTTGCCTTGATAGGGTTCTCGCCCTTGGTTGTGCGAACGGGCACGTGCCCATTGATGATATGGCGGTTAGGACCGGTTACCCCAAACTCATCCATAATATGGTCGATAACCTGTTCGTTATCGCGCAACAGGAAATAGTATCCCTTCTCTTCTTTATGAGTCTCCTTATCGGTAATGAAATAGCGCTCGAAGGTGGCCATCTTACTCTTGTCGAAGAGCGGACTGTCAGGACCGCACCATAGGTAGATGAAATAATCGATGGCATATTCCTTTTCATTCGGATCAGAATCTGATTGGAAAGCTGTGCGTATCTGCATGCCCGTATGATGCATCAGGGCTCTGCCGCTGAATTTCTTGCCAGGATATATTTCTACCTCTTTTAATGAACCATCTTCGTTGAGCGGACAGGAAGCATGGAAAAGCAGGTTGTTGTTGAAGATAGCGTACATGCAACCATGCTGCAGCATAACGTTGATATGCTTGTGCAGCTTCTCGCAGACCATAAACGAATGATGCAGTTTCTGAATCAGAATTTCCTCTTCTTCAGATAGTTTGTCCGGATTGTCCGGATTGATGGTAGGGAAGTGGCATGAGGTCATGTCATACTCTTTTCCGTCAATCTCTACCTTGCCTTTCCTGTAATCGATATGGTCAAAAAGACAGCGGTCTTTCATCTTCCATTCCGGATGCTTCTTGAAAAGCTGGCTCTCTAATTTAAACTGGATGACAGCTATAGCCTTGTGCATCTGAGAGGTGAGCCGCTGGGTCTTTTCATCCATTGCTGCTGCACCTCCGCTGAGCTTAGGCAGAAATTCTTTGCAATCATCCTCCTTGTAGGTTTCCATCGCAAAAGTAGCGAGTGGTACGAGGTTGATGCCATAGCCTTCTTCCAATGTCGAGAGGTTGGCGTATCGCAGGGAGAGACGGATCACATTACAGATGCAGGCATCATTGCCGGCAGCTGCTCCCATCCATAGTACATCGTGATTACCCCACTGGATGTCCCAACTGTGGTAGCGGCGCATCTTGTCCAAGATGATGTGGGCTCCTGGACCTCTATCGTAGATATCGCCCAGAATATGGAGCTGGTCGATAGCCAGGCGCTGGATGACGTTGGCTATAGCGATGATGAAATCATCGGCTCTGCCTGTGCTGATAATCGTATCAACAATAACATTGACATAGGCTGTCTTGTCATGATCTTCAGTATGCTCGTGCAAAAGCTCCTGGATAATATACGAGAAATCGCATGGCAGCGATTTGCGCACCTTGCTTCGGGTATATTTGCTGGAAACATCACGGCATACAGCCACCAACTGGTGCAGGGTGATGTGATACCAGTCGTTGATGTCGGGTTCGTTCTGCTTGACGAGTTCCAGTTTCTGCTCAGGATAGTAAATAAGAGAGCAGAGTTCTCGCTTCTCCTGTTCGCGAAGGGTATTGCCAAAGAGTTCGTTCACCTTACGCTTGATATTTCCTGATGCATTTTTCAGTACATGCAGGAAGGCCTCATACTCACCATGGATGTCGGCAAGAAAATGCTCGGTACCCTTTGGCAGGTTGAGGATGGCTTGCAGGTTGATAATCTCGGTGCTCGCCTCTGCTATAGTAGGGAACGACTGAGAGAGCAACTGCAAATATCTCATGTCTTGTTCTATATTATAATGTTTCATGTTTTTTTCCATTTTCTTAGAGCCTTTTTACTATTTATCTTTTGCAAAGATAGTATAAATAATAGATAAAACAAAGGAAAAAAGTATTTTTTTTGAAAAATCTTTCTGCTTTTTCAGATTTTTGCAGTACTTTTGCAGAAGAAATATAATAATTCTTCAAACTAACTATATTTGATTATGAAACAAACTATTCTTGTTACAGGTGGTACAGGCTTCATTGGTAGCCATACTACCGTAGAGTTGCAGCAGGCTGGCTACAATGTTGTTATTGTAGATGACCTCTCAAACTCAAAGATTGAAGTACTTGATGGTATCGAAAAGATTACAGGCATTCGCCCAGCTTTTGAACAGGTTGACTTGCGCGACAAGGCTGCTACCGAGGCAGTATTCCAGAAATATCCTGATATTAAGGGTATCATTCACTTTGCTGCAAGCAAGGCAGTAGGCGAGAGCGTACAGAAACCATTGTTGTATTATCGCAACAATATCGTATCGCTCATCAATCTCCTGGAACTTATGCCAAAGTATCAGGTAAAGGGTATCATCTTCTCTTCTTCTTGTACCGTTTATGGTCAGCCGAAGCCTGAGAATTTGCCTGTAACAGAAGAGGCTCCTCATCAGAAGGCTACTTCACCTTATGGCAATACTAAGGAGATTAATGAGCAGATCATAGCTGATTATATCCATAGTGGTGCAGCCATCAAGAGCATTGTATTGAGATATTTCAATCCTATAGGTGCACATCCTTCTGCTGAGATTGGTGAGTTGCCAAATGGTGTGCCAAACAATCTGATTCCATACGTTACTCAGACAGCTATGGGTATCCGCAAGGAACTCACTATCTTTGGTAATGATTATGATACTCCTGATGGAACCTGTATCCGCGACTATATTTATGTTGTAGACTTGGCTAAGGCACATGTAGCTGCTATGGCACGTGTTCTTGATAAGGAGACTGAGCCTATCGAATATTTCAATATCGGTACAGGTAATGGAAACTCAACTCTCGAAATTGTTGAGACTTTTGAAAAAGCTACAGGTGTGAAACTGAATTGGAAGTATGGTCCACGAAGAGAGGGCGATATTGAGAAAATTTGGGGTGATTGCACCAAGGCGAACAAGGTACTCGGCTGGAAGGCTGAGGCTAAGCTTGAAGATGTGTTGGCTTCTGCTTGGAAATGGCAGCAGAAACTTCGCGCTGATGGCATCATGTAAAGTGTTGGTTGTTTTAGAAAATAATGTGAATTGGCTTCTTTTTTCCTCTGAAAGGTTAAAAAAGCTAATTTTTGGGAAACTTATCGTCGGGAAGACGGTAAGTTTCCTTTTTTTTATATATCTTTGCAGAAAGAACTATTGGTTTAACGAAACTTGAAAATATATGAAACGGACTTTACTTTCAATATTGACAATTGCAATGTTAGCACTTTCTGTTCCTTCGGATGCTATGGCCAACGAGGGAAACATAGAATGGGCAGACCTTGATGTGGCAGATATCAACTTGAACTATGCTGGGGGCGTGATGCATATCACCGGCGCTAGCGGGCAAGTGGTGAGAATATATAATGTGGCAGGTGTTACTATCAAGACCTTCCGCATAGAAGGTAATGACAAGCGCGTAAACTTGCCATTGGCTGATGGTATCTATATTGTAAAGGTGGGGAATACCTTTACGCGCAAAATTTGCGTAAAGCATTAATAGTACTATAGAGGCCTTAGAATGCCGTTTAACTTTAATCAGAAAGTGAAAGTCTTTCATTTTTCGTTACTTATCATTTCTTGCTGTTTGATGTTCTGTTCTTGCCACGACAGGGTGCCAAACAGCAATTTCCAATTATCGTTAGATGATTATCAGGACTTACGTTCTTCTGCCTATGCTATCAATTCGAGGGCGGTAAGGAATCTGATAGACAGCATCATGCGAAATGATAAAGACCGACATGCTGCTGATTTGCATACCCGTCGCTATTATCAGAATGAAGGTAATCTGCTTTGGATTACACGTCATGGGGTAAATAGTCAGGCTGACTCCCTGGTGACTTGCCTGCGTACTGTAGCGGATATGGGATTTGATAAACGTCGGTTCTATGTGGATGCTATTGCCCGAGATATTGACAGGTTACGAGATTTAAATCTAGATTCAGCTGATAATCAGATAAATCAAGTGATAGCCCGACTGGAGTATCGCTTGACCAAAGCTTACTTCAGATATACGATGGGGCAGAATTTTGGATTTATGAATCCTAGTTTTGTTTTCAATCGTTTAGATACTCTTGCTCCCAATCCTTATGATAGTGTCAAGAGACCCGTTAGGTTCAGAGGTCTGTTTGATGTAAAAATGGCTCATGCAGATGATGCGTTCTATCAGAAGGCTATGCAAATGGTTAGATGCGACTCGGTGGCTTCCTTCCTGAAAGAAGTACAGCCTAAGAATCCTTTCTATTATCAACTGCTGGAGAAATTGAAGGCTGGAGGACTGGGCAAGGCGATGAAAATCAAAATTCTCTGCAACATGGAACGTTGCCGCTGGAGACAGTATGATAATCCCTGGCAACACGAAAAATATGTGGTTGTCAATATACCATCGTTCCATCTGATGGCTATTGATCATCAGGATACGCTCTCGATGCGCATAGGATGTGGAGCCAGTAAAACCAAAACCCCGATATTGAACAGTCATATCAAACGTATGGAGTTGAATCCTCAATGGTTTGTTCCCCGTAGTATCGTTCTCCATGATATGATACACCGGGTGGGCAATCATGGCTACTTTCGCGCGCGTAACTACTATGTAAGGGAAGTGGCAACAGGTAAGGAGGTTGACTTAAACAGAGTAACTCGATCTATGCTTATTTCTGGTGCTTATGGCATCGCTCAGCGGGGCGGAAAGGGGAATGCTCTGGGAAGAATCATCTTCCGTTTTGATAATAATTTCTCGGTCTTCCTGCATGATACTAACAGTAAGGGCGTGTTTGGACAAGAGGATAGAGGAGTATCGCATGGATGTATCAGAATAGAAAAACCGTACGATTTCGCTGTCTTCCTATTGGCTGACAAAAACGAGAAACTGAAGGAAAAGATATACTATTCGATGACAGCAGATTCGCTAGCCAATAAAAAACTTGTTGTGAATAACGTAAAGGTTAATCCTCAAGTTCCTCTCTTCATAACCTATTATACACTCTATCCGTTAGCAGGAGGCAGAATAGCTGAATATTCTGATGTGTATGGATTTGATGCGGTAATATTCGATATGTTGAGAAAATATCTATAAACAACACATTTGTAAAAGCAATGATAAACGATAAAGAACTCTTGGCGATGATTAGGGATCCTAAGACCCAACGCGAAGGCTTTGCTGTACTGGTAAGTCAGTATAGCGAGCCGTTGTATTGGAAGGTTCGCCATATTGTTTTAGATCATGATGATGCTGATGATGTGTTGCAGAATGCCTTTGTTAAGGCTTGGACCAATCTGGATTCGTTTCAGGGAAAGTCTTCGCTCTCAACATGGCTTTACCGTATAGCAATTAACGAAGCGCTTGATTTCTTGAGACGCAAGAAGCAGATGGTAAATGTCAGTACCGAAGACGAGCCGGGCTTGGCTTCACGTCTTCTTGCCGATGACTATTTTGATGGTGACCAGATTCAGGCAGAACTGCAAGAGGCTGTAGCCCAACTGCCCGATGTTCAGCGCACAGTTTTCACTCTAAAATATTATGATAATATGAAATATTCAGAGATGAGTAAGGTGCTGTCAACAAGTGAAGGAGCTTTGAAGGCATCCTATCATCTTGCTGTGAAAAAAATAACCGATTTTTTCAATCGTAAGGATTAAACCTTTTCGGTTAGTTTTCGTCTATTTAATAAAGTATAAAAGAAAGGAATGAGGAATATGTTAAAAGAAGACAATATATTGAATAGCCGTTTTGGTAAGAAAAACCATTTCCAGGTGCCGGCTGGTTATTTCGACCAGCTGACGGATAGGGTGATGGCAAATTTGCCGGAGCAGGAACCCCGCATCATTCACATGCAGCCTAGCTTATGGCAGCGTATGCCGATTCGAAAGATTGCGGCGGCTGTTGCTGTTTTGGCTGTGATGGGAGGTGGTTCGGTACTGGCGCTGAAATATACGGGAAGCAGTAAGCCTGCTATGGCACATGTGGACCATATGGTTCAGAAAGCTGCTGTGAATAATAATGAAGATGCTACTTTTAATGAGATGGCCGATTATACGATGATGGATAATGAAACTATCTATGCATCGCTGATTGCAGAAAATTAATGGTTAGTATTTCTTTTTGTCTACAGATAAAGATTTAAAAAAGATAAGGTATGAGAAAGATAATGCAACATAGGTTTCTTGCGCTTTTAGCTATGCTGATGATTAGCCTGGTTTCACTTGCTTCACAGCCTCAGGGTAGAAAACATCATGATGGATTTGATCCTAAAAGGTTTCAGGCTGAACTAGAACAGTTTATTACGACTAATGCCTGTCTTACGCCGAGAGAAGCTGCTAAATTCTTCCCGGTATATAGACAGATGGGTAAGAAAATGCGTATGATATTCGATGAAATGCGCCGATTCCGTCATGTGAATCCGAATGATAATGAGGCATGTGCCGAAGCTATCAGAAGACAGGATGAGTTGGATATTCAGCTGAAACAGTTGCAGCAAGAGTATCATTCTAGATTTATGACCATCTTGCCACCTAATAAGGTGTTCAGTGTCATCAAGGCAGAGGAACGGTTCCATCGGCAGGCATTCAGGCGGATGAAGAAATAAATCTCTAAAAAAGTAGAGATAAAACTATTTAATATGTATTTATGTGACTTTTGGTCACATTAATAGGGTCGCGAAGATATTTTTAATAATATTTTCGCGATTTTATTTTGTCCTTTCCGTTATTTGTTGTACTTTTGCACTTTGGAAAATAATAATATAATATAATAAGGTATGTACAGAAGTAATACGTGTGGAGAGTTACGTCTCTCTGATGCCGGCAAGGAAGTGACACTTGCCGGTTGGGTACAGCGCTCAAGAAAGATGGGTGGTATGACATTCGTCGATTTGCGCGACCGTTATGGTATCACACAGTTGGTCTTCAATGAGGCTGATAACAAAGACTTGTGTGATGCAGCTAACAAGCTAGGTCGTGAATTCTGCATTCAAATAAAGGGTGTAGTAAGTGAACGACAGAGCAAGAATCCTAAAATGGATACTGGTGACATCGAAATCCTGGTGAAGGAACTCAATGTCCTCTCTCAGAGCCAGACCCCTCCTTTCACTATCGAAGATAATACTGATGGTGGTGATGATATCCGTATGAAGTATCGTTATCTTGATTTGCGTCGTCCTGCAGTGCGCAAAAATCTGGAGTTGCGTCATCGTATGTGCATCTTGATTCGTAACTTCCTCGATGCACAGAACTTCATGGAGGTTGAAACTCCAATTCTTATTGGTAGTACACCAGAGGGAGCCCGCGACTTTGTTGTTCCTTCCCGTATGAATCCAGGTCAGTTCTACGCTCTTCCACAGAGTCCTCAGACTTTAAAGCAGCTCTTGATGGTTGCTGGCTTCGACCGCTATTTCCAGATTGCCAAGTGCTTCCGTGATGAGGATCTTCGTGCTGACCGTCAGCCAGAGTTTACACAGATTGACTGTGAAATGAGTTTTGTTGATCAGGATGATGTCATCAACCTTTTCGAGGAAATGGCTCGCCATTTGTTTAAGGAGATTCGTGGTGTAGAACTTCCTAAATTGGAGCAGATGACCTGGCACGATGCTATGCGCCGTTTCGGTAGCGATAAGCCAGACTTGCGCTTCGGTATGGAATTTGTTGAGTTGAAAGATGCTTTCACAGGTAAGGGTAATTTCTCTGTATTCGATGAGGCTAAGTATATTGGCGGTATCTGTGTTCCAGGTTGTGCTGATTATAGCCGTAAGCAGTTGAACGAATTGACCGATTTTGTTAAGCGTCCTCAGGTTGGAGCCAAGGGCTTGGTTTATATTAAGTACAATGCAGATGGTACCGTGAAGAGTAGCATAGATAAGTTCTATTCTCCAGAGGAACTTGCTGAAATCAAGACCGTAATGGGAGCCAAGGATGGTGACCTCGTTTTGATTTTGAGCGGTGATAATGCTAACAAGACACGCATTCAGCTTTGCTCTTTGCGTTTGGAAATGGGTGACCGTTTGGGGCTTCGTGATAAGAATGTATTCAAGTGTCTTTGGATTATTGACTTCCCTCTCTTTGAGTGGAGCGATGAGGAACAGCGCCTGATGGCTACGCACCATCCATTCACTATGCCAAATCCTGATGATATCCCATTGCTCGATGAGCATCCTGAACAGGTTCGTGCCAAGGCATACGACTTTGTTTGCAATGGTATCGAAGTAGGTGGAGGTTCTCTCCGTATACATGATACTCAGTTGCAGGAGAAGATGTTCGAGGTTCTCGGCTTTACTCCAGAACGTGCTGAGGCCCAGTTCGGTTTCTTGATGAATGCTTTCAAGTATGGTGCACCACCTCACGCAGGTCTTGCTTTCGGTTTGGACCGTTTCGTCAGCATTATGGCTGGTCTCGACAGTATTCGCGATTGTATTGCCTTCCCAAAGAACAACTCAGGTCGAGATGTTATGCTCGATGCTCCTTCTGAACTTGACCCTAAGCAGTTGGATGAATTGGAAATCAAACTTGATTTGAAGGCTGAATAAAAATAGAGAAACGAAGGTATTCACTCCATAAAAGAGTATGCGTAAAATGCCTTGAGAAAAATTCAATGATTTATAATAAGTAATTGATTTTTAGTAAATAAAGTGCTGCGCTTCTTGACGTAAATCAAGAAATGCAGCACTTTTGTTTATAAGTAGTAGTTTTTTCTGTTTTTCTAACACTATTTCGAAATAAAAGTTATAAATTTGCAGCAGATATTAAGGTTGAGCTGACGAAATGAAGCTCAATAGAATCATAAAATTCTTAAAACATGGTAGAAAAGAAAGCGACAACTAAGACTGCTGCAAAGAAGCCAGCAGCAAAGAAGGCTCCAGTAGCAAAGAAGGCTCCTGCAGCAAAGAAGGACGTTCTTTACTTGAACGCAGAGAACGCAGGTTTTAGAGCTGGTGATGTATATCAGGCATTGGCAGCTTCAGAAAAGGCTCTCACAGTAGCAGAAATTGCTAAGGCTGCTAAGATCAGTACAGAGGATGTAATCCTTGGTATCGGTTGGCTCTTCAAAGAGGGTAAGATTAAGGATGAGGACAACAAGGTTGCTCTCGCTTAAATAAGGTTTATTTTTCAAAGAGCCGCGGTTGCTTGTAAGTGAGTAACCGCGGTTTTTTCTTTTTGTGTCTTCTCTCTTGAAAGAGGACGAATGTTATGATTATTATATGAAACTTGATCAGGAGATATTCAATGTTCTTTTGGCTGCGGGTGCAAAAGGGTTGAAAGTAGAAAAAATAGCTCGTCATGTATATAATTCCTGTAATTCGATTTTTACACCTCTGAATTACAAGGATGTTCATAGCTATGTTACGCAATATCTCACCAGATGCGCTAAAGACCCACAATCGCTTATAGAAAAAGGTAAGGGGTATGGTGTATATCATGTTAATTTTGATTCAAAGGCCGTACAGCAACTGATGCTTAATTTTTCTTCTTCTGTATTAGAAAATAGTAATGAAGAGGAGAGTAAGGCTGACGATAGTGCTCCTCAAAGTCTTTTTGATGAGAATATGTTCTAAATTATTTTTTTATGAGGGGAATGTTGTAGTATGTTCGTATAATATATGTAGACTTTATAAAAACTGATAAAAGTTAAATAATAAACATATAAACGAATAAACTATGGCTAGTAGATATTTATTAGGTTTTGACGTAGGCTCAAGTTCTGTAAAGGCTTCGCTTACTGATGTTGACAATGGAGAAATCGTAGCTTCTGCATTCTATCCGGATCATGAAGCACCCATTATGGCTGTAAAGACCGGTTGGGCAGAGCAGGATCCTCAGATGTGGTGGGATAATGCTAAGTTGGCGCTTAAGAAAATCATGGCAGAATCTGGTGCCAAGGGTGAAGATATCCTTGCTATTGGTATCTCGTACCAGATGCATGGCTTGGTTTGTGTTGATAAGAATCAGCAAGTTTTGCGTCCTAGTATCATCTGGTGCGACTCTCGTGCCGTACCTTATGGCGAGAAGGCTTTTCATGATTTAGGTGAGGACTTCTGCTTGCGTAATCTGCTCAATTCTCCTGGAAACTTTACTGCATCTAAACTTGCTTGGGTAAAGGATAATGAACCGGAACTGTTTGATAAGATTGATAAGATTATGCTTCCTGGTGATTATCTGGCAATGAAACTTTCAGGTGAAGTTAAGACTACTATCAGTGGTCTTTCTGAAGGTATGATGTGGGACTTCAACCAGAAAAAGCCTGCTAAATTCCTGCTTGATTACTTTGGCTTCGATGAAAGCATTCTGGCTGATATTGTTCCTACTTTCTCTGTACAGAGTGTAGTAAGTAAAGCGGCAGCTGAAGAACTTGGTCTGAAAGAAGGTACACCAATATCTTATCGTGCGGGTGACCAGCCAAATAATGCTGTGAGTCTGAATGTGTTCAATCCGGGTGAAATTGCAAGTACTGCAGGTACATCAGGAGTTGTATATGGCGTATTGGGTGATGTTAACTATGATCCAAAGAGCCGTGTCAATACTTTTGCTCATGCTAATTATACTACAGACCTTGACCGTCTTGGTGTATTGTTGTGTATCAATGGAACTGGTATCTTGAATGCGTGGGTTCATCGAAATATCACTCCAGATGTAAGCTATGCGGATATGAATGATCTTGCAGCTTCTGTGCCAATAGGTAGTGATGGTGTTAAGATTATCCCATTTGGTAATGGAGCTGAGCGTGTATTAGAGAATAAGGAAGTTGGTTGTTCTATTCGTGGCATCAGCTTTAATAAGCATAATCGTGCTCATATTGTTCGTGCAGCACAAGAGGGTATCGTCTTCAGTTTCTGCTATGGAATGGAAATCATGCAGCAGATGGGTATGGATATCAAGAATATTCATGCAGGTAAGGCTAATATGTTCCTCAGTCCGTTGTTCCGTGATACCTTGGCGGGTGTGAGTGGTGCTACTATCGAACTTTATGAGACAGATGGTAGTGCAGGTGCTGCTAAGGGTGCTGGTATTGGTGCCGGTATCTATAAGGATCATAATGAGGCTTTTGCTTCATTGAAGAAACTTGCAGTCATAGATCCTGATGAGGCTAACCGTTCTGCTTATCTCGAGGCTTATTCTGCATGGAAAGAAGAGATGAAAAAACTTTAAACGTTTGTAATTTACTTTAGACAAACTTTTTTATAATATCAGATAAAGGGTGGGAGAAGTCTCACCCTTTATTTTTCTTTTTCCCGATTCTTTTGACTTTTGGGGGAGCTTCCGTCTTATTTAAGGATTGGATTTAAATATCTGTAGTTGATTTTTCTGAGTATCTATCCACCTATGTTTTGCCATGATGAAGCTTTAGAAGATAGATAAGTGATTATACAATGAAAAAATCCCCCAGCCCGCTTGAGAAAAGCAGGATGGGGGATTGGTATTTTGAATCAAAAAAGTTTAATTCTTGAAACTGTGGATTGGAGCCGGAATACGACCGGCACGGTTTACGAATGCCTCGCAACTGAATGGGTTTACAGGCATGATTGGAGCATGACCGAGCAAACCGCCAAAATCTACATTGTCGCCTACCTTCATGCCCACAACTGGGATGATACGTACGGCAGTAGTCTTCTGGTTAACCATACCGATGGCAGCCTCGTCGGCAATGACACCGGAAATGGTGGTGGCTGGAGTATCGCCAGGGATGGCAATCATATCCAAACCTACTGAGCAGACACAAGTCATCGCTTCCAGTTTCTCAATGGTCAGCGCACCTGCCTCTACAGCGTTAATCATACCCTGGTCTTCGCTGACAGGGATGAAGGCACCGCTCAAACCACCTACATAAGAAGAAGCCATGATACCGCCCTTCTTAACCTGATCGTTCAGGAGTGCAAGAGCTGCTGTGGTACCAGGAGCACCGGCATGCTCAAGACCGATGAGCTCGAGGATATCGGCTACACTATCACCGATAGCTGGGGTAGGAGCCAATGAAAGGTCGATGATGCCGAAAGGTACGTTCAGACGGCGTGAAGCCTCCTTGGCAACCAACTGACCTACACGGGTAATCTTGAAGGCGGTGCGCTTGATGGTTTCGCAAAGAACCTCGAAGCTTTCGCCCTTTACCTTCTCCAATGCATACTTTACAACGCCAGGACCGCTGACACCGACACTCACTACCGCATCGGCCTCAGAAACACCATGGAAGGCACCAGCCATGAACGGATTGTCGTCTGGCGCATTGCAGAGAACAACGAGCTTGGCGCAACCCAGAGAACCTCTGTCCTTGGTTGCCTCGGCTGTATCCTTTACGATTTCGCCCATCAGTCGGACGGCATCCATGTTGATACCGGTCTTGGTTGAACCCACATTGACTGAGCTGCAGACGAAATCGGTCTGTGCCATCGCCTGAGGGATAGAACGGATAAGGAGCTCATCGCTCTTGCTCATACCCTTGCTTACGATGGCAGAATAGCCACCCAGGAAGTTGATGCCGAGTTCCTTGGCACACTGGTCGAGGGTCTTGGCAATCTTCACGTAATCGTCGGTAGTCTTGCAGGCAGAACCGCCTACCAGCGAGATAGGAGTGATGGAGATACGCTTGTTAACGATAGGCACACCAAACTCCTTGGAGATTTCTTCGCCGGTCTTCACCAGGTTCTTTGCCAGACGTGTAATCTTATTATGAATGTTCTGACAGAGCTCATCGAGATCGGTAGATGCGCAATCCAAAAGGTTGATACCCATGGTGATGGTACGCACATCGAAATTCTCCTGCTCTATCATCTTATTGGTTTCGATAACCTCAGATATATTGATCATATTGTTTGCTTTTTAAATTCTGTGCATCATATTGAAAATTTCCTCGCGCTGGCATTTGATCTGCACGCCCATAGCCTTACCAACATTGGTGAGTTCATCGGCTACTTCCTCGAAAGTTTTCTGCATCTTGCCCATGTCTACGATCATCATCATGTTGAAATACTCCTGTACGATGGTCTGAGAGATATCCAAGATGTTGATACTGTTCTCTGCCAAATAGGTACATACCTTGGCGATGATACCAACGGTATCCTTGCCCACTACTGTAATAATCGTTCTGTTCATGTATTTATTCCTTATTTTAAATTGGTAAGTTTTCGGCTGCAAATTTACAACTATTTTGTTAGACTACCAAATAAAAAGTCAGAAAACTTGTAAAATCACTAACGCTTTGCAAGTTTTCTGACTCATTTTTACCTTTCTTGTTTCCTTATCTTACTTGATACCTCTTTCGTTGAGTGCCTTAGAATATTTGGCTGCATTCTGCAAGTGCTCATCGTAAGTGCGGGCAAAATTATGAGTGCCGCTGAAATCCTCCTTGGCACACATGTAGAGATAATCGTGATGCACATGGTTGAGGACGGCATCGATACCTGCTACGCTCGGAATACGGATAGGCCCCGGTGGCAAACCTGGGTTCTTGTAGGTATTATACGGGCTCTTGATAGACAGGAGGTTGTTGTAGATACGCTTGAGGTCGAATCGCTGCCAGGCATATTTAATGGTAGGATCGGCCTGCAATGGCATTCCCTCTGGATATTCGGCATTGCGAAGCATCAGACGGTTGTAATACATGCCGGCTATCATCGGTTTCTCGCCGTTGTTGGCTGTTTCTTCGTCCACGATGCTGGCAAGGGTGATGATCTCAACCGGTGTCAGCTTCATAGCCTTTGCCTTTTCGGTACGCTCAAAGTTCCAGAACTTGTCGCTTTCTTTCTTCATGCGCTCCAGAAATTTATCTACCGAGATGTTCCAGTAGAGATCGTAGGTGTTAGGTACGAACATGCAGGCGATGGTGGCAGTATCGTAACCGTATTTCTGACAGACGCTCTCGTCGCGCAGGGCATGGTAGAGGTCGTTGCTGCCAAACATCATCTTCTTGCCAATCTCATCAGAGAGTTTGTCGAGCGTGCGGACCGAAGGGATGGTAAGGCTAACCGGTTCCTGCAAACCGTTCTTCATGTGGCGCCATGTCTTGAGGGCACCATCGCCCGGAGCAATTGCGTATCTGCCGGTGCGGATATGATCGGCATAGCCGGAATGGAGGGTCAGGGTCTTGAATGCCTGGAACGGAATGCTCTTGGCAAATGGGCGGAGCTTGTTGTATACAGAGTCGATGTTATCATCGCTGTCGATGTAAACATACTCGGTGTTGCTGCTCTTCGAGAAGGAAGAGAAACAGTAGATGTAGCCCACGATGGCGATGACTGCGATGCAGCCTATAGCGCCATACAGATAGAGCTTAGAAAATGATTTTTTCTTTTTCATATTCTTCTTGTTTGTTATTTTTCGGGTGCAAAAGTACAGTAAAAATGGGAAATAGCAAAGTATAGGAATTTAAAATAGGTTAATTGTCATCTTTCTTTATCCGTTGTGTCTGCTTTTTTGTTACCTTTGCACTTGACATTGAGAATCAACATGTGTATCGGTGCTTTCGGGCACATTATTATAAAAGGATTATGAAAATGAAGTTTTCGATAGCGTATGCTGCCAAGTGGGGTCATGCCCTGCATGTAGAATTAACTTTTGCCGCCGCTGACGGCTATCAAGATACGATGGACTTGCCGATGACCACCCGGGACGGTTATCACTGGGAGGTGGAAATGGCGTCAAGGCAGAACTGCCATCACCCTTTCGTAGCTGTAGCTTACTGCTACTGCGTGAAAGATGCTGAGGGAAAGGTGCTGCGTAGGGAATCGCTCGCTTCTGCCCGCCATTATGTTTTTGATGAGAGTAAGAATTTCTATTTTCAGGACTATTGGCTGGAGGAGGATAATCCTTACGTGGAAAAAAATGCCTTCGTATTGCAGCAGGTAAAGTTTACTGATGTCAAGCCAGCGCGTCTGCCTCTCTTCGACCGTACTATCATCTTCAAGATTCATGCCCCGAAACTCTATGAGGGTGAGGCTGTAGCTCTGTTGGGAAATCATCCTACGCTGGGCAAATGGAATCCGGCTCATTTCCTGAAGATGCAGAACAATCATGGCAAGGACTGGGAAATATCTGTGGATGTGCAGGCTATCGATGAGCCGATAGAATATAAATATGTGGTGATTGATGCACAGACCCAGAAACTGAAGAGATGGGAATTTGGGGATAACAGAATCTTTGGCATTTCGGGTAATGAACAGGCTGGTGGACAGGGAACTCCTCAGGGTGAAATCCGCGTATACCATCAGGATGTTTATGTGCTACACGGCGGTGAGTTCCGCATCAAGAGGGTTCCGGTTCATGCCCAGTTCAATTTCGATACCTATATCTTCGATCTTGACGGAACCCTGATTTCTTCTCTCCACGACCTGGCTGCAAGCTGCAATTATGCGCTGAAGCTGAACGGGATGCCTGAACGTACGCTGGAGGAAGTACGCATGTTTGTAGGAAACGGGGTGAAGAAACT